>NZ_JBHVAL010000062.1:0-1026 GCF_042667405.1 Paenarthrobacter sp. NPDC057355 | reverse complement strand
GTGGGAGAGTAGGACACCGCCGGACAACCATTAGGTCGAGACCCCCCAACCCACACCAGGTTGGGGGGTCTCCCACACTCAACACCACAAACACAGCAAAAGGCCCCAACCAAACCGGTAGGGGCCTTACGCATTTAAGGCTTTCCAGCTGAAGACCCCGCTGCATCTGCAGTGATCGGTGCTGCAAGGCTGTCGGTCCGGCGTCGAGGCAGGGCCGGAAGAGAAACTGTTACTGAGGGCCGGCCGGAGCCTGATCAGGAGGCCGGGGCCTTTGCCGCTTTGGCGGCTGCCTTTGCTGCCTGCTTACTGGCTCGCACCTTGGCCAGGGACTCCGGGTCCACGATGTCGGCGACGGACAGGTAGGAACCATCCTCACCGTAGTGGCCGGCTGCTTCCTGCCACCCCGCAGCTCTCAGGCCGCATTGCTTGCCCAGCAGTGCCAGGAAGATCCTGGCCTTCTGCTCGCCATAGCCTGGCAGGGCTTGGAGCCGGCGAAGCACTTCCGGGCCATCGGGGTCCCCCTGCGTCCAGATCGCGGATGCATCCCCGTCCCAGTCGCTGTCCACTGTGGCCGCGAGGGCTTGGACCCTTGCCGCCATGGAGCCGGGAAATCGATGCACTGCCGGCCTTTCCTTGAACAGTTCCACAAAGCCGGCCGGATCCTGTTCCGCGACAACGCGCGGTTCCAGGGTCCCAAGACGGGTGCGGATCTTTTCCGGGCCGGCAAAGGCTGACTCCATGGTGACCTGTTGATCCAGCAGCATGCCCGTCAGTAGGGCAAACGAGTCTTCACTGAGCAGTTGATCCGCGGCGGCATCGCCGGTGATGTGCAGTTCCATGCGTCCCATCCTCCCACCGGCGTGCACCTCCGTCACGGGAGTGTTGTGGTGGTGTTCGACGGCGGTGTGGTGGGGTTGTGGGGGTGTTGGGTGGTGGATTTGCGTTGGGGTGGTGGGGCGTGTATTGTTTTCTGAGTCGCCGGGTGCGAAACGGAAAGCCGGAAGGTGTGTACGGTTCGGTAGGCGG
>NZ_JBHVAL010000061.1:0-1163 GCF_042667405.1 Paenarthrobacter sp. NPDC057355 | reverse complement strand
AAAGTCTCCCAGCTATCCTACACAAGCCGAACCGAACACCAATATCAAACTGTAGTAAAGGTCCCGGGGTCTTTCCGTCCTGCTGCGCGAAACGAGCATCTTTACTCGTAGTGCAATTTCACCGGGCCTATGGTTGAGACAGTCGAGAAGTCGTTACGCCATTCGTGCAGGTCGGAACTTACCCGACAAGGAATTTCGCTACCTTAGGATGGTTATAGTTACCACCGCCGTTTACTGGCGCTTAAGTTCTCAGCTTCGCCGACCCGAAAGTCAGCTAACCGGTCCCCTTAACGTTCCAGCACCGGGCAGGCGTCAGTCCGTATACATCGCCTTACGGCTTCGCACGGACCTGTGTTTTTAGTAAACAGTCGCTTCTCGCTGGTCTCTGCGGCCACCCCCAGCTCACCGAGTAAATCGGATCACCAGTGATGGCCCCCCTTCTCCCGAAGTTACGGGGGCATTTTGCCGAGTTCCTTAACCATAGTTCACCCGAACGCCTCGGTATTCTCTACCTGACCACCTGAGTCGGTTTAGGGTACGGGCCGCCATGAAACTCGCTAGAGGCTTTTCTCGACAGCATAGGATCATCCACTTCACCACAATCGGCTCGGCATCAGGTCTCAGACTTATATGCACGACGGATTTGCCTACCGTGCGTCCTACACCCTTACCCCGGGACAACCACCGCCCGGGCTGGACTACCTTCCTGCGTCACCCCATCGCTTACCTAGTACAAGTCTGGTTCGTCGGCTCCACCACTACCCTCAACTCCGAAGAGATCGGGCCGGCTTCACGGACTTAGCATCGCCTGATTCAGTATTGGGCGTTTCAAAGCGGGTACCGGAATATCAACCGGTTGTCCATCGACTACGCCTGTCGGCCTCGCCTTAGGTCCCGACTTACCCTGGGCAGATCAGCTTGACCCAGGAACCCTTAGTCAATCGGCGCACACGTTTCTCACGTGTGTATCGCTACTCATGCCTGCATTCTCACTCGTGAACCGTCCACAACTCGCTTCCGCGGCTGCTTCACCCGGCACACGACGCTCCCCTACCCATCACAGCAGGCGTTGGGGCTATTGCTGCAATGACACGACTTCGGCGGTACGCTTGAGCCCCGCTACATTGTCGGCGCGGAATCACTTGACCAGTGAGCTATTACGC
>NZ_JBHVAL010000060.1:0-1284 GCF_042667405.1 Paenarthrobacter sp. NPDC057355 | reverse complement strand
GAAGCAGACGATCACGTGCAGGTGCGGGTGCCACCCGTTCTTTCCGTAGGTGATTTCCCGCGAATTGATGGTGCCGATCTTGCCGGTGAGCTTCTTTTCACGGTTGGCCATGTTGCCATTTCCGAGTTTCCGGAATGCGTCGTTGAGTGCGTCGAGGAGTTCGGCCAGCGCGTGCCCTTTGGCATGCCGGACGGTGAAGGTGACCATCCAGGCAGAGCCACCCGACATGATCAGGTTGGCGACGCCGACAGCGATCTCGTTGGCCCGCTTGGCGCGGATCTTGGCCGAGCAGACCGGGCAGAGCCAGCCGTTCGCGCAGATGCAGACACCGGAGGTGTAGGCCACCCCGTCACGGACGTGGATCTTGACCCGGTCGACCTTGCCGTTCTGGCCTTGAGCCATGACCCGTCCGCAGGCCGAGAGCCGCTTGACCGTCGTGAACGACCAGATGGCCCGACGGATCTCGAAGCGGCGGCGGCGACGGCAACACGGATCGGTGCCCTTCCCGCATTCGTGCTGGTCAGACCCGGTTTTCCCCGCAGGGGGGGAAACAAAGTCCGTAGTAGTACCAAGGGGGGCGTCCGCCAGGCCGCCAGAGGCGGCCCGGCGCCCCTCAAGGCCTTCGGCAACGGGGCGCCGGGAGACCTGGCGGCCACCCGAGGCCCGCAGGTGTTTCGCGGCCTGTGCTCCATCCAGCGGGAGGACCGGGGGCACGTCGTCATGCGGGGTGGCTACCTGTGGTGCCGAGCCGTCGCCGTGCTCTACCGTGGTCATGAGACGTTCTCCGTTCGCGTTCCAGGTGGCGGAGAGCAGAGGCCCGGCCGTTGCGAGCGGTCCGGGCCTCCGTCGTTCCGTGTGATCCTGTCTCCCGTGGCTGACCGGCGTGGTAGGAACACGCCGGTCGGTCACTTCTGCTTCTGCGGCCCCATGAGGCTCTTGATGACGAGCCAGCCGAGAGCGCACGAGATGGCCCCGATGCCGACCGCGACCGCGACGACGGCGACGGCCAGGAGGACGGCGACGACGAGGGCTCCGGCCCCGCCAGCCGCGACGAGCTGTCCGGCGTGCTGGCGGAGCCAGGAGGGCGCGGGGGCGGCCTGCTGGACGATGACGTACGGGGCGGGCTGCTGGAGGCTCTGAGGGACGCTCAGGGCCTGTCCGGGGCCGATGTGGATCGGTGTAGGTGTGTAGACCTGCTGGGGGCCGTACGGGTCGCTCATCAACTTGCCTTCCGGGCGCGGCGGGTCTTCTTCTGGAGCGGGACGGAAGCGCCGGCGCTTTCGT
>NZ_JBHVAL010000059.1:0-1340 GCF_042667405.1 Paenarthrobacter sp. NPDC057355 | reverse complement strand
CCACTGTTGTGCACCCCCGCCAGAGCGGACACGACCGCAGCGACTTCCCCCTGATTACGCCGCTGCGCCGCGATCAGATGCACCGACTCGACGTCCTCCAGCACACCCTGCGCAAGCCCCGTCAGCACACCATCAGGACCCACCTCCACGAACCGGGTGACGCCCTCGCCCACCAGCCGCTCCACCGCATCGGCGAAGCGGACCGCGTCACGGACGTGCCGCACCCAGTACTCCGGATCCGTCACCTCACCGGCCGCCACCACCGGCAGCACCGGGGCGCTGTACGACAGCGACTGCGCGACCGCCCGGAAGTCGTCCAGCATCGGCTCCATCAACGGCGAATGGAACGCGTGCGACACCTTCAGCCGGGACGTCTTACGGCCCAGCGCGGTGAAGTGAGCGGTGATCTCCTCGACCGCCTCCGCCTCACCCGAGACAACAACCGAGGCCGGCCCGTTGACCGCCGCGATCGAAACCACGTCGGTCAGCAGAGGACGTATTTCCTCTTCGGTGGCCTGGACGGCGGCCATCGCGCCGCCCTCCGGCAACGCCTGCATCAACCGGCCCCGCGCCACCACCAACCGTGCCGCATCCTCCAACGAGAACACCCCCGCCACATGCGCAGCGGCGATCTCACCGACGGAATGCCCGGCCACGAAGTCCGGGCGCACACCCCACGACTCCAACAGTCGGAACAGGGCCACCTCGAACGCGAACAACGCCGGCTGCGCGAACTCCGTCCGCTCCAACCGTCCCGCATCCTCACCCCACACCACCTCGGACAACGGCAGACCCAACTCCGCCACCACCCGGTCAAACACCTCGGCGAACACCGGGAACGCCTCATACAACTCCCGGCCCATCCCCAGCCGCTGCGCACCCTGACCCGTGAACAAGAACGCCGAACGGCCACCCTTCACCGCCCGCACCACCCGCCCACGACCCTCCGCCACAGCCCGCAGACCCGACAACACCTCGCCGCGCCCCACACCCGTCACAGCGGCACGGTGCTCGAACGCCACCCGCTCCACCGCCAACGACCGCACCACACCCTCCAAGGACAGCTCCGGACGCCCCTCCAACCACGCCACCAGCCTCGCCGCCTGAGCAGACACACCAGCAGCACTCTTCGCCGACACCAGCACCGGAACCGACACCGGCCCGGCACCGCCGACAACCGCCGCCTCCGCCGCCGCCTCCTTCTCCTCCTCCGGAGCCTGCTCGATGATCACGTGCGCGTTCGTACCGCTCAGCCCGAACGACGACACACCCGCACGCCGAGCACGCCCCGTCTCCGGCCACTCGCGTGCCTCGGTCAGCAGCTCGACGTCACCCTCCGA
>NZ_JBHVAL010000058.1:0-1340 GCF_042667405.1 Paenarthrobacter sp. NPDC057355 | reverse complement strand
TCGTTAAATAGCCGCTTATGTCTATTGCTGGTTTACCGGTTTATTGACTACCGGAAGCAGTGTGACCGTGTGCTTCTCAAATGCCTGAGGTTTCAGCAAAAAACCCCTCAAGACCCGTTTAGAGGCCCCAAGGGGTTATGCTAGTTATTGCTCAGCGGTGGCAGCAGCCTAGGTTAATTAAGCTGCGCTAGTAGACGAGTCCATGTGCTGGCGTTCAAATTTCGCAGCAGCGGTTTCTTTACCAGACTCGAGTACTTACTTAAATGTTATCACCGCTTGGCGTAGACGCTGCGGTGCACCCGCCACTGCTGCACCCGCGGCCGGTCCGGGTCCGCGAGGCCGCGCAGTTCGGCGAGGGCCGGCTCCACCACCCGGCCCCAGGTCTCGTCGTCGACCTCCCACAGGTAGGGCGGCAGCCGGCGCTCCAGGCTCTCCAGCAGCTGACGCGGTGTGGTGGCCCGCTCGTAGTCCGGCGCGAACTCGTGCCGCAGCCGGGTCAGCCCCGCCGCGGCCGCGGCCGCGTCCAGCCGTTCGGGGGTGTCGGGCCGCGGCGGCTGGAGCACGGCCAGCCGGTCCAGTACGGCGACCAGGTCGTCCGGGTCGGCCGCGGGGTCGCCGTGCACCGCGAGCAGCCGCCCGCCGGGGCGCAGCACCCGCGCCGCCTCCGCGAGGGCGCGCGGCATGTCCCCGACCAGATGCAGGACGTGCGTGAAGACCAGGTTGTCGAACGTGCCGTCCCGGAACGGCAGGGCCCGGGCGTCCCCGGCCGTCACCCGCCCCGCCAGCCGCTCCGCGGCCCGCGACAGCATCGGCAGCGACAGGTCGACGCCGTGGACCCGGTGGCCGAGTTCGGCCAGTCCCGCCGCCACGATGCCCGTCCCGACACCCACTTCGAGCACCGGGCCGGGTACCAGGTCCCCGGCGAGTTGCGCCGCGGCCTGCCGGCCGCGCTCCATTCCGCCCCGCATCCGGTCGTAGTCGTCCGCGACCCGGTCGAAGGCCTTGGCCTCGGTCGCCGACTGGAAATAGAGGTTTTCGTCCCCCGGATCCTGGCTGTGGTGATGATGGTGATGGCTGCTGCCCATGGTATATCTCCTTATTAAAGTTAAACAAAATTATTTCTACAGGGGAATTGTTATCCGCTCACAATTCCCCTATAGCGAGTCGTATTAATTTCCTAATGCAGGAGTCGCATAAGGGAGAGCGTCGAGATCCCGGACACCATCGAATGGCGCAAAACCTTTCGCGGTATGGCATGATAGCGCCCGGAAGAGAGTCAATTCAGGGTGGTGAATGTGAAACCAGTAACGTTATACGATGTCGCAGAGTATGCCCTGTCT
>NZ_JBHVAL010000057.1:755-1539 GCF_042667405.1 Paenarthrobacter sp. NPDC057355 | reverse complement strand
GATCTCGTCGGCCTGGTACCAGGCAGTGCCGCCGACGACCTTCTCGTTGCCGTTGCGGTCGGTCCGCTTCTCGGCCGGGGTGACACCGACCCGGAAGCCGACCAGCTCGACCGGCTGCGGCATCCCCTGGAGCGGGGCGGCGGGGTCCTGGTGCGAGAGGACACCGACCTTGAGGATCTCGTTCTCGGTCCGGCCGAACTGGGTGAAGGAGGCGACGACCTGCACCTCCCACTTCGGCGTGCCGTCCTTGGCGGTGTCCTGCTGCTGGGTGCCGAACTGCATCTTGGGCGAGGAGCTGAGGAACATGACCATCGAGAAGGTGCGGGCCTGGTCGACGTGGAAGATCGCGGGCATGAATCTCTCCTTGTGACAGATCGTCAGGTGACGATCGCTCGTCTACGGGGTGTTGCGTGCTCTACCCTGAACCTCATGCACGGGGGTTGTCAACCAGGTTATCGCCAGACGTAGTCAAGGATGGTCGAATATGTCGGAGTCAGTACCGGCCGAGATCCGTACAAAGATGCAGGTGAGGCTGCAAGCGATCTCTGAGCTTGCCGGATACCTCGGACATGCCGACGCGGCCATGTCCCGTGATCCGGCCGAGTGGCATCGGAACCTGATCCGGGCGTTCTCGGATCTGGCGGAGGAGGCGAAGGCGGCGGAGACCGAACTCTCCGTGCACGCGGTGCAATCGAAGGCCCTCACCACGACAGAGGTCTCGAAGGCTGCGAAGGTCAGCCGGACCGCGATCTACAAGAGGATGCGTGAGGAGAGTATTTTGTAG
>NZ_JBHVAL010000057.1:0-745 GCF_042667405.1 Paenarthrobacter sp. NPDC057355 | reverse complement strand
GGTTCCCGGCGGGGGCCGGAGCTTCCGCCGCAGGCGGTCGAGTTTTTTTTGTGGTTCCGGGCTGAAGAAGTCTTTAACCGTTGCTGATCAGTGGGGCCCCTCCGAGAGCAAGAAAGGGGGCCGAGTGCCCACTTCGTGCGGTGAGGGCATCCAGCCCTCTCCATTGGTACAAGTGTAATGGCCCCCTTTCATGCTCTCGCCCCACAGATCACCAACGGTCAAACACTTCTCCAACCCTAGGCGACATTGTCTTCTGACGGTTCGTCAGGGGTTTCTGACGTGTCGTCAGGAGCGAGTTTCTTGACTGCCCAGATTTGGTGTGCAGTGAGGAGCTTGACGAGTGCCGGAAATCCGCCTCGTTCGACGGCTTCGAGGACTCGGGCTTCGAGGCCGTGGGCGACGACCATCTTCCAGGCCGACTCGGCCAGCTCGGCCACCTCCCCGCCGGCCACTTCTTCGGCGGCGTGCTCTTCGTCGCTGATCTCGTCCACTCCGAGCCGAGCCTTGAGCTTGGGTGACCAGCGAAGCCAGGACTTGCCCTTGGTCGCCTTCTCGTACTCAATCCAGAGGTCAACGACCGCAGCGTCCCCGGTCGCAAGCAGGTACTCGACCATTTCGAACGGCGTCAGACTTCCCAGCTTGCCTTTCTTGAGATCACCGCGAGCGACCTCATTTCCGATGTGGCGTCCGGAGTCCTGAGCCTTAGCGATGTATTCCCCGGCACCTTCGGCAGTCATGACCTTGT
>NZ_JBHVAL010000056.1:0-1549 GCF_042667405.1 Paenarthrobacter sp. NPDC057355 | reverse complement strand
AAATTCCCTGTGTGTCAGGCTGTTGTGTGACAGTTTGTGTGTCGCTTGTGGCCTGGCACGCGGGGCGGGGAAAGGTCCGTTATGGATTTTGTTGTCCCGTTGCGTGCTTCGAAGCGGAGTCACTTCACTTTGACTCAGAAACACATGATTCTGGATGAGTACGAGAAGTGTTTGGAGCGTGGCTCCAAGACCGCGTTCTGCAGGGCTGTTGGTATCACCGATGGCACGATCCAACTTTGGGCCAGACAGCGTGCGGCCGGGGAGTTGCGATCACGCGCCAGGGAAGGGACGGAGGACCAGCGTTTGAACGAAGGAGACAAGCGGCGGCTCAAGCAGGTCTTGAAGGAGAACGAGATCCTCAAGGCCAAGCTGGCCAGGTCCGAGGCCGCGGTGGACATCCTGGGAAAAGCTTCCGCGCTCTTGGACGCCGTGGCCAAGAGCGCAGCGGCGACGGACCCCGAACTGAAAGAACCGGAGCCGCAGCGCCCGGAGTGGTTGATCCCAAAATCTGGAAAGACATCGCCCTGACCTTTGTCGGGAATCTGGTCGCTGCCGGCTGGTCAGCGGTGAAGGCGTGCGCGGTTGTTGGGCTTCACCGCACGACCTGGTACCGGTATCTGAACCCGCCGGAAACGGCCGGAATCACTATCGCCCACACCGACCGGGCGTATCCGAACCGGATTACCCCGGCCGAGGCTGAGGAGTTCATGGCCGCCCTGAACTCCGAGAACTACGGCCACCTTTCAGTCACCCAGGCCTATTACCGGATGCTCGATACCGGACACTGCTCCTTCTCCATCGCAACAGCGCACCGTCTCGTTGCCGCGCACGGACAGAACGGTGACCGGCGACTCCAACGCGGAAACACCGGACCGAAGCGGATCAAACCCGTCGTGGAAGCCACTGGCCCGAACCAGCTCTGGAGCTGGGATATCACCATGCTCCGCGGGCCAGGCAAACACACCTACAAGCTCTACGCGATCATCGATGCTTTCTCCCGTAAAGTCATCGCCCACCGCGTCGAACACCACGAAACCGCGGCCCTTGCCTCCACGTTCATACGTGATGCCGTGGACACGACGGACCAGCGTCCTCTGGTTCTGCACGCCGATAACGGAGCTCCCATGCGCGCCGGCACCACCGTGGACCTGGCCCGCGCCCTTGGCATCACACTGTCCTACTCCAGGCCCCGGGTCTCGAACGACAACCCCTACTCCGAAGCGCTTTTCAAAACAGTGAAATACGATCTGGGATTCCCACAACGATTCCAAGACCTCAACGACGCCCGACACTACATGAACCAGTTCTTCGCCGCCTACAACGCACACCACCGGCACAGCGGCTTGAACTTCTACACCCCCGACACCGTCCACCACGGCCTGATCGAGCAAGCGCGCAGACAACGACAACAAACCCTCGATGACTGCTACGCCCGCAACCCACACAGATACCGCCGCAGACCCACCGCACCAGGAATGCCAACCACGGCCGGAATCAACCACCAAAAACCCACCCAGCTGTCACAAACAGCTTGATATATACCGAATTT
>NZ_JBHVAL010000055.1:0-1618 GCF_042667405.1 Paenarthrobacter sp. NPDC057355 | reverse complement strand
GCCCCGCACCATCTCCGCCGAACCCGTCACACTCGACCCGGCAAGAACCTGCAAATCCTCCACCGACAACGACTCAAAAAACACGCTCTCCGAGGACCGGCCCTTCTCCAACTCCGAACGGGTCTTCACGTCCTCCTCAAACGCCTTCACCTCCTCCTCACTCATCGTCTTCGACTCAGCAACATCAGGAGCACACGAGGCATGAGCGCCAGCACCGGCACCACACACCGGCACCGCGACCGGCGCTACGGGGCGCAGCTTCGACGACTGGTACGGGTTCGCCAGATCCTCCGCCGTCAACACACCCGCCGCCGGATCACGGGTAAAACGAGGCGGCTTGACGATTTTTCCATCAGCGCCTCGGTAGTAGCCGTTCATGTACCGGGTGCGGACACCTGTTTCCAGGGCCGTACCGATCTTCACCTCCGTCGGATTCACCATCGCCCACTCCGAGATCAACCTCGCCCGCTCCAACAACTCCGGTGACGCATCGCCCGCGGTGTTAACCTCCTTCAAAACCTGTGCAGCCGCCCGGTTCCGCCACGGGTGGGAGGTGATGGAGAGCTTTTCAACAGGGATGGGTGAGAGCGTGGGGTGGGCTTTCAAATGATTGATCAGCAACGTCATCTCAGAGTTCCCACCTACCGTCAGGAACTCAGCGGCATCCAAAGGCGCAGTGAACGTCTCTGCTGGCCCGGTCGGGGCCTCCGGGGTACCGCCCCGAAAGACCCTGTAGGGGGCGTCCATCTCAAGACGCTTGCCGTCGGGGCCGCGTGGGTTGGTGTATGCCTTGGAATCTGCGGCGTGGATGAGTTCGTGCCCCAGAGCCTGGACCGGGTCACTCCCTATTACAGCGCCCGTATCGATGTCACGGTAACTGGTAACCGCGGCCGGGTCGTAGGCAACCAAGGAGGCGCTCCCGGAAGGGATTTCGTTGAGGGGACCTGCTTCAGCGCTCGCCCCGGGGGTGGGGAAGATGACCACCCCGATCTCCGGGTTCGCTGTTCCCGCGGGCACGACCCGGCCGCTGTGATCAATCCACTGGTTGTAGTTCCCCCCGGTGGGTTCCAGGGTTCCAGCGACTTTCATGATGGTCTTACCCGACCCGGTGGACCATAACCGGTCCAGGTCAGCGGTGATCAGATCAACATTACGCTGCCACACCACCTCATCATCAAACGGCCCCCAGCTCGCGCCGAATCTTCGCCAGGAACCGCCGGGGTCGTTGTGGTTAGCGATCCAGATCCCGGGGTAGACCTCCACCGCGTCGAACTGCGGAACATTCGTTCCCGGCAGGGTCGGGAATCCGATCCTGCGGACGTTGTTCGCATCAGTGACCCGCGGTGGGGTCGTCGGGACCACTACCGGCGGGGTAGCGTTCGCGGCCGGCCCGGCCGCGACATCCACGACAACGAACAATGTCAATGTCACCGCAACAGCCAACACCACACCCCACAATCGGGGCAGTAACCCCGGAACACCGCGCCCGGGCAACCCGGAGCCTCGCCCGGCACCAACACCACCACCGGCTGTACTGGACCACAAACCCAAAACCATCAAACACACCTTCCACACAAAAGGGGCAGCGGTGACCACCAAAGCGACGCACCGCAGAACA
>NZ_JBHVAL010000054.1:0-1720 GCF_042667405.1 Paenarthrobacter sp. NPDC057355 | reverse complement strand
TGGTGGTCAACATCATCCGACTGATATGTAGGTTCTGGTGTCAAGAGGCATGGATGAGCGGCTCCTGGGTTTGTTCCGGGGGCCGCTCATCTTGTGTCCGGTCGGTTGTAGTGGAAAGTGCGGGCGAGTCGTGATCGACGGCAGTGTCAGACTGATATTCGCGGGTTGGTTACCGCATGACGATATTCGGCTGGAGCTCTGCTAGGTGTCTAGGGTCGAGCGTCGACGGTTGTGGTCCGCTTGCTCATAGTCGGATTCCCGGGTTGGCTCCGCGTGCTGCCACGTCACTTCCTACTACGGTTGAGGGGCACGTTCGGGTTAGGCCGCATTCATGCGGTCTCCTTGCTGGAGGGGCGCGGCCAGTGACCAGCACCAGCCTGCGAGTTCGCGGGCGATCGCGGTGTTGGCTTTGACGGATGGTTTGTGGCGTTCATCGAAGTGTTCCCATTTGTGGTGGAGCCGATGGTTTCCTTCCAGGGCGCGGATCCGGGTTGCCGGGGCGACGAGATCAAGTTGGCGCAGCAGTCGTACTCCAGGTCGGGCGTAGGGGCGTCGGTGCTGCCAGGCTGCTTCGATGAGGAGCTTTCGTGCGTACGTGTTCCCGGCTTTCGTGATCGGACCCAAATGCCGGGTTTGGCCAGAGGAGTTTTCACTGGGCACGAGTCCGAGGTAAGAGCCGATCGAGGAGCCAGTGAAGCGGGTCCAGTCCCCAATTTCCACGGCCAGTCCGAACGCGGTCGTTACCTGGATTCCACGCAGGCACATCAACGCGTCGATGACTTGGGTGTAGCGGCAAGCATTCGCGGTGGCTGAGATGTGTTTGTCGATCCGGGACAGGTGCCCGGCGAGCAGCTCAGCCTGTTCGAGCTGGGCGGCGTAGGTGAATTGCAGCGGCGGCTGGTCAAAGTGTTGGCGGTGCAACCACAGGTAGTGTTCCTTCGTCCATCGCGTGTCCTTGGGGTAGCGGATGCCATGGCGCAGCAGGATCGCGTTCACATGCTGCCGGGCGTGCGCGAGGTCCTTGGCAGTGCCCGAGCGCAGCCGGGACAGGTCCCGGAGTGCTTCCTCGTCTGGGTCCGGGACCCGGACCTCGATCACTGAGCCGACCGCGAGTATCTCGGCCAGCACCCGGGCGTCCCGCCTGTCGGTTTTGACCCTGTCACCCGGAGCCCGCAATAGTTTCGAGGACGCTGCCACCACGCAGTCGATGCCCTGCGCGCGCAAGTACCGGGCCAGGACGAACCCGGTTGGGCCTGATTCGTAAACGACCTTGACAGGCGGCTCGAACCGGCGGACCCATTCCAGAACCATGGGCGGTTCAGCTGTCATCGTGTGGGTGCTGATTTCCCCGGTAGCCGGATTCAGCGCATGACCAACGATATTAACCGCGTGAACATCGAGCCCGATGAACGTATGCTCAAACATAGCCGGGACCTCCCAAGCTTCACATGTGGCACTACCATTGCACCCCCACCGAGCCGTCCGGCCAAGGGAGTCGCGAGTGGCAACCCGCGGAACCTGTGACACAGAAGGCCCCGGCCCGTCCGGACAAAGGACATCACCGCCGGGGATCAGGCCCGGAAGCGCCGCCGCCCACCCCAACGCAACCTAAACACACCCAAGCCGGCGCTGCCGGACCGCCCGGCGATAATGACCGCAGACCGCACGGGCCGGCATCAACAACACCGCCGCCACTTCATATTGTCTAGTCGTTGATGTT
>NZ_JBHVAL010000053.1:0-1880 GCF_042667405.1 Paenarthrobacter sp. NPDC057355 | reverse complement strand
GATGCCTCCTAACCATCACCGACACACACACCCAAGAAACCACCACCCAACCCTTCACCACCACCGGACGACAAACCTAACCACCCACCGCTCCCGTAACCTGCCGTGTCCGGGATAGTAGCCAGGACACACAGAAGGCCGGCACCAGATCCATTGAACAGGTGCCGGCCTTCCGCTTCCCTCAACAGAGGAAATCTTCCAACCCGGCTCACTCAAAGCCCCCACCAAAACAACCACCCCGCCCCGGGGCTGTGTTCCACCGATCCGCCCAAGAATTCCAGACACACCACCAGGGGGAGACCCAAACAGGTCTCCTCCTCTTCCACCCCAAAAGAACAACCCACCACCCCTGACACGGAGGGTCTTCACGCTTGTTGCTTGGGCCCGGCGCATTCCCCGTCCCGTCATGGGGGCGGGTTTTGTTTGTCTTGGGAGTTTAGGTGCCGGTGTTTGGGTGTTGTGTTGCCTGGTTGTGCAGGTGCCTGTTGTTCTGCGGTGCCGTCTTTTGGTGGTCACCGCCCCCTTGTGCGGAAGGTGTGTTTGATGGTTTTGGGTTTGTGGTCCAGTACAGCCGGTGTCGGTGCCGGGCGAGGCTCCGGGTTGCCGGGGCGCGGTGTTCCGGGGTTACTGCCCCGGTTGTGGGGTGTGGTGTTGGCTGTGGCGGTGACATTGACATTGTTCGTTGTCGTGGATGTCGCGGCCGGGCCGGCCGCGAACGCTACCCCGCCGGTAGTGGTCCCGACGACCCCACCAAGGGTCACTGACCCGAACAACGTCCGCAGGATCGGATTCCCGGCCCTGCCGGGCCAGTCCGTGGGGGATGCCCCGCAGTTCGATGCGGTGGAGGTCTACCCCGGGATCTGGATCGCCAACCACCCTGAGCCTGCTGGAAGGTGGCTCGACTTTGGATCGATGTGGGGCTCGTTTGATGATGAGGTGGTGTGGCAGCGTAATGTTGATCAGATCACCGCTGACCTGGACCGGTTGTGGTCCACCGGATCGGGTAAGACCACCATGAAAGTCGCCGGCACCCTGAAACCCACCAGTGTGGACGACAACCAGTGGATTGACCACAGCGGCCGGGGAGTGCCCGCCGGAACAGCGAACCCGGACATCGGGGTCGTCATCTTCCCCACCCCCGGCGCTGGCCCTCAATCATCCTCCCTCAACGAGATCCCCGCCGGGACGGCCACTTACGTCCGCTACGACCCGCTTGAGGTTGCCAGTCTCCGTAGCATCACTACCGGTAGAGTCACTGCAGCAGATCCGGTGGCGACTCTGGGTCATGAGCTCATCCACTCCGCTGACGCCAAAGCAGCAACTAACCCACCAGAGGTTGCCGCGGGCGAGCCTTTGAAGATCGTAACCCCGTTCAGAGTATTTGAGGGTGGCACGTCGGAGGCGCCTACCGGCCCGGCCAAACGGTACAAGGATCTGCTGGCTGCCGAGGAGATCCTGACTGTTAGCGGGAGACCCGAAATGACATTGTTAGTGAAGCACTTGCAAGCCCATCCGGAGCTCTCACCCATCCCTGTTGAGGATCTCTCGATCACTTCCCATCCGTGGCGGAACCGGGCGGCTGTTCAGGCTTTGAAGGAGGTTAACACCGCGGGCGATGCATCACCGGAGTTGTTGGAGCGGGCGAGGTTGATCTCGGAGTTGGCGATGGTGAATCCGACGGAGGGAAAGATCGGTACGGCCCTGGAAACAGGTGTCCGCACAAGATATTGGGATGCTTTCCATGCCGGGTCTGACGGCAACTTCAATCAGCCCCCGCGTTTTGTGCGTGATCCGGCGGCGGGTGTGTTGACGGCGGAGGATCTGGCGAACCCGTACCAGTCGTCGAAGCTGCGCCCCGTAGCGCCGGTCGCGGTGCCGGT
>NZ_JBHVAL010000052.1:0-1940 GCF_042667405.1 Paenarthrobacter sp. NPDC057355 | reverse complement strand
GCGCCGATGATGAATCCGCGGGTCATTTGGTCTGCTGCGGCCCAGAACGAGTCGCCGGTGCGTTGGAAGCCGAACATGGAGTAGAAGACGTAGATCGGGACCAGGGGTTCGCCGTGGGTGGCGTAGGAGGTGCCGGCGGCGGTGAAGGCTGCGACGGCGCCGGCTTCGTTGATGCCGGGGTGGATCAGTTGTCCGGCGGGGGATTCTTTGTAGGCCAGGACGAGGTCGCGGTCCACGGAGAGGTAGTTCTGGCCTTTGGGGTTGTAGATTTTCGCGGTCGGGAAGAACGCGTCCATGCCGAAGGTGCGTGATTCGTCCGGGACGACCGGGACGAGGCGGTGGCCGAAGTTTTTGTCCCGCATGAGGTCTTTGAGGAGCCGGACGAAGGCCATGGTGGTCGCGGCTTGTTGTTTGCCGGAGCCGCGTTTGGCGATGTCGTAGGACTTGGGTTCGGGCAGGGTCACGGGGGTGTGGGTGCGGCGGCGTTCGGGCACGAACCCGCCAAGTTCTGCCCGGCGTTCCATGAGGTACCGGATTTCGGGGGCGTCCATGCCGGGGTGGTAGTACGGGGGCCGGTAGAGGTCCGCGTCGAGTTGATCGTCGGTGATGGGGATGCGGAGGTGGTCACGGAAGGCTTTGAGGTCTTCCATGGTCAGTTTCTTCATCTGGTGGGTCGCGTTGCGGCCCTCGAAGTGCGGGCCCAGGCCGTAGCCCTTGACCGTTTTGGCCAGGATCACGGTGGGTTTGCCCTTGAACTCGGTCGCTGCCTTGTACGCGGCGTAGACCTTGCGGTAGTCGTGGCCGCCTCGTTTGAGGCCCCAGATCTGCTCGTCGGTCAGGTCCGCGACCATGTCCTTGGTCTGCGGGGACTTGCCGAAGAAGTGTTCCCGGACGAACCCGCCGGATTCGGCCTTGTAGGTCTGGTAGTCACCGTCGGGGGTTTCGTTCATGATTTTCACCAACGCCCCGTCCTGGTCCGCTTCGAGCAGGGAGTCCCACTCCCGGCCCCAAACGACCTTGATCACGTTCCAGCCCGCGCCGCGGAAGAACGCCTCGAGCTCCTGCATGATCTTGCCGTTGCCGCGCACCGGCCCGTCCAGGCGCTGGAGGTTGCAGTTGATCACGAAGTTCAGGTTGTCCAGGTTCTCGTTCGCCGCGAGCTGGAGCAGGCCACGGGATTCGGGCTCGTCCATTTCACCGTCACCAAGGAACGCCCAGACCTGCTGGTCGGAGGTGTCCTTGATGCCACGGTTGTGCAGGTACCGGTTGGACTGGGCCTGGTAGATCGCGTTCATCGGGCCGATACCCATCGACACGGTCGGGAACTCCCAGAACCCCGGCATCAGCCGCGGGTGCGGGTACGAAGAGAGGGCGTGGCCTTCCTTGGACTTCTCCTGACGGAACCCGTCCAAATCCTCCTCGGACAACCGCCCTTCCATGAACGCCCTGGCGTACATGCCCGGAGACGCGTGGCCCTGGAAAAACACCTGGTCCCCGCCCGAGGGGTGGTCCTTGCCCCGGAAGAAATGATTGAACCCAACCTCGTACAACGTCGCGGCACCGGCATACGTGGAAATATGCCCACCCACACCAATATCGGCACGCTGGGCACGATGGACCATCACCGCGGCGTTCCAGCGCATATACGCCCGGTACCGGCGCTCGAACTCCTCATTACCCGGGAACGGCGCTTCCTGGTCCACCGGGATCGTGTTCACATAATCAGTGGTCGTCACCATCGGCACACCCACGCTCCGGGCACCAGCACGCTGCAACAAACTCCGCATAATGTACTGGGCCCGCTCGGTACCCTGCTCAGCGATCAACGCATCAAGGGACTCAATCCACTCCGCGGTCTCTTCCGGATCACGATCAGGCAGCTGGGCAGTCAACCCGCTGAGGATGTGTGAGGTCTCTTCTCCTGCAGCCACGTCCAACCT
>NZ_JBHVAL010000051.1:0-1964 GCF_042667405.1 Paenarthrobacter sp. NPDC057355 | reverse complement strand
TTTTTGATTCGTTGTCGGTGGAGGATTTGCAGGTTCTTGCCGGGATGGGTGTGACGGGTTCACCGGAGATGGTGCGGGAATCGTTCTCGTTCACCCCTGAACATATTGGTGCCCCTGGTGATGTTCCTGGTGAGGTTCCGGGCGGTGGTCTTCGTGAGGGTCCTGGGGGTGTGGGCACTCCGATGTTTGATGAGGTGTTGGGTTCGGATCGGTTCGCGGAGGTGCATTCCCGGGGTGAGGGGCCCCGGATTGGGGGTGGTGGTACGCGTTTGCCGGTTAATGAGTTGTTGACGGTCGCGATGATTTTGCAGGTCTTTAGCGAGGATTCCTCGGTGTTGGATAAAGCGATGGCGTTGTTATCTCCGGTGCCGGTGGTGAACTCGGTGTTGTGGATTGCGTCCGCGGCGGTTCATGGTGATGGTTCTGGTGTGGCTGCGGGGTCGTTGGCGTTGGCTTCGGGTGTGATCGAGGCTGGTTTGGGGCTTGCTGGGTGGTTCGGTGTTGAAGCTGGTGCGTTGATGGCGGCGTTATCGACCACTGCTGCGGTGCTGGGGATCGCGTCGTTGATTGTTGTTGGGGTTTCGATGTTCGTTTCGTTGGTTCAGGCTCATGGGTGGATGTGGGTTCTGGAGCGGTCGAACCCGTTGTTGTGGTTTATCAGCACGTATATCAATCCGATCACCCCGGAACAGGGCAAGGTCAAGGTTCCGGAGCTGGGAGATCGTAGTGGTGCAGGCATGCTTGCGTGGACCCCTGAGTACGTCAAGGCCCGGGTGGTCAACGCCCAGCAGTTGTGGGCTGAGAAGTTCGCCGAGTCCCACACGTACAGGCTCTTCGAAGGTTTGCAGCCTGGTTTCGAGCGGGGTCAGAAGAGCATTCTGTACAACGCTTTCATCGCCCAGGGCGCTGCTGAGCGGGTCGGGGCGGCTAACGGTGATTTCCCGGCTGATGTGGAGAAAGTCAAGGCCGGGATCCGGGACCGGGCTGCTCAATCGTTGCAGGCTTTGCGGGCCGGGATGATCAAGGGCGTGAAGGATAACTTCGCCACGATGGTCACGAACATGAACAAGGGCCGGGTTTATGAAGAGTTCCAGAACGAGTTCATCGCGACCACGCTGCTGCCGGAGTTCAAAGAGGCCCAGAAGAACCAATGCGATCACCGGATGTGGGTCGATCGTCAAGGCAATCAGTGCCGGCCTGAGTACTGGACGGTAGAGACGTTCAAGTCATCGTTGCATCTGGGCGGGCAGTCCTCGAACCCGGTGTCGTTGGCCTCGATGGAGGCCTTGGGCGATATTGACTTGATCCTGCAGGGCCGTGGACACGGCCCGGCCAACGGCCCGGCCCAGGAAGCGAAGAAAGCCGTTGATGACGGAGCCGGGAAAGTCGGCAACGATAAGCCCGAAGCCGAGGTGCTGCCCCACGTGAAGGAAGCAGGTCGTTTGTTGGAAAAAACCGTTGGCGCGTTGCCCTTGAACAAGATCCACGCCCCGGAAGTAAAGAACGCTTACACCGCCTTGGGTAAATGGAAAGACATTCTCGATAACGGCAAGCTCGATTCCAGCAGCGCCGTCAAAGCCCTGACGAACGAGGCAACGACAGCGTTTACCGCCCTGGCAACCCTGGCCGCGCAAACCCCGCCGGCACCGTTCGTTCCTTCCGCAGTCCCGGCCTCGAAAACCATCACCACCACCGGCCTGGCCTGGTCATTCGAGTCCCCGGTCTCAAGCACCCCGGAAAAGAACACCGGAACCCCGACCAACGGCCGGTTCGAACTGATCAACGGATTCGGCCCCGCAGGACACAACGTGTCCATCAAGGACCAAAACGGCGCGACCGTATGCACAACCACAGTCACCGCGCTCGGGATCTGGGCCTGCAAACCAGCAAACCCCACCAAACCAGGACACATCACCACCTTGTCCCTGACCACCGGCACCACCGATACCGGCACGAAAATCACC
>NZ_JBHVAL010000050.1:0-1988 GCF_042667405.1 Paenarthrobacter sp. NPDC057355 | reverse complement strand
CTCGATGGCCGGTTTCTGGTCGGGGGCTACATCGGCGTCGTCGGTGTCCTTGACCGGAGTCTTGTTCTTATCGACGCCAATGCCGGTCAGGTCCGCGGTGTTGTGCACGATGCCGGCGTCGACATCGGCCTGGGTCAGTGTGTATTCACCGGAGGTCCAGGTGGTGGAGGCTCCCGGGGCAACCTTGCCGTCGAAGCCGTCCTCGGCAACCAGCGCCACCGGCTGAGGGGTTACCGCCGCGAGCATGGCATCGGTGAGCGTCACATCGGTCAGGGGGAGGGTGCCGGTGTTGGTTCCTTTGAACCCGTATACGACGATGTCGCCCTTGTCGGTGATGCCGTTGCCGTTGATGTCCTTGAGTTCTTTGACTGTCTTCTCAAGATCAATCACAGGAGGCAGCCCCTTTACGGGCTGGGTGTCGGTGTCGGTTTGCTTGGGCGGGTTCTTGCCAGGGTTCCACGGGTTCACGGCGGTCACGGTGGCGACGTTGTCGATGCCACCAGCCCATTCGTCCTCGCGGGTGATCACATACGGTGCCGCGGTCGCGGTGGTGGTTTCGCCAGCGGCGAGAGTTCCGCTGAAAGTGAAGGGGTAGGACCAAGAGATTCCAAGGGAGGTCAGCTTGGGGTCCTGCAAGTCCAGGGACGTCAACGGCGTCTGTCCGTTGTTGGTGATGGTGAACTGGTAGACCACCGTGTCACCGGCGTCCGGGCGGCCGTTGCCGTTGGTGTCCTCGTGGCTATGGGACTTATCCAGGGCCAGCCCCGGTGTGCAGGAAACCGTGACCTCCGAGGCCATCGTGGCGGCCACCTCGTTGATCGACAGTGCATGCTCGATCGTGAAGGACGGGCTCAGAACCTTCATGGCCCGTTCGATATCAGCCGCGGATGTTGCCGATCCCGGGACCGGGTCGTTCATGCCGTGCAGGCCAGGTGCGGAGGACTTCACGAACAGTGGAATGACCTCGATGCCTTCGGCGCGAAGGTCAGCCACGGCGCGTGCGGCACCATCGAGCGCTTCCTGTTGAAGTGTGACATCACCGTTGGCGGTAAGGTCACCGGCTGTGGAGCCCCACGCGTTGGGAACACCATCGGTGATGAAGACAAACTTGTCGACCCCGCTGCCGAGCATCGAGCGAAGACCGGCTTCCCAGTTGGTCCTGCGGGCTGCGACACCAGTGGCTTCCTCCGAACGGGAGAAGCCCAGGAACCGGTTGGCCGCGTCCTCAGCCCCGGCAATGGTGGTCACATCAACGTTGTGGAACATCGTGTTGCCCGGAAGTGTCTTGCTCCGGTCAACATCGAGCGGGTCGGCGGGATCGCCGTTTCCCCACAGGCCCGGGCCTGTGAATCCGAATTGGACACCGGAGACTTTCATCCCGGGCCCCTGCCCTAAAGTCTTGGCGAAGCTGGCCGTTTGGGCTTGTTCCTCGGCCCATTCTGCATCTGTCAGGCTCCACGTGGCGTCTAAGGCAACTCCGACACTCATCCCGCACGAATCCGTGGCCAAGGCAGCCGGGGCTGTGGCCAAAGAACCACCAGCAACCGCTGCCGCCGCCACGGCTCCCAGAACGGTCGCGCTGCCTGCCTTCATCAGAGGGCGGTCCGTCCGGCCGGGCACTGTCCCGGTTCGGGAGGGTCCAGGTTTCTCTCTCAACGCATTCTCATCTCTTCAGGTAGGACGGCCTCGTGGGCCGAGGACTCCTGGGACAGGGAGTAAGGGAGTCCTACCTGTACAGCGGGGGGTGTTTGACGAATTGGGTGTTTCGTCAAACACCCCCCGCTGTACAGGTGAAGGCAATGTGCAAAACGCGTCAGCCCGTGGGCTGGCCTAAGCAGAGACAGGAGTGGATTCGTTTGAGAACAGTGGTCCGCCCAGTAGGGATCGTGGTGGGGGGCGCGGGGTTTTCCGTGATTGAGACACCAGGCGATGACGCCGGAGCGGCGCAGCGCCGTAGCGTCAGCCAGTCCGTGGATTTTGCCCTGTGC
>NZ_JBHVAL010000049.1:0-2158 GCF_042667405.1 Paenarthrobacter sp. NPDC057355 | reverse complement strand
CAGCACCACGAAAGGAACCACCAAAACCATCACCACCACCCTCAAACTCGACCAAACCACCCGCAAACTCACCATCGACCTCAGAAAAACCCCCAAACTCAAAATCGACAAAATCACCATCAACCCCACACCCAACCCCTAACCCCAACACCCCCCCACACCCCGCGTCACCTCCCGGGGTGCGGGCCGGTTATGGTACCGGGCAAAGGGCCGGGCACCACGAGTGCCTACGCATCCGGGTACCGGACCCCGGCCCTTACCCTGACGTCCAGGCTCCACACGGCCCGGACACCCCCGGGGCGGGAGAAATGAGGTCACTCTCCCGCCCCGGAACCCGTCATGGAAGACGGAGCCCATCGTTGGGGGTGGGCTCCGTCTTCCAACCAAGGCCCTGTTAGGTGAGCCCCGACACATCCCCCTCCCGTACTCGTCACGGGAGGGGGTTTTGTTTGTCTTGGGGGTTTGGGTGCCGGGCTTGTCCTGGGCCTTTGTTCTGCGGTGCGTCGCTTTGGTGGTCACCGCTGCCCCTTTTGTGTGGAAGGTGTGTTTGATGGTTTTGGGTTTGTGGTCCAGTACAGCCGGTGTCGGTGCCGGGCGAGGCTCCGGGTTGCCCGGGCGCGGTGTTCCGGGGTTACTGCCCCGATTGTGGGGTGTGGTGTTGGCTGTTGCGGTGACATTGACGCTGTTCGCCGTTGTCGATGTCGCGGCCGGGCCGGCCGCGCAGGCCTCCCCGCCCCCTGTGGTGGCGACGGTCCCGCCGAAGGTCACTGATGCGAACAAAGTCCGCCAGCTTGGATTTCCCAGCGGCGCCGACGGCACAGAACCAGGAACGGATGGCGGATTCTTCAAAGGCGTAGAGGTCAGGGATGGTTGGGTTGTTGCCAATATTAACCCCTATGATTTCGAGAATATGCGCCTTCTGCCTCGTGATCGGTGGGAACTATTCACTGATGAGCAGTGGCAAAAGCGCGTCAATGACATCTCAGGCATTCTTGATCAGATCCAGTCGGTAGAATCAGGCGAGCTCGCAGTCAGGAGCGCGGGAGAGCTGAATCCTTACCCAGGCGATCACAACCAATGGGTTGACTGGTCTGCTGGGACGGCAGGAGGGGTATCCCACATTCAAACGGTAGTGTTCCCCAACGGGTCCAAGAATGCAGCGCAAGCATTGAATAGCGAACTTGCCGGGAATGGAACCGGTTCCGCGGGTTCCCTTTACCTCGACTATGAACACTATGCCGGCGAGTTCGAACCTCTCAGTGGTGAGTTACGTGCCAGGGACGCGGTAGTGACGACTTTTCACGAGACGGTCCACAGAGCCCACCAACAGGCCGGCGCAAGAGCACCACATGATGGGAAAACCAAGGTTGTGCGTCCGATTTTCCCTGGCGCTGCCGGCGAAGCTCCAGCGCCCAAAAAGCCTCTGAAGCGCATCAAGGCTGAGATCAAGGATGAAGAGGTACTGACGCACGGCGGCGAAAAGGGCATGTCTTCCTTTGTGAAGAAGCAGATCGCAAAGCTTCAAGAACAAAAAATTGGTGCCACTCCGGAGAAAACAGCCTCAATCGATCGGCTGATCAAAAACCTGTCGACAAAAAGCAACCCACACCTGAACGTTGCAGCCAGAACCGCTCTGAAGAGAAGCGCGGACCCAAACGAGCCGACCTCTTGGAACGATGTGCGGCGACTCGACATACGGTCGGAACTTGCCAGCAGGAACCCCACTGAAATCAAATTCTCCAAAGAGTCAGGCCGCACCACCCGCTCCGAGTACGTAACAGGCTCCTACGCAGAAGGACCAAATGGAAAACGCGAAGCCTTGCGGAAATACACAACAGCCGAAGGCGTATCCACCAGTGATTTGACCAAGGAAGACTTCGAGAACCCCGAAAGAAGTGCCAAGCTCCGCCGAACCACACCCGCTTTCCCCACCTGCAGCGAAGCTGAAGGCGGCCACGACACCTGCCTTCCCGACGAAACCAACGCCGTGGACCTAACGGAAGAAGAATCGCAGAAGCTTGAAGACGAAGTAAAGGCCCGTTCGGAGTGGGAGAAGAGCAGTACCTCGGAGAGCGTGTTTTTTGAGTCGTTGTCGGTGGAGGATTTGCAGGTTCTTGCCGGGTCGAGTGTGACGGGTTCGGCGGAGATGGTGCGGGGC
>NZ_JBHVAL010000048.1:0-2268 GCF_042667405.1 Paenarthrobacter sp. NPDC057355 | reverse complement strand
CCGCCGAACCCGTCACACTCGACCCGGCAAGAACCTGCAAATCCTCCACCGACAACGACTCAAAAAACACGCTCTCCGAGGTACTGCTCTTCTCCAACTCCACACGGGTCTTCACGTCCTCCTCAAACGCCTTCACCTCCTCCTCACTCATCGGCTTTGACTCAGCAACATCAGGCTCGCAGGACTCATTCGCCCCGTCCCCGCCCTCAGCACCACACACCGGCACCGTGACCGCAGCTACTGGGCGCAGCTTCGAAGACTGGTACGGGTTCGCCAGATCCTCCGCCGTCAACACACCCGCCGCCGGATCACGGGTGAAACGCTCCCGGGGGCTGACTCTTCGACCAGGGCCCAGATGATAAGTGTCCATATACTGGGTGCGGATGCCTGTTTCCAGGGCCGCTCCGATCTTCCCCTCCGTCGGATTCACCATCGCCCACTCCGAGATCAACCTCGCCCGTTCCAACAACTCCGGTGATGCATCACCCGCGGTGTTAACCTCCTTCAAAACCTGAACAGCCGCCCGGTTCCGCCACGGATGGGAAGTGATCGAGAGATCCTCAACAGGGATGGGTGAGAGCTCCGGATGGGCTTGCAAATGCTCCACCAACAACGTTGTCTCGGGTTCCCCGCCCACCGTCAGGATTTCATCAACCTCCATTTGCTGCCAGTACCATTCCTCCGGCCCGGCAGGGGCCTCCGGGGTGCCCCCCTCAAAGACTTTGTAAGGGGTATCCATCTTCAAAGGCTCGCCAGCGGCATCGGCTGGGGTGATCGCCGCCTTGCCGTCAGCGGAGTGAATGAGCTCATGCCCCAGAGATGCGACCGGGTCTTTCCCGATCACAGTTCCAGTATGGATGTCACGGTAACTGGTAATCGCCGTAGGGTCGTAGGCTACGTAGGAGGCCGTCCCGGCAGGGACCTCGTTAAGGAGAAAGGCATGAGCGCCTTCGCCGGGGGTGGGGAAGATGACTACCCCGATGTCCGGGTTCGCTGTTCCGGCGGGCACTCCCCGGCCGCTGTGGTCAATCCACTGGTTGTACTCCCCGCCGTTGGCTTTCAGGGTGCCGGCGACTTTCATGATGGTCTTACCCGACCCGGTGGACCATAACCGGTCCAGGTCAGCGGTGATCTGATCAACATTACGCTGCCACACCACCTCATCATCAAACGCACCCCACCTCGACCCCAGAGATGTCCAGTCGCCGCCGGGCTGGAAGTGGTTGGCGATCCAGATCCCGGGGTAGACCTCCACCGCGTCAAACTGCGGAACATTCGTTCCCGGCAGGGTCGGGAATCCGATCCTGCGGACGTTGTTCGGGTCAGTGACCCTCGGCGGGGTCGTCGCCACCACAGGGGGCGGGGTAGCGTTCGCGGCCGGCCCGGCCGCGACATCGACAACGGCGAACAGCGTCAATGTCACCGCAACAGCCAACACCACCCCCCACAATCGGGGCAGTAACCCCGGAACACCGCGCCCGGGCAACCCGGAGCCTCGCCCGGCACCGACACCGGCTGTACTGGACCACAAACCCAAAACCATCAAACACACCTTCCACACAAGGAGGGGCGGTAGCGAAAGACGCACCGCAGAACAACAGGCACCTGCACAACCAGGCAACACAACACCCAAACACCGGCACCCAAACTCCCAAGACAAACAAAACCCGCCCCCATGACGGGACGGGGAATGCGCCGGGCCCAAGCAACAAGCGCGGGGTCTGGCTCAAGGGGTGGTGGTTCACACCGGATACAGCCGGTTAGGGGCCCTGCGTGGGGTAATCGGGCTGGCGGTTCCCAAAGCCCATGGTTCCCTCCGCGGGTGTTGCCCTGTGTCAGGGGTGGTGGGTCGCTTTTGGGGGAAGGGGGGAGGGGACCTGTTTGGGTCTCCCCCTGGTGGTGTGTCTGGAATTTTTGGGGCGGATGGGTGGGACACAGCCCTCCGCGCCTGGGCTGTGTCTTTGGTCGTGGTGGTGGTTTGAGGGAGCGGGGCAGGGATGGTTGGAAGGGGGAGCCCACCCCCCAACGATGGGCTCCGTCTTCCATGTCAGGGCAAAGGGCCGGGGACCCGGTACCTGGATGCGTGGGTACTCGTGGTGCCCGGTCCTTTGCCTGGTGCTTCAACCTGCCGATATCCCGGGGAGGTGACGCGGGGTGGTTGGGGGGTGTTGGGGGTTAGGGGTTGGGTGTGGGGTTGATGGTGATTTTGTCGATTTTGAGTGTGGGGGTTTTTCTGAGGTCGATGGTGAGTTTGCGGGTGGTTTGGTC
>NZ_JBHVAL010000047.1:0-2438 GCF_042667405.1 Paenarthrobacter sp. NPDC057355 | reverse complement strand
CCTCGGAGAGCGTGTTTTTTGAGTCGTTGTCGGTGGAGGATTTGCAGGTTCTTGCCGGGTCGAGTGTGACGGGTTCGGCGGAGATGGTGCGGGGCGGGTTCTCGGTTGTTCCTGAGCATGCTGGGGGTTCCTCTTCCGGTGGCCGTGGTGTTGGTGAGGGTCTTGGGGGTGTGGGGACTCCTGTGTTGAATGAGGTGTTGCGTTCGAAGGGTTTTGCTGAGTTGAATGCCCGGGGTGAGGGCCCGCGTGTGGGTGGTTCTGCGGGGTTGCCGGTGAACGAGGTGTTGGCGGTGGTGTTGATTGTTCAGGCGTTCTCTGAGGATTCAACGGTGTTGAACCAGGCTGCTGCGTTGCTGGCCACGGTTCCTGTGGTGGGCCAGATTTTCTGGTTCGCGTCCGCTGTTGAGGGCAGGGACGAGACGAACATTGTTGCCTCGGGGTTGGCGTTGGCCAGTGCCGGGATCGAGGCCGGGATTGGGTTGGCGGGGTTGTTCGGTGTTGAAGCCGGCGCGGTCATCGCCGGCCTGTCAGCGTTGGCCTCTACCCTGGGGTTGGTGTCGTTGGCTGTCGTGGGAGTATCGATCTTCGTCTCTTTGGTCAAGACCAAGGGGTGGGGATGGATCGCTGAGCATTCCAGCCCGCTCGCGTGGTTCATTAGCTCCTTGATTGACAAACAGCCCGGTCATGAAACGGGCCCCGCGCAGGTCCCTGCACTGGAATGGACCCATAACGACCCTCACGGTGAATGGGGTGGGATACAGAACGGTCATTACCAGTGGACGAACGAGTACGTTAAAGCACGGATGACGAACGCGTACCTGATCTGGGCTGATGAGTACGCGAAAAACCATGTCCATAAACTCGCCGAAGCGATGGAACGAAAGTTCGCCCTCGCACAGAAAACCGTGATCTATAACAGCCTGCTCGCCCAAGGCGCAGCCGAACGGGTCGGGGTCATGAACGCCGATACCCCCGCGGAGATCGAGACCGCGAAAGCGACCATCCGGACCAAAGCCGGCGAATCACTGGCCGCGTTGAAAGAAGGCATGATCAAGGCCGTGAAAGACAACCACGCGATCATGATTGAGTCCATGAACAAAGGCGCAGGGTTCAACGAGTTCAAAAACACCTACCTGGCCGAAACCCTGATCCCGGAATACATCGAGAACACCTCCAGCGTGTGCGCGACGGTGCGGCGTAACCAGGACGCGCTCATCCATGACGGCGGCTATGAACGAAACAAAATCTGGGACGAACTGATCCAAACCTATTCCACCTACGGCCAATGCACCCAGAACTACTGGACCCCGGAGCTGTTCACCCGCAAATTCCACGCCCCGACCCAAGCCCTCACCCCGTACACCCCGGACCAGGGAACCGTGAACGAACGGATCACCGCAACGATCAACGGCACCGGCCACGCACCAGCAGACCTCGCGGTGAAGAAACTGAAGGAAAACGCCGACAAAGCATCAGAATTCACCCATGTGAACCACACGAAAGCAGAAGCGGAGGAAAGCGCTAAAAGGCACCTGACATACGTCCAAGAGGCCGGACGCGCGCTGGAAAAGACCGTCGCGCTGCTGCCCGCGGCCGTGGTCTCGAGCACCGAAGTGAAAAACACCTACGCCACGCTGAAGGCATGGAAGGAAAAGTTCCAAAGCTACGATGGCCTCTCAACGGACGGGATCAATGCCGCCAAGATGGACGCAGCCGCGGCCATCGACGCTTTAGTGACGCTGGCCTCGCAAAGCCCGGCCCCCGCGTTCGCCCTCGCCCACATCCCAGCCTCCACAACCATCAACACCACCAACCTGGCCTGGACAATCGAAACCCCACTAAGCAGCACACCAACCAAAAACACCACCACCAGCACCAGTGACGCTACCGGCGCCGGGGCGTTGATCAACGGGTTCGGCCCAGCCGGGCACCACGTAGCCGTCAAATACACCACCGGACCCTCCAACGGGGCCACGATCTGCACCGCCACCGTCACCGACCTCGGAATCTGGGCCTGCAAAACCAGCACCGCCCTCCACCCCGGAGCCCAGATCAACCTGCACCACAACGACCAACCCATCAACGGAACAACCATCAACCTCCCCGGCATCAAACCCACCATCAACCCCGCCCCCTTCCAAAACCCCATCAACCCCCGACGACTAGCCAACAGCGCCTACGAATGGAGCGGACAAGGAACCCCCGGACACACACTCACCGGCACCGTCTCCTGCGGCGCCCCAGGACAAATCGGCCGCCAATTCCGGCTCCGCCCCATCACCGTTGACACCCACGGCACCTGGTCCTACCCGCCCCGCGCCTCCAACATGCTCAAAAACAGCCGATGCCTCCTAACCATCACCGACACACACACCCAAGAAACCACCACCCAACCCTTCACCACCACCGGACGACAAACCTAACCACCCACCGCTCCC
>NZ_JBHVAL010000046.1:0-2469 GCF_042667405.1 Paenarthrobacter sp. NPDC057355 | reverse complement strand
GGTGAACGAGAACGATTCCCGCACCATCTCCGGTGAACCCGTCACACCCATCCCGGCAAGAACCTGCAAATCCTCCACCGACAACGAATCAAAAAACACCCCCTCCGAAGTACGACCCTTCTCCAACTCCACACGGGTCTTCACGTCCTCCTCAAACGCCTTCACCTCCTCCTCACTCATCGGCTCCGACTCACCCTCGCCTGGGGAACAGAACCCGTGATCTCCGGAACCACACACCACAGGCACAGGCGGTTGGCCGCCGGCGACCCGCAACAACCTCGAACCCAAGGGATCCTCCAATACCTCACGCTTCAACACCCGCGGAGTATTAGGCTCCCGCTCCAACCTTGGCCCGTCCCGCATCGAGCCCTCCCGGCCCCGGTATTGCGCGTTGAGGTATTCCGGCCGGATACCGGTCTCCAACTCCCCAGCGATCTTCACCTCTGTCGGATTCACTGAGGCGAACTCCGACAACAACTCAATCCGCTCAACATCAGCCGCCGACCGCGGCTCCGGAGCCGACAATGCATCCCGGGCTGCCTTTGTCCGCCACGGATTCGAATGAGTCGACAACTCAGTCACCGGAATCGGCGACTTATTTGGGTTCTCCTGCAAGTGATTTATCACCCCGGCCCGGCCGCCCTCACTCCCATGCACCATCAGCTCCTCCCACTCAATGGGGAATTTCTTGCTGCTTACTTGGGAGCCGGGGGTCTCCAAGTCTCCACCGGACCAAACTGAATACGGCATCTTGTACGTCGTCCCACGTGGGGGGCGGCTGTTGGCCTTGTAGTTGGCCACATGGCCCAGCTCATGCGCCAACGACACGTGAGGATCCTGGCCCTTAAGCTTGCCCGTTTTCAGGTCGTAATAGGAAGATATCGTCTGGGGGTCGAGCGTCACGTAACCTGAGCTAGGCTGGCCCATGCCCCCTTTTAGCCTCCCTGCGGATGCTTCGGCGCCCTCCGTGGGGAAGTAGACAACGCCAACGTCCCCTGTAGGTACCTTGGCCGGGGCTTCTCCTGGGCTCTTCGGGGTCCAGTCCAGCCACTCATTGTTGCTCCCGCCCGGTTCCGGCTTCAACTTACCCGAAACTTTGACCACAGTTTCCCCCGACGGTGAGGACGAAATCCGGTCAAGCGAGGCAGCAATCTCATCAACATACTGCTGCCACACCGCGTCCGTATACGACTGCGGCCACTCCTTGAACGGCTTCAGGAACTTATTCGGTTCAGACCATGTGGGTCTGGGCCGGTCCGCGACCCAATGTCCATCTCGCACCTCCACGACACGAAACGGCCCGGCATTGGCGTCGGAATTGAAGTAGTCGGACGGGAATCCGATCTGGCGGTGGGTGCTTGGATCTGTGACCCTCGGCGGGGTCGTCACCACGACAGGGGGTGGGGCGGCCTGCGCGGCGGGACCGACACCGACATCGACGAAGACGAACAGCGTCAACGTCACCGTCACCGCCAACACCACACCCAACAGACGGGGCAGCAGCCCGGAACTACCGGGCCCCGGCAACACCGGGCCCCTCCCGGCACCAACACCGGCTGCACCGGCCATACTGGACCACAAACCCAAAACCATCAACACGCCTTCCGCAAAGAGTGGGCGGCAGCCACCAAACAAGGCACCGCGGAACAGGGCACAGGCACACCCAGGCAAACACAACACCCAGACCACACCCGGCACTCAATGACGAATACGACCCAAACCCTGTTCCGTGACGAAACCCCACCGGCCGGAGCGGAACAAACCTTGCGGCCCGGGCGGCGGGGGTGGCGGGTTGCTCGTGGGGAAGTGAAGGAGGAGACCCGTTCCGGTCTCCTCCTTCATGGTGTGTCTGGGATTCGTGCGGGGGATCGGTGGGCAGATGCCCCCGCCCAGGGGTGGGTTGGTTGGAAGGGGAGCCCACCCCCCCCAAGGCTGGGCTCCCCTTCCATGACGGGTTCCGGGGCGGGAGAGTGACTTCTTTTCTCCCGCCCCGGGGGGTGTCCGGGCCGTGTGGAGCCTGGACGTCAGGCAAGGGCCGGGGATCCGGTACCCGCGAGGTAGGCACTCGTGGAGCCCGACCCTTTGCCCGGTACCATAACCGGCCCGCACCCCGGAAAGTGACGCGGGGTGGTTAGGGGTTGGGTGTGGGGTTGATGGTGATTTTGTCGATTTTGAGTGTGGGGGTTTTTCTGAGGTCGATGGTGAGTTTGCGGGTGGTTTGGTCGAGTTTGAGGGTGGTGGTGATGGTTTTGGTGGTTCCTTTCGTGGTGCCGGGGAAGTCGATGGGGCGTGGGGTTTCGTTGTTTTTGGTCAGGGTGGGGTAGGTGTATTGGCCGGGGTCGGTGTAGGTGATGGTGATGTTGTAGTTCCCGGCGGTGGTGGGTGGTTTGATGTGTGTTTCGTTGAAGGTGATGGTGCCTCCGGTGACGGTGGTGCGTTCAACGGCGAGTTTGCCGTCTTTGAAGATGT
>NZ_JBHVAL010000045.1:0-2809 GCF_042667405.1 Paenarthrobacter sp. NPDC057355 | reverse complement strand
TTCGAGTACTCATCAGCCCACAAAAGATACGCGTTCGTCATCCGGGCCTTCACGTACTCAGTGGTCCACTTATCATGACCGTTCTGTACCCCACCCCACTCACCGTGAGGGTCGTCATAGGTTGTTTCAAGCTTCGGCACGTCCGCAGGACCGGCCTCGACAGGGCCGGATTTGTCGATAAACAAGGAAATGAACCACGTCAGCGGGCTGGAGTGCTCAGAGATCCATCCCCACCCCTTGGTCTTGACCAGGGTAACGAACGTCGAAACACCAACAATAACCAACGACACGATACCCAACGCTGCCGCCAAAGATGCAAGACCGGCCATGATCGCGCCGGCTTCAACACCGAACAAAGACGCCAACCCAATCCCGGCCTCGATCCCGGCACTGGCCAACGCCAACCCCGAGGCAATAATGTTCGTCCCGTCCCCGCCCTCAACAGCGGACGCGAACCAGAAAATCTGGCCCACCACAGGAACCGTGGCCAACAACGCAGCAGCCTGATTCAACACCGTTGAATCCTCACTGAAGCTTGTAAAAATCATGTACATCGCAAGGATCTCATTCACCGGAACATGCGGAGAGCCACCCACATGCGGGCCCTCACCCCGGGAATTCAACTCAGCAAAACCCTTCGAACGCAACACCTCATTGAACTCAGGAGTCCCCACACCACCCGGACCCTCAACGAGCGGACCCTTACCACCGCCCCCCCGAACCTCAGGAGCAAACCGCACAGCATCCCGCACCATCTCCGGTGAACCCGTCACACCCATCCCGGCAAGAACCTGCAAATCCTCCACCGACAACGACTCAAAAAACACGCTCTCCGAAGTATTGCTCTTCTCCAACTCGACACGGGTCTTCACGTCCTCCTCAAACGTCTTCACCTCCTCCTCACTCATCGGCTCCGACTCAGCAACATCAGGCTCGCAGGACTCATTCGCCCCGTCCCCGCCCTCAGCACCACACACAGGCACCGTGACCGGCGCTACTGGGCGCAGCTTCGAAGACTGGTACGGGTTCGCCAGATCCTCCGCCGTCAACACACCCGCGGCCACATCACGGGTAAAACGCGGCCGGGGGCTGCTTTTTCCATCAGGGCCGCGGTATGTGGCGCCCAAGTAGCTTGGACGGATACCTGTTTCCAGGGCCGCCCCGATCTTCGCCTCCGTCGGATTCACCTGGGCGAATTCAGTCAGCAGGTTGATTCTGTGTAACTCCTCGGGGGAGATGTGCCGAGCTTCACCCACCAATGCATTCTTCGCCGCCTGGTTCCGCCAGGCATGGGAAGTGATGGACAGTTCCTCGAGCGGGACCGGTGATAACTCCGGGTGGGCTTTTAAGTACTTCACCAGCGCTGTCATTTCGGACTCTCCGCCTACTGTCAGGATCTCAGCGGCAGCCAAGGGCTTTTTGTACGGTTTGGGCAGGCCGGCAGGGGCCTCCGGTGTGCCACCCCGGAAGACGTTGTAGGGGGTTTCGATCTTCAAATGCTCGCCGGCGCCGTCGCGCGGGTTGGTGTAAGCCTTGTTATCGGCGGTGTGGGTGAGCTCGTGGCCCAGGTTCGCCACCGGGTCTTTCCCGATCACAGCACCGGAGTTGGGGTCACGGATAGAGCTGACTGCGGCCGGGTCGTGGCGGACGTAAGAGGCGGTCCCCGTGGTGCTTCTGCTGAGGGGAGTTGCTGCAGCGCCTTCGCCAGGGGTGGGGAAGATGACTACCCCGATGTCCGGGTTCGCTGTTCCCTTAGGCAGGCCCCGGCCGCTGTGATCAATCCACAGGTTTCTCTCCCCTCCGGGGGTGGGCTTCAGAGTTCCGGCGACTTTCATGATGGTCTTACCCGACCCGGTGGACCATAACCGGTCCAGGTCAGCGGTGATCAGATCAACATTACGCTGCCACACCCCCACATCATCAAAGGAGTCCCACTTAGGGAAAGTCCTCCACCGCCCGCCGGGGTCGTTGTGGTTGGCGATCCAGATCCCGGGGTAGACCTCCACCGCGTCGAACTGCGGCATATCACCCGGGGACTGGCCCGGCAGGGCCGGGAATCCGATCCTGCGGACGTTGTCCGGGTCGGTGACCCTTGGTGGGGTCGTCGGGACCACTACCGGCGGTTTAGCGTTCGCGGCCGGCCCGGCCGCGACATCCACGACAACGAACAATGTCAACGTCACCGCAACAGCCAGCATCACGCCCAGGATCCGGGCCAGCACACCCGAACCGTCACGCCCTGCCAGCACCCGGCCGGCACCAACACCGGCTGCACTGGACCACAAACCCAAAACCATCAAACACACCTTCCACACAAGGAGGGGCGGTAGCGAAAGACGCACCGCAGAACAAGGCACCCGCACACTCCCGGCACCACGACGAATACGACCAAACCCCATTTCCGTGACGAACCCCAGCTGCGGGAGCCGCACCGATCTTCCAGCTCGGCCGGGTCAGGTCTGCCGATGCTGGGAGCCAGAACACACCCGGCCCTGGGGGCGTGGCTTCTCGGGAAGGCTGATTGTTGCTCCTTCGACGGGTTCCTGTTTGGGTCTCCTCCTGGTGGTGTGTCTGGAATTTTTGGGCGGATGGGTGGGACACAGCCCTCCGTGCCTGGGCTGTGTCTTTGGTCGTGGTGGTGGTTTGAGGGAGCGGGGCAGGGATGGTTGGAAGGGGGAGCCCACTCCCAGCGATGGGCTCCGTCTTCCATGTCGGGGCAAAGGGCCGGGGACCCGGTACCTGGATGCGTGGGTACTCGTGGTGCCCGGTCCTTTGCCTGGTGCTTCAACCTGCCGATATCCCGGGGAGG
>NZ_JBHVAL010000044.1:0-2868 GCF_042667405.1 Paenarthrobacter sp. NPDC057355 | reverse complement strand
AATTCACTGCCCCTCTCCGGGCCCGCACACCTGCGCAGGTGAGCGGCGCCGTCGTCGTTAATCAACTGCCGCAACCCACATCCCAACGCAAGGAGACCAGCGTGTCACGCTCTGAGAAGATCAGCTTCACGGGAAGCACCGGCGATACGCTGGCCGGAATTGTGGACGTACCCGAAGGTCCTGTGCGGGGTTGGGGCGTTTACTCGCACGGACTGACGCTGGGCAAGGACAGCCCCGCCGCTTCCCGGATCTGCAAAGGCCTGGCTGAGCAGGGTGTCGGCATGCTCCGGTTCGACAACCTGGGCCTGGGCGGGTCCGAAGGCGAATGGTCGGCCGGGTCCTTCAGCGTCAAGGTGGCCGACACGATCCTGGCGGCAGACTTCATGCGGCTCACCGGCCGGGAGATCTCTTTGCTGGTGGGCCACTCATTCGGCGGCGCGGCTGTCCTGGCCGCTGCCCGTGACATCCCCGGCCTGAACGCCGTGGTGACCGTTGGAGCGCCGTATGAGCCCAAGCACGTGGAGCACATGTTCGACGCCGAAATCGAGTCGATCCTCCGTGACGGAAGCGCAGTGGTGGACCTCGGCGGACGTCCCATGGAGATCCGCCGGCACTTCGTGGAGGATGTGGAGCGCGCTGACCTGCGCGATTGCATCCGGACGCTCCACAAGCCGCTGATGGTGATGCACTCCCCCACCGACAACACCGTGGGCATCGACAACGCCAGTGAAATCTTCCGCACTGCCCGGCATCCCCGAAGCTTCATCTCGCTTGAAGGCAGCGAGCATCTCCTCACGGGGAAGGGACAGGCCGCCCGGGTAGCCCGCATCATCGGTGCATGGGCGGACCCGTACCTGGAGATCCGCGACGCCGGCTGAAGGCCCTGCCCACCCAAGTAAGTAACAGCAAACGCTCCACTGACGCCTCAGTAGAGCATTTGCTGTCACTTAGTTGGGTAGCTACTTGCCGATGGCGGCCTTGCTTTCGCTAAGCCACTGCTCGGCTGCCTTCTCCGGGGTCAGCCGCTTGAACAGGACATCGGTGTTGATGCGGGCCGTGATTTCGGAAACGGCCGTGGAGCCGGTAGGTCCGATGTAGGTCGGGGCGAAGTCCATCTTGCCGATCTGGTCAATGTAGGCGGCCTCGACCTTGCCCTGGGGTGTCAGGAGGTCCTGCACAGCCGTGCGCATGCCGGCGCTGCTGGGCACGCCACGGTCGCTCTGGATGATCTTGGCTGCGGCCTCGTTGTTGACCAGGAAGCTCACCAGTTTGGCCGCGGCGTCCGTGTGCTTGCTGCGTGCGGAAATGGTGTAGAACTGCGAGGACTGGAGCCAGATGCCCGGGGTGGGTGTCTCGCCGGGGAGCTTGAGCAACTTCAGCTCCGCCCCCGATGCCTTGCTGAGCGCAGTGAGGGAGTTGCTCCACGTGAGCATCATCCCGGCCTGGCCCATGCCCATGAGCGTCTGCTCGGTGCTGGCGTTGAGCTTCTCGACGGTCTCGGAGGCACTGGGAGCCGCACCCGATTCACTGAGCTTGAGCGAGAAGTCGAAGTAGTCCTGAACGGTGTCCTTGTCCAGGCCCAATTGGCCGTCCTGGGTGTACAGGGACTTCCCGCGTTGACGGGCGAAGGCATCCAGGGAGTCGTGCGTAAGAACCGTTGCCGTGCCGTAAGTCCCCTTGGGGCTCTTCTCCGTGATGTCCTTGGCGATGTTGGCGAAATCATCCCAGGACCATTTGCTGTCATCCGGAAGAGCAACTCCTGCCGCCTGGAAGACAGCGGGGTTCACCACGATCGCCAGCGCGTTGGCTCCTGTTGAGACTCCGTATTGTTTTCCCTTCACCTGGCCGTTTTCCACGGCGCCCTGATCCAGCTTGGATAGATCCAGTGAGCCTTGAACTTTGGACAGGTCCAGGAGTGCTCCCCGGTTGGCGTACTCGGCAGGATAGGCCCCGCCCATGGTGATGACATCCGGGGCATCGTTGGCTGCCACCTGGGTGGCCAACTTGTCGAAGTAGCCACCGATGTCGCCATATTCGGGCTTGACCTTGATGTTGGGATTGGCAGCCTCGAACTCCTTGATGGCTTTGTTGGTCAGCTCGGCGCGGGAGGCGTTGCCCCACCACGAGAAACGGATCTCCACGGGTCCGTCTTCGGGTTGGTTCGTGGAGGGGCTGGAACATGCGGCGCTGAGCCCCAGCATGCCGACTGCGGTAAGGAACGCCAGGGATTTGCGAATTTTTCGGAGAGATTTACGCGTCATTGGGTAAGCTTCTTTCAGCCTCGAGAAAACGGTTCCTGAAACGTATCAAGGGGGTGTATATTCGTCAATAGTTTTGACCATGAACTATTCATTCCCGTGAGGAGTCGGCCGTGTCGCGACGCTTGGAACAGATCCACATCCGCGATCCGTACGTCCTAACGCTGCCTGAATCGCAGGAGTACTTGCTCTTTGGCAGCACTGACAAGAACATTTGGTCCGGTCCGGCCACGGGCTTGGACTGCTACAGGAGCAATGACCTTTTGGCATGGGAGGGGCCTTTCCCGGCATTCCGTCCCGCTCCCGGATTCTGGAGCAAGGAGCAATACTGGGCACCCGAAGTCCACGAATACGAGGGCCGCTACTATATGTTCGCGACATTCACCGCCCCCGGCCACTCCCGTGGAACCCAGATACTCTCCGCATTGGAACCTGCCGGCCCCTATGAGCCCTGGAGCAACGGACCCGTCACCCCGGCTGGCTGGGAATGTCTCGACGGAACGCTGCACGTGGACCAGGACGGGTCGCCGTGGCTGGTATTCTGCCACGAGTGGAAGCAGATCGACGACGGCTCGGTGGTCGCCCAGCGACTCAGCCACGACCTCCGGCG
>NZ_JBHVAL010000043.1:0-2890 GCF_042667405.1 Paenarthrobacter sp. NPDC057355 | reverse complement strand
CGGTCCCATTCCGAACCCGGAAGCTAAGACCCACAGCGCCGATGGTACTGCACCCGGGAGGGTGTGGGAGAGTAGGACACCGCCGGACACACATTAGGTCGAGACCCCCCAACCCACGGTTGGGGGGTCTCCCACACTCAACACCACAAACACACGAAAAGGCCCCAACCAAACCGGTAGGGGCCTCACGCATTTAACAGCCAACCGCGCCGGTCGCCCACAGGCGGGCAGGCCGCCGTCGAGCGTTACACGTCGACCTGCAAGCGGCGAACAGTCGGTTTCAGCGGTCCAGCTGCAGCCGTGACCAGCTCCAAAGCGTGAGCGCGCCGAAGAGAACCGGAATCGCGAAGGTGAGGGCGAGGGCCGCAGGCGGAACGGTGCCGGGTGCTATCGCCCAGAGTGCCGGCGCGGAGATGGGGAACCAGGGGCCAGCACCCGCAAGAACTGCCACCTGGGTCCCGGCCATGACGCCGACGGTAAGGCCGATTCCGCTGAGCAGGCCGCGGCCGAGGGTTGCCGACCAGGCCGCTGGGGTGGCAATCAGCGCTGAAAGCACGGTTAGTGGGAGGAACCGGGATAGCCCTTCGAATTCAGCAGATTGCGGCCATCCGAAGCCCAGGATGAATCCGAGCCCCAGCAAGGACGTGGTCAAAAGCACAGCCATCACAACGGCCCAGCCTCCATAGACAATGAGCTTGGCCAACGCAATTGTGGCCCGTCGGATGGGCAATGCGAAGAGACCGGAAATGGTGCCGTCGGTGAATTCCCTGCCGTACATCCAGCTGAGGACTATGCCGAACGCAAGCACACTGCCGGCGGCAGTAATTTGGTGGGCCGACGAAAGGTATCCGGCCCAGCCGTCCTGTGATGCGAGTGGACCGATCTTCGCAAGCGCTGCCTGGTTGCCGGAGCGTACAGCCAGTGCGAAGCCCGAGGCCAGGGCGCTGACTCCAATGAGCAGGATGGCTCCGGCTGCGATGACCGTCCGGGAGGATCGCGTTTTGCGTGCCTCGACGTCGAGTGCAGCCCTGAGTCCTTCGAATGGCTTGTTCATGATGATATCTCCGGCTTCCGGGCTTCACGGCGGGTGTCGTCGCTGTGGACGAGGGCAAAGAATTCCCGCTCTATGTCTGTGCCCTTCGGATCGATGCTTCCGACGACGCGGCCAGCATTGATGACCGTGACCCTGCTCGCTACCCGTGCGACCTCGTCCAGGTGATGGCTGGAGACAAGGACCCCCGCCCCCTGCGCAGCACGCCGCAGCAGGCTCTCGCGGAGCAGGATGACACCGGCAGGGTCCAGGGCGTTTGTCGGTTCATCGAGCACGATCAGCTGAGGGTCGTGTTGGAGGGCGGAAGCGAGTCCCAGCCTCTGGCGATTCCCGAGGGAGAGCGAGCGGGCAGGGATGGGGGCATATCGTCGCAGATCCAGCTCCTCGAGCACAGTGTCCACGGTCGCCTTGATGTCAGGGCGTGGGACACCGCGCAGGCGTGCTCCGATCTCGAGATTGGCCCGTCCTGTCAGCTCACCATATGCAAGCGGGTACTCAATCAGCTGCCCCACGCGGCTCCATATGTGTGATCCGGCGGCGTTCACTTTCTGTCCGAAGATGGTCACGTGGCCGGAGTCGGGGACCAGCAATCCCAGCAGCAGCCTCATCAGCGTCGACTTGCCCGCGCCATTCAAACCGACCAAGGCGTGGATCTCACCGGCGGCCACGTCCAGGTTGAGCTTGTGCACGCCGCCGCCGGAGGTGAACGAACGCGAAATGCAATGGGCCGCGAGCAGGGACTCAGCCATGGTGTGCATCCAGAACGCCGAGGGCTGCGTCGATCGTTTCGCCGAGGGTGGCCTTCTCCTGCTGTGACCACTCCATGAGCGCTACGGACATCGCTGCGATGACAGCTGCTACTGCCACGCGCGCTTGCAGGCTGTCTGTTCCGTCAGCGATCAGGGCATCAGCAATGACCAACTCCGTGCCGGCATTGTTCCTGGCAACTGCGGCCCGCAGTCCGGGCGTGGACGCCACAATGCGAATACGTCTTTTGGTGAAGTCGCCCGCTGGCTCGGGAAGCGTGCGCCAGGCGCTGCGGATTCCGCTGATGGTGCGTAGAAGCGGGGGCCCCGGCGGCTGGGCGAGTACGGCGGAAGCAAGCAGTGGGTCGTAGGGATCATCGAGCAAGAGCTGGTCCTTTGTACTGAAATGCCGGAAGAAGGTCATTTCAGTGACTCCTGCCGCGGCGGCAATCGCGGCGGCAGTGGTCTGGTCGTAACCGTTACGTTCGAAGAGCTCCAGTGCGGCATCGATCAGTCGGGTTCGTGTACGCGAAGCCCTGGCGTTTGCTTGGTGTGGTGACTCCATGCGCTGATGTTAGTCACTAACAATTCGCCGTGGCAAGAGGTGCGGCTGATCCCGCGTTCGTTGAACTCCTTGGAAACGCGCCGCAGTCGCTTGATCGGGGCCCTGGACCGCCTCGGTGGAGGGTCGCCGTGGTGGTGTTCGACGGCGGTTTGGTGGGGTTTTGGGGGTGGGTGTGGGGGTGTTGGGGGGTGGATTTGCGTTGGGGTGGTGGGGCGTGTATTGTTTTCTGAGTCGCCGGGTGCGAAACGGAAAGCCGGAAGGTGTGTACGGTTCGGTAGGCGGCCAAAAATAACTCTTCTTTTCCAATGGCCCTGTTGTGGTGCGCTGCTTTGTGTGGTGTTCCGGTCGGGGTGATGTTTTGGGGGGTCTGTTGTTTGAGAACTCAATAGTGTGCCAAGTTTGTTGATACCGATTGTTTTTGATTGGTTGAAATTTATGCCAGTTCTGTCATGCACCCCCGTGTGTGGTGGGCTGGTTTTCAGCTGGTTTCGAATTTTGTGCAGCCATGTTCTTGCCGTTATTTCCGGT
>NZ_JBHVAL010000042.1:0-3275 GCF_042667405.1 Paenarthrobacter sp. NPDC057355 | reverse complement strand
CGCAGACCCACCGCACCAGGAATGCCAACCACGGCCGGAATCAACCACCAAAAACCCACCCAGCTGTCACAAACAGCTTGATATATACCGAATTTCCGGCGACCTCGATGGTTTAAGGCGAACTCGCGGAGCTAGAGACGTTCCAGCTGCACAGGCTCGGCCAGCAAAGCACTGAGGGATTCGTTCAGGTCCTGCACCGCGATGCCCTTGGAGTGCTTCTCGAGCAGTTCCTCGGATTCCCAGCGTTCGGTGAGGACGAGTTTCTCTTCGGTGGCTTCAGTCAGTTCGTAACGGATGCAGCCGGGCTCGTTGACTACCTCGTCAATGGCGATTTCCAACGCGAGCTTCACGCGGAAGAACTCGCCTTCGTTGGGGATGAACGTAGCCTTCAGGTCAATGGGTGCACTCATGGGTCCAACCCTACCGGCAGGACACGGCTGCCTTGGAGGTGGTTACGGTTCTGTTGCGCGGCAGGGCTTGGTAGCGTTCCGTCATGTTGTCCTACACCGCCGGAGACACCGACGTCCCGTTGCTCGAAGAGACCATTGGCGCCAATTTCGAGCGCATAGCCGCCCAATTCCCTTTGCGGGACGCGCTCATCGAGGCCGCTGCCTCGCCGGGCGGTGAAGCCCGCCGCTGGAGCTACCAAAAGCTGAACGACGACGTCGATCGCCTCGCCCGCGCGCTGCTCGCCGTGGGGGTGGCAAAGGGTGAGCGGATCGGCATCTGGAGTCCGAACTGTGCCGAGTGGACCATCCTCCAGTACGCCACTGCCAAGGTAGGTGCGGTGTTGGTGAACGTGAACCCCGCGTACCGGAGCCACGAACTCGAATTCGTGGTGAAACAGAACGGCATGCGGATGTTGGTCACTGCGCCCAAGGACAAGAACAGCGACTACGTCGGTATGGCCAGGGCTGCGGCAGCTACGTGTCCCGAACTCAAGGAGATCGTCTTCCTTCCCGGTGATCCGACGGCGGGACTGACGGCGGGCGTCCCTGAAGCCGGCCACGAACTGAGCTATGCCGAGCTCCTGACCCGGGCTGACGGCGTCGGACTTTCAGCACTGCCTGAGCGCATGGCGGAACTGGACCCGCACGATCCCATCAATCTGCAATACACCTCGGGGACCACGGGTTTTCCGAAGGGTGCAACGCTGACCCACCACAACATCCTCAACAACGGGCACTCCATCGGGCGGCTACTGGGTTACACCGAGCATGACCGCGTGGTGATACCGGTGCCGTTCTACCACTGCTTCGGCATGGTGATCGGGAACCTGAATGCGCTTAGCTTCGGAGCCGCCACCATCATTCCGGGCCGTGGCTTCAACCCGTCGGCGGCCCTGGAAGCGGTCCAGGATTTCGGGGGGACTTCGCTGTACGGGGTACCCACCATGTTCATCGCGGAGCTGGCGCTCGCCGATTTTGCGTCCTACGACCTTTCAACGCTGCGGACCGGAGTCATGGCGGGCTCGCTGTGCCCCATCGAGGTGATGCGGCGGGTGATCGATGAGATGCACATGGTGGACGTGGCCATCTGCTACGGCATGACCGAGACCTCGCCTGTGTCCACCATGACGCGGGCAGGGGACACCCTGGAACAGCGGACGTCCACGGTGGGCCGGACCATGCCGCACCTGGAAAGCAGGATTGTGGATCCTTTGTCCGGGGAGGTGGTGGAACGTGGTGTGATCGGCGAGCTCTGCACGCGCGGGTATGCCGTGATGCAGGGCTACTGGGGACAGCCGGACAAGACCGCAGAAGCCATCGACGCCGAGGGGTGGATGCACACGGGGGACCTGGCGCGCATGGATGAGGACGGCTACCTCGTGATCGAAGGCCGGATCAAGGACATGGTGATCCGTGGTGGGGAGAACATCTACCCGCGTGAGATCGAGGAATTCCTCTACCTGCACCCTTCCATCCAGGACGTCCAGGTGATCGGCGTTCCGGATGCGAAGTACGGCGAGGAACTGATGGCGTGCATCATCCTCAAGCCCGGCGCCGAGCCCCTGACGGCCGATGACCTGGCCGAATACTGCCGCGGCAAGCTGGCCCACTACAAGATTCCCCGCTACATCGACGTCCGCGAGAGCTTCCCGATGACCGTCTCCGGGAAAGTCCGCAAAGTGGATATGCGCCAGGAAGCGGTGTCCCGGCTCCACCTCTGAAAGCAACGCGGGGTCACTTATGGCCCATGTTTCCTCCATTTATGGGCCATAAGTGACCCCGCGTTGCAGTTTGGGAAAGTGGGCCTGTGGATAACTCCATTTGAGGTGCTCGCTGCCGAGAGACTGGAGTGCATGGTTCGCATCAGTCATTTGCCCGAGGTTCTCGGCACCCGTCCTTTTACGATTTACGAGTCGCGTGAGCTGGGGGTGCCGAGGAAACGGCTGCGGGCCAAGGACATCGACGACGGCGGTCGGCTCATCTACCTGCCACGCGGAGCCGACGTGGAACTCATTGAGCGGGCCCGGGTCCTCACGGCCGCAACCCCCGGGGCCTGGATCTCTCATGAGACCGCCGCTATCCTGACGGGCCTGGGGCTTCCGCCGTGGATGGGGAACAACGACACCCTGCATCTGAGCAAGCCGCACGAACTGCCCAGGGTCCGGAGGGCCGGAGTGACAGGGCATCGCGTCCGTGTTTTCCCAGGCGAAGTCATGGATCATCAAGGCATACCCGTGTCGGTTCGCCCCAGAACCTGGTTGGATCTTGCCAAGTCGATGCCCCTCCCGTATGTCATCGCCATGGGCGATCAACTCATTCGCCGGCCCCGGCCCGACCTGGAGCTGCGGACTGAACCTTATGCCTATAGCTCCGGGCTGAGGCTGCTCATCCGGCAGCATCCAAACCTCCAAGGGGTAGAGAAAGCACGGCTGGCGCTGGACGAAATGAGGATCGGAGCTGACTCGTATCCCGAGACGTTCCTGCGATTGGCCATGCGGGACGAGGGGCTGCCCGAGCCGGAACTGCAGTTACGACTGGACCCGGAGAACCCGTGGTCGCCAACGACCGACCTCGGGTATCGGCGCTTCCGGATTGCAATCCAGTACGACGGCGCCCATCACCTTTCGCGCGAACAGCAGACCCGTGACAACCGACGCGATGAAGCCTTCCTGAGTGCGGGATGGTCGTATTTCAAGGTCAACGCGGACGACATGGCGGAGGGGTTTGCCGGGGTCATCTCTCGTATCCGGTCAGCCAAACTCCGCACCAACTAAAGCAACGCGGGGTCACTTATGGCCCATAAATGCGGCAAACATGGGCCATAAG
>NZ_JBHVAL010000041.1:4457-5564 GCF_042667405.1 Paenarthrobacter sp. NPDC057355 | reverse complement strand
GTTGGTTCCTGTGACAACTGGTGGGTTGTTGGTTGGGAACCACATAGTGGACGCGTGCAGTGTGTTGTGTGTGGTGTAAGTTGTTGGCCTATTAGTACCGGTCAGCTTCACGAGTCGTTAGTCCTCGCTTCCACATCCGGCCTATCAACCCAGTGGTCTGGCTGGGGGCCTCTCACACAAATTGTGTATGGAAATCTCATCTTGAAGCGAGCTTCCCGCTTAGATGCTTTCAGCGGTTATCCCATCCGAACGTAGCTAATCAGCGGTGCACTTGGCAGTACAACTGACACACCAGAGGTTCGTCCGTCCCGGTCCTCTCGTACTAAGGACAGCCCTTCTCAAATTTCCTGCGCGCGCAGCGGATAGGGACCGAACTGTCTCACGACGTTCTAAACCCAGCTCGCGTACCGCTTTAATGGGCGAACAGCCCAACCCTTGGGACCTACTCCAGCCCCAGGATGCGACGAGCCGACATCGAGGTGCCAAACCATGCCGTCGATATGGACTCTTGGGCAAGATCAGCCTGTTATCCCCGAGGTACCTTTTATCCGTTGAGCGACGGCCATTCCACAATGTACCGCCGGATCACTAGTCCCGACTTTCGTCCCTGCTCGAGATGTCTCTCTCACAGTCAAGCTCCCTTGTGCACTTACACTCGACACCTGATTGCCAACCAGGCTGAGGGAACCTTTGGGCGCCTCCGTTACTTTTTAGGAGGCAACCGCCCCAGTTAAACTACCCATCAGGCACTGTCCCTGACCCGGATCACGGGCCGAAGTTAGATGTCCAAAGTGACCAGAGTGGTATTTCAACGATGACTCCACCCGAACTGGCGTCCGGGCTTCAACGTCTCCCACCTATCCTACACAAGCCACTCCGAACACCAATACCAAACTATAGTAAAGGTCTCGGGGTCTTTCCGTCCTGCTGCGCGTAACGAGCATCTTTACTCGTACTGCAATTTCGCCGAGTTTATGGTTGAGACAGCGGGGAAGTCGTTACTCCATTCGTGCAGGTCGGAACTTACCCGACAAGGAATTTCGCTACCTTAGGATGGTTATAGTTACCACCGCCGTTTACTGGGGCTTAAATTCTCAGCTTCGCCCG
>NZ_JBHVAL010000041.1:2466-4358 GCF_042667405.1 Paenarthrobacter sp. NPDC057355 | reverse complement strand
GGGCTAACCGGTCCTCTTAACCTTCCAGCACCGGGCAGGAGTCAGTCCGTATACATCGTCTTGCGACTTCGCACGGACCTGTGTTTTTAGTAAACAGTCGCTTCCCCCTGGTCTCTGCGGCCCACACCCGCTCACGGAGAGCAAGTCTCCATCACGGGGCAGGCCCCCCTTCTCCCGAAGTTACGGGGGCATTTTGCCGAGTTCCTTAACCATAATTCTCTCGATCGCCTTGGTATTCTCTACCTGATCACCTGTGTCGGTTTGGGGTACGGGCGGCTAAAACCTCGCGTCGATGCTTTTCTAGGCAGCATAGGATCACCGGATCCCCCCAAACGGGAGTCCCATCAGATCTCAGGAACGTGCTCGAAGCACACAGGAACGGATTTGCCTATCCCTGACCCTACATCCTTAGACCGGGGCAACCATCGCCCGGCCCGGCTACCTTCCTGCGTCACACCTGTTAATACGCTTACCTCCCGGGATCAGGTCCCGCGCTCGGCCAAAACCCACAACACCACAAGGGTGAGCGGGCAGGCTCCGGGCGGTTAGTATCCCCCGCTTGGCATGGGCGGTTTTTCGCCGGTACGGGAATATCAACCCGTTGTCCATCGACTACGCCTGTCGGCCTCGCCTTAGGTCCCGACTTACCCAGGGCAGATTAGCTTGACCCTGGAACCCTTGATCATTCGGCGGACGGGTTTCTCACCCGTCTTTCGCTACTCATGCCTGCATTCTCACTCGTGTAGGCTCCACCGCTGGTTTCCACCGCGACTTCACTGCCCACACGACGCTCCCCTACCACTCCACACCCCTGAACCACGAAGGCTAGGGTCTTGTGTGAAATCCACAACTTCGGCGGTGTACTTGAGCCCCGCTACATTGTCGGCGCGGAATCACTTGACCAGTGAGCTATTACGCACTCTTTCAAGGATGGCTGCTTCTAAGCCAACCTCCTGGTTGTCTTCGCAACTCCACATCCTTTCCCACTTAGCACACGCTTAGGGGCCTTAGTTGGTGGTCTGGGCTGTTTCCCTCTCGACTATGAAGCTTATCCCCCACAGTCTCACTGCTGCGCTCTGACTTACCGGCATTCGGAGTTTGGCTGACGTCAGTAACCTTGTAGGGCCCATCGGCCATCCAGTAGCTCTACCTCCGGCAAGAAACACGCAACGCTGCACCTAAATGCATTTCGGGGAGAACCAGCTATCACGGAGTTTGATTGGCCTTTCACCCCTACCCACAGCTCATCCCCTCCATTTTCAACTGAAGTGGGTTCGGTCCTCCACGACGTCTTACCGTCGCTTCAACCTGGCCATGGGTAGATCACTCCGCTTCGGGTCTAGATCACGCCACTACACTCGCCCTGTTCAGACTCGCTTTCGCTACGGCTACCCCACACGGGTTAACCTCGCGACGTAACACTAACTCGCAGGCTCATTCTTCAAAAGGCACGCCGTCACAGTAACAAGACTGCTCCGACGGATTGTAAGCACACGGTTTCAGGTACTGTTTCACTCCCCTCCCGGGGTACTTTTCACCTTTCCCTCACGGTACTGGTCCGCTATCGGTCATTAGGAAGTATTTAGGCTTATCAGGTGGTCCTGACAGATTCGCACGGGATTTCTCGGGCCCCGTGCTACTTGGGATACTCTCCAGGCGGCACACAACATTACGGTTACGGGGCTCACACCCTCTCTGGCCGGCCTTTCAAGACCGTTCACCTATGCACGCACTCTCACCTCACTGGCCCGGCAGAACCAGAACGGAAAGTCCCACAACCCCGCCCATGCAACGCCCGCCGGCTATCACACATGGAAACGGTTTAGCCTGATCCGCGTTCGCTCGCCACTACTAACGGAATCACTCTTGTTTTCTCTTCCTGCGGGTACTGA
>NZ_JBHVAL010000041.1:0-2368 GCF_042667405.1 Paenarthrobacter sp. NPDC057355 | reverse complement strand
AGATGTTTCACTTCCCCGCGTTCCCCCCACGCACCCTATGTGTTCAGATGCGGGTCACACAATCACCTCACAGCGTTGTGCGGGGTTTCCCCATTCGGACATCCTGGGATCAACGCTCGGTTATCAACTCCCCCAGGCTTATCGCAGATTCCTACGTCCTTCTTCGGCTCCTAATGCCAAGGCATCCACCGTGTGCCCTTAAAAACTTGACCACACACATCGAACAAAACGCCCGATCATGATGCATCAACTATTCGAGAGAACCACGACCACAAAGGCCAGGTTCATCAAAAAGAAATTGCTGTATGGAACACACACACAAGTGCGTGTGTCCCAGATGCTCGCGTCCACTATGTAGTTCTCAAACAACAACCCCATCAACCAGCCCCACCCACCCACACAAGGGGTGACCAGGAACCGGAAGCAGGAACAAAAGAAACACCAGTCTCCAATGCATTGCTGCAAAAAGGTCCTGTTGCCTCAGGACCCAACAGTGCGCCAAACACAACCCCCACAACCAGCACCCCGGACACGTTCCCAACAACCCGCAAAGGCTGCCGTACTAGCACCAGGACACCACCACAAAGGCCATGCCAAACAAAAGCTTGATTCGTTGATATTCCACCCATGAGCACCCACCGCAGAACAAACGCCTGCGCAATGGGCAACACTGACAACCACACCCCCACCCATGCAGGCAGGGACACATGTTGTAAGCAGCTCCTTAGAAAGGAGGTGATCCAGCCGCACCTTCCGGTACGGCTACCTTGTTACGACTTAGTCCCAATCGCCGGTCCCACCTTCGACGGCTCCCCCCACAAGGGTTAGGCCACCGGCTTCGGGTGTTACCAACTTTCGTGACTTGACGGGCGGTGTGTACAAGGCCCGGGAACGTATTCACCGCAGCGTTGCTGATCTGCGATTACTAGCGACTCCGACTTCATGGGGTCGAGTTGCAGACCCCAATCCGAACTGAGACCGGCTTTTTGGGATTAGCTCCACCTCACAGTATCGCAACCCTTTGTACCGGCCATTGTAGCATGCGTGAAGCCCAAGACATAAGGGGCATGATGATTTGACGTCGTCCCCACCTTCCTCCGAGTTGACCCCGGCAGTCTCCTATGAGTCCCCGGCCGAACCGCTGGCAACATAGAACGAGGGTTGCGCTCGTTGCGGGACTTAACCCAACATCTCACGACACGAGCTGACGACAACCATGCACCACCTGTAAACCGACCGCAAGCGGGGCACCTGTTTCCAGGTATTACCGGTTCATGTCAAGCCTTGGTAAGGTTCTTCGCGTTGCATCGAATTAATCCGCATGCTCCGCCGCTTGTGCGGGCCCCCGTCAATTCCTTTGAGTTTTAGCCTTGCGGCCGTACTCCCCAGGCGGGGCACTTAATGCGTTAGCTACGGCGCGGAAAACGTGGAATGTCCCCCACACCTAGTGCCCAACGTTTACGGCATGGACTACCAGGGTATCTAATCCTGTTCGCTCCCCATGCTTTCGCTCCTCAGCGTCAGTTACAGCCCAGAGACCTGCCTTCGCCATCGGTGTTCCTCCTGATATCTGCGCATTTCACCGCTACACCAGGAATTCCAGTCTCCCCTACTGCACTCTAGTCTGCCCGTACCCACTGCAGAACCGGAGTTGAGCCCCGGTCTTTCACAGCAGACGCGACAAACCGCCTACGAGCTCTTTACGCCCAATAATTCCGGATAACGCTTGCGCCCTACGTATTACCGCGGCTGCTGGCACGTAGTTAGCCGGCGCTTCTTCTGCAGGTACCGTCACCTTACGGCTTCTTCCCTACTGAAAGAGGTTTACAACCCGAAGGCCGTCATCCCTCACGCGGCGTCGCTGCATCAGGCTTGCGCCCATTGTGCAATATTCCCCACTGCTGCCTCCCGTAGGAGTCTGGGCCGTGTCTCAGTCCCAGTGTGGCCGGTCACCCTCTCAGGCCGGCTACCCGTCGTCGCCTTGGTAGGCCATTACCCCACCAACAAGCTGATAGGCCGCGAGTCCATCCAAAACCACAAAAGCTTTCCACCCCCCACCATGCGATGAGGAGTCATATCCGGTATTAGACCCAGTTTCCCAGGCTTATCCCAGAGTCAAGGGCAGGTTACTCACGTGTTACTCACCCGTTCGCCACTAATCCCCCAGCAAGCTGGGATCATCGTTCGACTTGCATGTGTTAAGCACGCCGCCAGCGTTCATCCTGAGCCAGGATCAAACTCTCCGTTGAAAAATAACAGACACAACCACACCCACCGGAAATAACGGCAAGAACATGGCTGCACAAAATTCGAAACCAGCTGAAAACCAGCCCACCACACACGGGGGTGCATGACAGAACTGGCATAA
>NZ_JBHVAL010000040.1:0-5680 GCF_042667405.1 Paenarthrobacter sp. NPDC057355 | reverse complement strand
TGATCAACATAGATCCGCCCCTCCCCCACCCCCAAGGCAAGCAGCGCGTCCCGTTGAGCTGTGAGGTCCTGATCATTCGTCGAGACCCGGGCATAGCCGATCTTCATTCCAGTCACACCACATTGTTGCAGTAATCCCCCCATCACCGCGCATCCCACCGTGCGGGTCTTACGCACATGCTCCCGACCAGCAACTGAGCGGAAGTGACTAAGCAGCATGGGACGCACGGTGAAGGACCGACAAACGGGCACTCAGAGTCCGAGTTCATTCATCTCCCTATTAGTAGAGGAAGAACCTCTGCGAGGTCGGCAATGTCGCACGGCCAAGGGTGGGGCGAATCCCGCTCCTGTGCCAAGAGAAGGATCCCGAACTGCAGATGGACGCAACTGCCGGCAGCAAAAGACCCCGCCGCCTCTTTGATACGGGTCCAGCAACGGTTGCGTCATTTCGAGAGGGCAGAGATGTCTTGGTCGATGTAAGCCAACGACCCGCTCCTATGATTGCGAGCGGGTTCGCGCGTTGAAGCGCTATTGATTGGAGGATACCTGTGACAGTTTTCGATTGTGCCGCCCAAGGCTGCCTTGGGAGGGGGGCTTTGGCGGGCCTACGTACACACCGAGGGAATGGCATGGTATCGGGAATGCCGCGCATGGGTGCGAGCCGGGTCGAAACACATCCATTCGACGGTGTCGCAGCCGGCTGGCACATTACGACCGTAACGGTTTTCTGATCACGATGTTTGGTCCCAAGAAGCGCCAATTGACGGCGTCTCTATTTCTTGCCGGGGCGTGTGTTGCACTGGTTGCGTGCACTCAAGTTACTGCTCCGATGCACGGTTCAACAACAGACCCGGTACGCAACGTCACCAGTGCCGACCCCACAGCAAGCGGTGATCCCGGGAAAGCGGCTCCCCTTCCCCCGCCCATCGAGCATGCGCAAGAGCAACCAGAGGCTACGGAATTGCCTCCAGCTGTCGTATCAGATGTGGCAGCGGCGCTAAACAGCGCAGATGAAAATGAGCAACTAAAGATTGTTGCTCCGAATATCCGCAATTCAATACTTGAGCCACTTTTGCCAGCTGGAACGAAAGTAACACCCGTCGGCGGAACAATAATGCATGACAACAGGGCCGAGATGACAGTCGAGCTAACTGGCGAGAAAACAGGAAAGTACATTATCAAATTGGTTAACATTTCAGGTGAATGGTTTGCCTACGGAACAGAGGAGCAACCGAAATGAGGCGATCGACGCACCTCCTTACCGCAACGATGCTCCTTATGGCAGCTCTACTATCCGCTGGACCAGCAAGTGCCAAGGTGACTCCTTCCGAACAACACGCAGAAATTCCAAACTGCGAGTCAGTAAACATAGGCGCAGCGCTCAGGCCTGTGCTTCTCGTCCACGGATTCGATGGAAGCCCCGCTTCCTGGGGTGATGATTCCCGCCGGACGCTGGGAACGACTGGTGGGACGTGTGTCAGCCTGTTTGATTACTCCACGGCGAGCACGCAATGGGTGACCGACACCAGGATCGGGAAATCACTGGCAAACCGTATTATGGAACTTGCCGCCCAATCCTCTAGTGTCGGTGGCATTGGCAAAGTGGCGCTGGTGGGACATTCCATGGGAGGTCTCGCCATCCGTTGCGCACTAAACGAAGCTTGCTCAGAAGTTCCCGGAACGGCTGCGAAAACGGCGGCAGTCGCCACACTCGGAACACCGAACCTCGGATCATTCTGGCTCAGCAAAGGCCTGAACACCACCTTCTCGGTGCTACGAGCCGCCTTTTGCTCCGGTAAGCCAAATACTTTTTGCAAGACGTTGGGCACATTGATGTCGCCCGCCGGACAGGCGTTCATCCCAGGATCGGATCATCTTGGTAGACTCCCCGCAGCCCCAGCGTCACTCCCCGTCTACGCCGTTGCAACTCCGGTGAAGATAGTAACTAGCTTCTTCGGCAGGCAAATCCCGATCGATGCCGACCTGGGCGATCTCCTCGTACGCAATGATTCGGCGCTTCAAACCGCCCAAAGCGTTAAAGGACTTGGCGGTCCGGCAATAATTGATTGTGGGACCGAAGATATCTCCAAAGGCACGATAAACTCACGGTGCTGGCATGGGGGACAACCCAACATTCCCGAAGCCGCAGCGAATATCTCGAAATTCATCAATAAGGCCTTCGATAAAGCAGACAAGGAGCGACCAACACTTCCGCAGTCTCGAGAACACGATCTGCTTCACGAACCGGAAACTATCGAACTATCACCAGCAATTGAATGCAAGGGAATAGAGGAATGCAAAGTTGAGTCCGATGGAAATGTCGGATCAGTTAGACTTGATGTGTTTGCCCTGAAAGGGCAAGGCGCTTCAATACGGCATCCAAGCAATAATCCTGACGCTATCTCGTTCGACGTTTATGACGCCCATGGAAAATCCATTACACATCTCCCTGACTTCAAATGCCAATGGAGAGAATGGCCAGACGGTGACTACGTTCTCTGCGGAAATTCCACTGCCTACTGGGCCGCAACAATTCCCGCCGGCGGCAAAATTGCCCTAAGTGAGGAAACAAGCCTCACCGCATCCCTCTCGAATAAAAACGCCAGGTGGCCCATCGGATATGATTTCTCAGACAAAAACCAGCCATTGTCTACTGTATACGACAGCATGAAACCCAAATGATGCGCTCGAAAACGCTACAAGACGTCGAATCGTTCCAAAGTAGACGGAACGATGCCTGTGGCCCAGCCCCAGCATCAACGCTATTGGAAGGGGTCCCATTTGGCTTGACTAGGATAACCGTGGATGCCGCGGGGTACCAGCACCTGAGGGATAGGGGAGCGGTATCGGTGCTGTGGTGGAAAGGCATCACGTTCAGGTATGCATCCCAAAAGCTTGACCGAAATGCCCTGGACCTTCGCCCGGCCTATACAGCACCATCCGAGACAGCCGCCAAGGAACGCCTCGATGAGTTCACCGACAAATGAGGCCGGCAATACCCCGAGTCGACACCGGGGCTGGCCAACCGGGAGTCCCCCACAAGACCATCGTGGAGTTTTCAACGGGTTCGGCCGAGTAGAGTTCGGCCGTGGCAAAGTCCCCAGATGACTTCGCGGTGCAGGAATTGCACGCGCGCTCCGCGCCGGTCTTGCCATTCGTCTGTTAGGGCCCATCCGAACTGGCCCGGGTTGGCTGCCCATTTCTGATAAATGCCGTGGCCGAGTCCTCGTGCGCCGACACCAGGTCCCAGATGATGTCTCCCTTGGAAAAGGACTGGACGTAGCCGCCGGCGAACGATGTTTTGTTGCTGGTGGGTTATCCCAGTCCACCTTCTGCTCCTCCGCCTGCGACGAAGCGGTTCTGGATTTCCCCGCTTGTGGTCATGTAGGTCCCAGTCGCGGGGGAATGGAACACGGTGCCATGCCCGAACCGCAGGAACACACCTTCACGTGCACGGGTTTCCTCCGAAGTCGGGTAGCCCAGGGGCCCGGCTTCGCGCTCCGTCTGCACCCATAGAGCACCGATGGCGCCCCAGACGCAGTGCGGGTGCGGGCTGGCTTTGGTTGACCACCTGCCGTACATCTCGTGGCCGATGACCTTCGCCCCGACCCCGGTCCCCAGATATCGGCGACATCGGCGAAGTCTTGGACCCGTCCCCCGGCGATAGGCCGCTTGGACGCGGTGGGGAATCCCAGTTCTCCGGTTGCGCCGCCGCTGGAGAGGAATCTGGATTGGATGTCGCAGCAGAAGCGCCCACGGGTACGGAGCCCTGGTACCCCGGTTCGGATCCGGCAGCTCGACGGTTCCCTGCGTTCCCCGTGCCCGGTTGACCAAGGACATGTGGAGTCCCACGGCTCAAAAAACACCACCTCCACCTTGACCATCACCAACACACACCCAAGAAACCACACACCCCAGGACCGGGCGTGTTCTGGTTCCCAGTATCGGCAGACCGGACCCGGCCGAGTTGGAAGATCGGTGCGGCTCGCGCAGCTGGGGTTCGTCACGGAAATGGGGTTTGGTCGTATTCGTCGTGGTGCCGGGAGTGTGCGGGTGCCTTGTTCTGCGGTGCCGTCTTGTGGTGGTCACCGCCCCTCCTTGTGTGGAAGGTGTGTTTGATGGTTTTGGGTTTGTGGTCCAGTACAGCCGGTGTTGCTGCCGGCCGGGGGCTGGCAGGGCGTGACGGTTCGGGTGTGCTGGCCCGGCTCCTGGGCGTGATACTGGCCGTGGCGGTGACATTGACATTGTTCGTTGTCGTGGATGTCGCGGCCGGGCCGGCCGCTAACGCTACCCCGCCGGTAGTGGTCCCGACGACCCCACCGAAAGTCACCGACCCGAACAAGGTCCGCAGGATCGGATTCCCGACAGCACCCGGAAAGTCCCCTGCGGATGTTCCGCAGTTTGACGCGGTGGAGGTCTACCCCGGGATCTGGATCGCTAACCACAACGCACCAGGGGGTCCTTGGCGGAATTTTACTAAGTGGGACTCCTTTGATGATGTGGGGGTGTGGCAGCGTAATGTTGATCAGATCACCGCTGACTTGGACCGGTTATGGTCCACCGGGTCGGGTAAGACCATCATGAAAATCGCCGGCACCCTGAAACACTCCCCCGGAGGGGCGTACAACCAGTGGATTGATCACAGCGGCCGGGGCCTGCCTAAGGGAACAGCGAACCCGGAGATCGGCGTCGTCATCTTCCCCACCCCAGGCGAAGGCGCGCAAGCAGCTGCTCTCAATCTCAGCCGGGCCGGGGCCTCCTCCTACGTCCGCTACGACCCGGCCACGATAACCGCTTACCGTGACTTCGACACCGGTGCTGTAATCGGAAGTGACCCGGTCCAGTCTCTGGGGCACGAGCTCATCCATTCGGCTGATTACAAAGCAGACACCAACCCACGCGGCACCGACGGCCGGTTTCTTGAGATGGACGTCCCCTATAGCGTCTTCCGGAATGGCACGCCGGAGGATCCGTCCGGGCCAGCAAAGCGGCTCAAGGGGCAGTTGGAAATGCCTGAGGTCCTGACGGTGGGTGGGGAATCTGAGATGACGTTGCTGATCGATCATTTGAAAGCCCACCCTGAGCTGTCACCGATCCCTGTTGAAAAGCTCTCCATCACCTCCCACCCGTGGCGACTCCGGGCGGCTGCACAGGCGGTAGCTGCGACCCGAGCCCAGGCCTCACCTACGGTGGTGGAGCGGGCCCGGTTGATATTGGAATTGGCGAAGGTGAATCCGACGGAGGGGAAGATCGGGGCGGCCCTGGAAACCGGGATCCGCACACGTTACATGACCGGCGTCTACCGAGGCGCTGATGGAAAATCCGTCAAGCCGCCGCGTTTTACCCGTGATCCGGCCGCGGGTGTGTTGACGGCGGAGGATCTGGCGAACCCGTACCGGTCTTCGAAGCTGCGCCCCGTAGCTGCGGTCACGGTGCCGGTGTGCGGTGCCTCGGGCGGGGCGAATGAGTCCTGCCTGCCTGACCCGGAGAAATCAAAGCCGATGTCTGAGGAGGAGGTGAAGGCGTATAAGGAAAAGGTGAAGACCCGTACGGAGTTGGAGAAGGGTCGTACTTCGGAGGGGGTGCTTTTTGATTCGTTGTCGGTGGAGGATTTGCAGGTTCTTGCCGGGATGGGTGTGACGGGTTCACCGGAGATGGTGCGGGAATCGTTCTCGTTCACC
>NZ_JBHVAL010000039.1:0-6083 GCF_042667405.1 Paenarthrobacter sp. NPDC057355 | reverse complement strand
AAACCCTCACCACCGCCATGAACACCGCCACCAACCCCCGACTCACCACCGGCAGCAGCACCACAGAACCCGGGACAACCGAGCCCGGCACCAGCGAAGATGCCCACAGCAGCACAGCGTCAGCCACGCACTCCGCCACCAGCACCCGCGAGCCCAGCCCCGGGCCGGTACTGGACCGCCGCTCCCGCGCCCAGAAACTCCTCGACGGACTCGTCGGAGCCTGCGCCGTGGCCATGACCACCGGAAAACTACCCACCAACGGCGGACTCCGACCCCAACTCACCGTCACCATCGACCACCGCGAACTCCTCAACACCATCAAGCGCTACACCCACACCGGCCCACCAACCAGCACAGGTACCACCATCGACACCACTACAGAGGCAGGCACCGGCCCTCATACAGGCCCCAGCACAGCAAGCAACCCCGGCATCAGCACCGGGACAGCGACGTTCACCGGCCCCCTGCACCCCAACACCATCCGCAAAATCGCCTGCGACGCCGACATCATCCCCGTCCTGCTCGGCACCGACTCCCAAATCCTCGACATCGGCCGCAGCACCCGCCTCTTCCCACCCCACATCCGCAAAGCCATCACCGCCCGCGACCAAGGCTGCGCCTTCCCCGACTGCACCATGCCCGCACCCTGGTGCGAAACACACCACATCACCTACTGGTCACACGGCGGCACCACAGGAACAGAAAACGGCACCCTCCTCTGCTCCCACCACCACCACCTCATCCACAAAGAACAATGGCGCATCAACAACGACACCGGCACACCCTGGTTCATCCCCCCACCCCACATCGACCCCCACCAAACACCCCGCCGCAACCACCACCACACACCACTACGAACATAAACAAAAGCAAGAACAGGCATCAGTGCATCCCGTAGTGATGGCGGGCGCGACGAGGCCAGGCAGGGGCGCAGGCAGCCTGGAGCACCCAAATAGACAACGCGCCGGATCAACGCGCCAAAATCAACGCGACGTCGGCCACCCGGTGTACGATTCCGCGAGGTAAGCCTTGGCGTGCTCGGAGGTAACCACTGAGTGCAGCTCACCGAGTTGGCGGGCACGGTCGAAGTCATCGGCTCCCGGGACGGTGTGCAGCATGGACGTCATCCAATATGAGAAGTGCTGTGCCTTCCAGACCCGGTTCAAGGCGCGATCGCTGTACGAATCCAGGAGAACCATAGAACCGTTGGAGTAGAAGGAATCAAGACCCTCGAACAGTACCTTGACGTCATGGATGGCCAGGTTCAGGCCCTTCGCCCCTGTCGGAGGAACCGTGTGCGCGGCGTCGCCGGCGAGGAAGAGGTTGCCGTGCCGCATCGGGGTGTGGACAAAGCTGCGGAAGGGGAGGACCATCTTTTCCAGAACCGGCCCCTCCTTCAGCTCGAAGCCGTTGCCGTTGACGCGCTTGCGGAATTCGGACCAGATGCGTTCGTCGTTCCAGTCAGCCGGATTCTCCTTGGCGTCGCACTGGAAGTACATGCGCTGGACTGTCTCGGTGCGTTGGCTGATCAAGGCAAATCCATCTTTGGAATTTGCGTAGATCAACTCATCTGAACTGCGCGGGGCTTCTGCCAGGATGCCGAACCAAGCGAAGGGGTATTCGTGGAAGTACCACTTGCGGTTGGCCTCGGGAATTTGGAAGCGGCAGTGGCTGCGCGATCCGTCGGCCCCCACGAGGAAGTCGGCCTGGATCTCGAACTCCTGGCCCTCCGAGTCGGTGAACCAAACTTTCGGCTTGCCCTCAAGATCGTGAACGGTAGTGTCCGACACGCTGTAACGGACGTCGCCGCCGTCGGCCTCCCGACGGGCAGCCAAGTCCATAAACACATCCGTCTGCGGGTACAACCACACGGACTCGCCAACAAGTTCCTTGAAGTTGATGCGGTGGCTCTCGCCGTTGAAGCGCAGTTCGATGCCATCGTGGCGGTCGCCTTCGCGCAGGACACGGTCGGACACACCCGAGTCCACCAGGAGGTTCACAGTGCCGTGCTCCAGAATTCCGGCACGAACCGTTTCCTGGATGTCCTTGCGGCTGCGGATCTCGACCACCACGGAGTCGATTCCCTGCTTCGCCAACAGGTGGGAAAGCATGAGCCCCGCGGGGCCTCCGCCCATGATGGCTACCTGGGTGGTGATCGATGTGCGTGCCATGATTCCTCGCTTCGTTGCGGTTCCCGTCTTCTGCTGAACGGGTTGAGCTTGGAATCAGTGTGCCCCGCCGGAAGTGAGTGGCATTACACCGATTCCATTGAACGGAAGTCGTTGTTTGCACGCAACTGCCGGCCGATGCCCCGCGCCGCAGTCTGCAAGGCGGGCACCAACGCCTGCAGACGCATCTCGGCAAGGGGAACAACCACTCCCAGCGCGGCCACCGTCCTGCGCCTGGCGTCCATGACCGGAACCGCGATCCCCCAGGTGTCAGGATCCACCACGCCCGCCAACTGCGAATAGCCTTGCTGCGCGGCTTCGGCCAGGAGATGACGGACGACGTCGGCGGTGACTTTTCCGGTAGGGTCCCGGAACTGCTTGAGGTACTCCGCCTGCAGTTCGCGGGGCTGGTTGGACATCAACGCAAGCCCCGCCGAGGAAATGTGGATGGGCATCCTCCCTGCGACCCGGGCCCGGTTGGCTACAGACCCCCGTCGGGAAAGTCGCTCCACAAACAGGGCTTCCCACCCCTCGAGTACTGCCAGATTGACGTTTTGGTTCAGTACCTGCTGGATGTCTTCCATGAACGGCATTGCGGCCTGGCGCAATTCCAGCGTCGGCGAATTGCGGTTGACGAGCTCCCACAGGCGCAACCCCAGGCGCACTGTTCCGCCCGCGCCCAAGTCAATCAACCCCTGCTCCGCGAGCTGGCGCACCAGTCGGTGAGCTGAGGACAGGGGCAGTCCGGCCCGCTCAGCAAGCTCAGTCAGCTGCAGCGACGTCGCGCCCTCCGGGAATGCGGAAATGACCCTTACTACCCGTTCCACCACGGAGTCTCCGGATGTTGAGTTGGCCACTCATCGCCACCTTCCTGCACGCGCATCATCGACGCGTAAACCACTCGAGCCGTCCCACGATGACGCCTTCACTCAAAATCGCGAATCCGATCAGTCAGAATTCCATTCAATGGTAGAACGTGTGCGACGTTACAAAGAGCAGTGATACAAATCTCGTACTGACCGGTCGTTCATTTGACCGGCACCCCAACAATGAGGACGCTATGCCAACGATGTCATCTGCCCGCCGCTCCCAATGGCCCGTGTGGCTTTGTTGGCTGGCCATGGTCCTGGACGGTTTCGACCTGGTGGTCCTGGGGACCGTCATTCCCACGCTGATCAAGACCGGGGAACTCGGCTTCGACGCTGTGGGAGCCACCTTCGCCGCCACCATCTCCCTGGTTGGCGTCGGCTTGGGCGCACTGTTCATTGCACCGCTCTCGGACAAGTTCGGTCGCCGTAAACTCCTTATCGCTTGCGTGGCAGGCTTCTCGCTTTTCACCATCGCTGTTGCCTTTGCCCCAAATGTGGCGGTGTTCTCGGTACTGCGACTACTGGCTGGGCTGGGCCTGGGCGCCTGCCTTCCCGCAGCCCTGGCCTACATGAACGACTACGCCCCGGCTGGCACAGCTGGAAAGTCCACCACACGTACCATGACCGGATACCACGTGGGCGCCGTCGCAACAGCCCTCCTGGCCATCATCATCGTGCCCAACTGGCGCCTCATGTTCATCATTGGCGGCGTTGCGGGCTTGGTGCTCTTGCCGTTCCTCTGGGCCAAGTTGCCCGAGTCATTGCCGGAAGCAGCGCCGGCGACGGCGGGCCGGGAACCCAAGCCGGTTGTCGCCGTCGAGCGTTCCACAAAAGTCGGGCAGTCCGCCAAAGCAGCACCCAAAACCGGGTTCCGCGACCTGCTGCAGAAGCCGTATCCGGTGGTGGCACTGGGAATTGGCGTGGCGTCGTTCATGGGATTGTTGTTGGTTTACGGTCTCAACACCTGGCTGCCCCAGCTGATGGCTGCTGCCGGATACCCCGTCAGCACGGGACTGACGCTGCTGCTTGTCCTGAACCTCGGGGCCGTTGCGGGGCTATTCCTGGCCGGAGTCCTGGCCGACAAGCACGGGACCAAGAAGATCGTGCTGATGTGGTTCGGGCTGTCGGCTGTGTTCCTGGCCATCCTGAGCGTCAAGATCCAGAACGAATTCCTGCTTAATGCCGCCGTTTTCGTGACGGGTATTTTCGTCTTCAGCTCCCAGGTGCTGGTGTACGCGTGGGTAAGCCAACTGTTCCCCTCGACGCTCCGCGGAACCGCGCTTGGGTTCGCAGCCGGAGTCGGCCGGCTCGGCGCCATCGTCGGCCCAGCCGTGACGGGGACGTTGGTTGCGGCCAATATCGCGTACCCCGCCGGTTTCTACGTGTTCGCCGCGGCGGGCGTGCTGGCTGTTGCCGCGCTCTTCCTGGTCCCACACGAGGTCAAGAACACCGAGGAAGCTGTCAGGGCTGACCGCTAGCCGGGTTCCGGGGACTCCGGCAGGCGGTATCCCTGCCCGTCCCCAGAAGCTGCGGCCCGGCGGCAAAACAACGGTCGGTGGACTTCCTCAGCTCCGGGAGTGCCTCTACTGCTGTGTCGAAGTGGTCCTCCCGGATCATCATTTCGATGGCCCGGCACTGGGTTTCCGTTTCCACGGCCCCCACCATGGCTGAGGAAATCTTGAGGCTGAGGACGGCGTCCATGCTGGCGTCGAGGTCGTGGCGGCCCAGGCCATTGGACAACTTCAGGAGCCGCCCGGGCAGCATCGCAAGATAGGTGGAGAAGAAACGCAGCGCCAGCCGGGAGTCTCCCAGCTCCTCGGCCAGCGCTTGCAGCTTGCACGATTCCAGCGGGTTGGAACCCGGGTCAGGTGCCGAACGGTCACTCACCGCTTGCTGCCTGGGCCTGTGCAGCGCCTTCCGGCGCCGTCTTGCTGGGGTCTTTGGTCCAGATGGAAGCCAGCATTCCGATCACCAAAAGGGCTGGCGCGCCATACGTCAGGGTGTTCAGCACCATCGGTTCACGGAGGGCGCGAATGGCGTTGCCCACGTAGGGGATGGTCGCGACCTGCTTGTCCACGGTCTTGCCCTGGAGGGTGGCGATCCAAGGATCGATGCCGTTGTTGGCGTCGCCCTTGGTCTGCACGGCGACCCCACCGTCTGCGGTCGTCGTGATCTCGACGATGCGGTGGGTTTCCACCCGCTGGTCCTCCACCGGGATGTGGTAGGTGATGATGTCGCCTACTTTGACGTCCTGGATCGGCGTCGGAACGGTCACCACCACGTCTCCCGGATTGATCAGGGGAGACATTGATCCTGTCAGCATGGTGGAGGTCTGATAGCCCAGAACACGGGGCCCGATGGCCAGGAACAGGAACACCAGCGCGCCCAGGACCAGCAAACCCACTCCGATGACCCTTGCCACGGCACTGGCAACACGGCGGAGCGGGCTTTTTGCTGCCGGGGCTTCGGTGACGGTTTCCAGGGGGCTTACGACGGCGGGGGTTACGACGGCGGTGTCGCTCACGGCGGTGGTGGTCCCTTTCCGGGCGGTGGCCTTGAAAGCCGGAGCGTTCGCAGCGGAACGCCGGCCGTGGAGTGCTGGTCCGTTGAGGGTCTCGATGGCGCTCATGTCCTGGCGTTCCTTTCGTTCTGTGGGGATTGCTTTGTGGGATAGCGGAAGCCGTACCGGCGGACCTGATCGGGCAGGGGGGCGCCCGACCAGGCCCGGCGGGGCTCAGTGGTTATTTGGTGGTTTCGGTGCGTTGGGTGCCGGTGAAGGCGAAGGCGATGGTGGATGTGGCGCCTTGGAAGGTGTTGTCTGCGGTGGTGGGGAAGGCGGTGGTGACTTTGAGGTTGTCGGTTTTGGCCGAGGTCAGGGAGGTGAGGTTGTTGAGGACCTTGTTCGCTGCGATGACCGGGGCGGAGGCCAGGACGGTGGTTTTGTTTCCACTGCAGGTGTAGGGGGCGGCGGTGCCGGTCCAGGCCACGGAGCAGTTTTCGATGGTCAGTTGCAGGCCGTTGGTGGTGTCGGTGGTGAGCAGGGATC
>NZ_JBHVAL010000038.1:0-6193 GCF_042667405.1 Paenarthrobacter sp. NPDC057355 | reverse complement strand
GCAAGCAGGGCGCATCCTGGGTGGGCTGCACGTAAACTCCCGTGACGGCTTGGCCCTGGCTGCACGACGGGACCGTAACGGCGGTTTGTCTCCGCAGGTGACCTTGGGCCGGCTGACGCCCGTTTGCGTGACGTTCCAGGGTTTTGAGCGGGTTTATGCCGGTGTCCGAGAGTGGGGTGGAGGCGCGGGCGGGTCGCTTGCGGCACGAACGCGCGCAGAACGCCTGGGGTGAGCAGTGCGTGCCGTTGATTTCCTGGGTGAGAGATTTCCTGCGGCGGCAGGGAACGAGGGCGGTTGATCGCCCGGGTGCACTCGTGCGTGAGGTCAGCGTCAAGGCCGAAGAGCACCTTCAGCGCCGCGGGTACTTCGCTGTCCCGGCAAGCAGCCACCAGGCAGCCGCAATCACGTGCCACGGCTATCGGCAGCACCCTGCCGTGCTGTTGCACGTTGGTGGACAGTTCGTCCAGCCGCTCCTCGTCCTGTGGAAGCGACTTGTCCAAGACCCCTTTCACCTGCGTTCAACGCCGCGGCGTGATGTTCGCACTTGCCAACGTCGAGCCCGCAGCAGCCCGCTACTTCAGGTCTCCACCAACAGAGGCTAATCCCATGCGCCCGTGCCTGAGCGTGGGCGTCTTTGGTTGAGGAAAAGCCTAGGAGTTGTTTATGAACGGGAGGAGGAGGCCCCCCTTGGGGGTCTCCTCCTCCTGTTTATGGTGCGTCTAGATTCTTGGGGGAATCAGTGTTGACGATGTTGATCGTAGTGATGGTCCCTGGCAGGACACTGGAAAGAACCTGGCACTACGCTGCACCCCGAAACATGGACGGGGTACTCCCCGGGTTTGTGGGTGGGGTTTGTGCGCTGTGTCCTTCCCTACCGCCCCATTCTTCCCCCGCCCACCAGTACCGTGAAGGCGGGGATGCCGGGGCATGCCGACCACAGCCCCCCGGGTGACGTGCGTCACTTTCTGGGGTTGTGGTGGTTAACTGTGTGCTGGGGCTTGAAGGAGGTGGGCTCAGAACTTCCTGTAGGGTCCTTAGCGCCGTAGCTCTGTCGTGGGTGGTTGTCCCGGCAGGGTGGGTGGTGCCCGCGCGTTCCCGGGTGGGTGCCGCCCAGCTGCGACGGTGTCGTTGTTTCCGTGCAGGTTTCATTTTGTGCGGTTTTCACCGCGGTGTCGGACACAGGGGGGGCGTGGAGCATCCGATCGCGCTCCGGGATATTGGTCTTAACAGGGGGGCAGAGATGATCATGGGCTGTAGTACTGGTTCCGCAGCAACACCGGCAACACCCGCAACACCTGGTTCCTCGACAACCCAGGGCGGCCCGTCAGTGGGGGAGGTGCTCTCGCCTGCCGCGCTGGCACGCCGCACCATAGAAGTTCATCGTTTGTACAGGACCCATCGGGACGCTGGGATGGTCTTGGCCCGGTCGTTGAGCAGCAACGAACAAGACGCTGAGGCCATCTTCCGGGAGGCGTTCACTGAAACCGTCCATGCTCTCAACGTTGAGAGCATACCCAGGTTCTTCGCTGCGGAACTGTTCACCGCGATCCGAGGTGCTGCCGCCAAATGGCATGGATCCGCTAAGGGAGGATTCCTGCCTGCGGCCCGGTCACAGGGCTTGAACGCACCAGGTGAGCGCGGCTTGGCGGGACCGGATGATGACGGTGGGGTTGGCGACGTCCCCGGGTATACGCGTGTGCAGGACGTCCTTACCGCGTTGCGCTCTCTTCCTGCTAGCTGGCAGGAGATCCTATGGCGCGCCGATGTCCTCGGCGAAGACCCCGGCGACATCGCCGCACGGATCGGTGTTACCCGCGCCGCTGTTGATCTCCTGACCGACCAAGCCCACGAAGCCCTCCGAACCGCCTACCAGGAACACAACAGCACCGGGCAAGATCGGTCTTCTTTATGGGATTCTGGTGATCCGGATGAGTAATGTTCTGACGTTGCCCGACGCCGGGGACCACACCCAGGCCTAGCCGGTTGAATTGTTCGGGATTGCCCGGACCACGGCGTACGCGAGCTTCAACAACGCCCGGGGTGAAGACTGGTGTCCTCACAGGAGCGCGGCCCGGAGATGGGACGCCGGCTAATCGGCCCTGCCGGGCCGTCTGTACGTAAGGGACGGGTTCGAAGGTGCAAAACCTGGTCTTGGCTTATGTGGCTTTTCCGACTTTGGCAGTTGTGATTTTTGGGTCCATGCGTACTCTTCGGCAGGCCCCGGTTGTGCCGGCGTTCAAAAGAAGCACGGCTACCGGGCCCGGACGCACGGAACCCTGACCCGGTAGCCGCCACGGGGTGCGGGCGGGCAGAGGTGAAAGAACCGGTGCCGTCGGCAGTGGCGTGACTGACCCCGATTGGAACAGGGAGGTCCTGGCCACCGTTTGCAGCCGGACTCTTCGTCTAAGGTTTCGGGCTGACGGCTGAGACTTCCTCCGCGATGCACCCTGGCCGTTGAACTTTGGTGTTTCCGTTGAGTTATCAGGAACCGTGTCCAGGGGGGCGATGGTTCCTGCCCACTTCTTCGTCACCTTGAAAAGTCGTAGCGACTCACGTCGCCAGGGCGCGCGGAGGATCGTCCCGCCCCTGGTCGGGCCGGCGATAGTGGCAAGCGCTGGGAGACTGTTCCCCTGGTTGATGGTGCTGTTCTTCTAGGCTGGGTTGCTTCGAATGTTGCGTTTTGCAGGAACGCCTGAGGAACATCACGTTTTGCCTTAATTGCCGTGAGTCATGCGGACGTGCCTCGCTGGCTGGGTTTCCTCGTGGCGATCATCGCGTGTATGCGATGAGATGCTCGGCGCCGGTTGCGACGCGGTCATTGCTGACGTTCCGTGCTGGGACAAACGTTTCGGTTGCGGGGTGAGGCAGGCATTGGGAATGCGCCCCTTTGCGCCCAACTGGTTCGTGTGTCCGCAGCACTTAGGGAATGACCTATGCCTTCGCTTGCCTGCTGTGGTGTGCGGCTTGGGGACCGAAACAGCTGTTTGCTGAAACCGCGTGCACATGTTCCTTGCCGCTGCCACCCCAGCCAGGATCCCGGCAAGCTGATTCTGCTGGACAGGGACTTCGTCCGAGCTCCTCACCATTGAGGATGTCTCTCCTGAAGGTGCCTAACTGGGCGCCGGAAATTATTGATTGGATCGGAAGATTACTTTGAAATACTTGATGAGGCTCTTCAGACAGGGGCGTTTGAGTAGGGTGCTGTCTGTGGCGGCGTGTTTCTTGATGGCGTCGTCGCTGATTGTTGTCGGTTCCGCTCCGGCCAGCGCCGCAGCGCAGCCTAGCAATGACGAAAATACCTTTCTATCCGTGGCTAAGGCTAAAACGTTTGGAGGAGCCTGGACTGCCAACTGTGACCCCGCACAGCTTCAGGGCAACGGTTGTGGTAGCGAGGGAAAGAAAGTAACGGCCATTAGGCAACACGAAGGGAAAGCTAGCGGAGTCCGTTGGGACGGGGTACGGGTCCAAGAAGAGGGGATATATGAGGTAACGGTCAAGTATTCCAACAGCGGCAGTGAGTTGTCAGCCAAGATGCCTACCCCAAACCCAGTATTTGTTTCGGAGCTGCAGAAATTCCCGTCACAGCGGGGAAAGAACGCCGGGTCCATTGGTGAGGTCACCCACATGCTCTGGCTGGACAAGTATTTCCCGAACACTATCGAGATCTCCTCGCTTCCGTCCGGGGACGCCCCCGAGATTATCGGCATCACGGTGCGGCCAAACGTGGATAATCTCCGACGCCGTGCCATTGCTCTCGGTGCCAATACGTTTGAGTTCTGCAATTACGGAGGCTACGTTGCTGCCTTTGACCTGCAGTGGGCAGTGGCGGGCAACGTAACCAACGACAAGGTTGTTACGGGACGTGAAACCACCGGAAACGTGAACGCGGGGCAGTGCCGGACGTTTACCGCTCCGGCTGGGGCCGTCTCGGCCAAGGTTGATGTACGCCGCTTTACATTCTTTAATCCCTTCAACTATGACTTCTCTCCCGTATGGGAAGGACAAAAGGGGGACAACAACGTCACCACTGGCTGGTTCAAAGTCCAAGGCGCCGGTGTGAAAGCAAAGTTCTCGGCTCACGGAACAACGTGTAATGCATGGAGCACGAGCCAGTCGCAGAGCGATATGACAAAAATCATTACTGAGGACATCGACGGCAGGGGTGAGAAGTGCGGAGGTAACTTCTTCAACGGCGGGACCATGATCGGACCCGATAACACCGATTCTCTGGGTAAGGTCCTCGTTCAGATTCTGTTCGCGCTTTTCGGCGGACGCTAAAAGTAATTCCTGTATAGGGTTGAACATCCTGGCGTGACGTAGGGTGAGGAGCCCCCGGGGTCGGTTTGAGCTACCACGCTCACTTGATGCCGGGGGTCTCTCACGTCCTACACCATTTACCGGCCAACGATACTCGCACCCGCGAACAACGGGATCTTGCACGGTTGGTCGCTAAGCAAAGCTGTACGCTGAGCTGGGCCGCAAGCGCCTTCTGCGCTCGTCCGCCCTGCGAGGGGTGGCCGGGCCGGCAGGGTGGTATCGGGCACAACCTGGCTGATATGTGGTCCGGCCGTCTGCCAACAACAGCCTTGGGAATACCGCAGAACACACCCATTCTTCGTCGTCGCTGGTCTCGGAGGCAGCGCCTATCTTGAAACATCCAACTCAGGCGAGTTCCAGACCAGCACCTGCGGACCTGATGGCGCAGCGAATCAAGATGCTGGAGCCTTTGACCGGTATCAATGAAGCTGAACGTATACCATTAGCCCACCTGGGAATATGCCGATTCGAGTCACCTCAGCACGAGGTAGAACTGGGCATCTCATCCCAAGCAGGGCAAACCCATCCAGTTCCATGATTCGTTCCGGCTCTCCCCGGTACTGAGGGCCTCGGTAGGATGCAGCAAAAGCTGTCAAACATCTCTCGGCCGCATCCGGCCAATGGCATATATGCCTAAGCCTCCACGGAGGCAGGGACCCTTTTGGCGTGGGTAAACGCCCGATGTCCTCAACAAATCGATGATCATTTCCGCATCGGCCATCCGCCCGAGCAGCTCCTTCGCCGCCTGCTGTGGACTCTTCGCTTACCCTCCATCACTACTTGGCCTCAACCTTTCCACTACCCCGGTCACAAAGCAAAGCCCATGAATCACGTTGAACACTCCGAAAAGCTGTGAACATCGTGGACCGTGCACCCATATGGTGGCTAGTGTTGGTAGATTTCCTTCCGGTGTCCCACCTTCACGACCAAGACCAGCAGTTCCTGATCGTGAATTTCGTACACGACGCGGTAGTCGCCTGTTCTAATTCGCCACTGCCCCTTGCCGCCAACGAGTTGAGTTGATTTCGGCGGCCGGGGTGCGGAGGCCAAAATTTCCACGGTCTTCAACACCCTGATTTGGGCGGCTCTGTCCAGTTTCCGGACCTGCTTGGCCGCCGCTGCCGTATAGGTGATATGGAACGCGCCGGTCACTCCTCGATTCCAAGCTCCCGCAGCAGCTCAGCATGAGTGACCCTGGCTTCAATCTCTGCCTTCGCGCTGCGGGCATCAGCAAGGTCTTCGGCATCTTCAAGGGCAGCAACAGCCCGCTCGTAAAACCCAGGATCGACGACAACCGCCACCGGCCGGCCCCGACGCGTGATGTGAACGGGTTCCTCCCGGACCGCATCAATAAGCTCCGACCAGTGCGTCCTGGCTTCATTCGCCGTTGTTACCGTCATGAACAAATCTTACGAAAGGTGCGATTCGTAAGCAAGAGACTGCATCCTAGTACGTCTCGACAGGAAAGTGATATTTGGTGAGGTTCGTACGTGCGCGGGGATTTTTGTGGACCTTTGACGACACCTTCCACCATCTCATGGGTATCGCAGAGGCGTGGCGCGTTCGATCTGAAGGCCCCTGAACAGCTTCAGGGAGCCTCTACCTAGATGACCTCATTCGCTATTTGGAAGAGATTGGCGGCTTGCAGGTCTTCCTCAGGTGAATCGACAAGCTCAGGAGCTGCCTATACAGGTGTCTTCTTAAACGAAGGGGCCAGCTTGCGCGGGGCCCAGCAACTTTGTTCGCAAGCACAAGCGGCGAGGGCTCGCACAGTACGTACGCGGCTGCTTCGTTGATGACGTTGCCCGTCAGGGCCGGCAGCGGCGCGTTGGCTTGCGTGCCCTGGCGCTACGCGGCCGATGAGGCCAGGAGGCGA
>NZ_JBHVAL010000037.1:0-8850 GCF_042667405.1 Paenarthrobacter sp. NPDC057355 | reverse complement strand
CCAGTGTCCTGCCAGGGACCATCACTACGATCAACATCGTCAACACTGATTCCCCCAAGAATCTAGACGCACCATAAACAGGAGGAGGAGACCCCAAAGGGGTCTCCTCCTCCCTTCTTCAAAGAAACAACCCCTACGCTCATGCCCAGCAGCGCCCCGGTGCCCGCGCGGAGTCTTCCCCGGGTAGGCGGCGCCACGCACCCAAATGCGATGAAACTGCCGACTCCTTCCTGCCGGAACGAGTCGGCTACGACAGGGATACAGGACCGAGGCCCCCACAAGAAATTCTGAGCCCATCTCCTCAAAACCCCAGCACACACTGAACCACCACCACCCCCAATGAGTGATGCGCATCACCCGCGGGGATTAGACGCAAGAAGCCCCCAATCATCCTCTGCCGTGGACGGTCCGAGGCACGTTGGGGGGGGAAGAGCACAGAAGGCCGGTACCAGATCTGAACTGGTACCGGCCTTTCCTGCCTTTCCCTAACAGAAGGAAATCTCTCGCGCAGGCCCCCTGCCTACCGCGGGCCCATAGCGAAACCGTGCTGGGCGTTCTTCCAGCCAACGGTCAGGAGGGCATTTCCTTGCGGGCGGTTTGTTACAGGCCGCCTTTTTGGGGAGCAGGTCGCGTGGCCCCACCCGGCCACGCGACACGACGGCACCACGTCCGCCGCCGCTGCGCGCCGGGGTCTCAAGGGGGCTGAGTCATTCAACGGCACGCACTGCTCACCCGAGGCGCTTCACGGCGTTCCTGCAGCAGGGGGTCTCACTCCATGCCGCCCACACCACGCTCCCGGGCACCTACATAACCGGCGCAAACCCCCGAACGTGACGCAAAAGAAGAAAAACAACCGACCCACGGTCACCCTCGAATACGGAGGGAATCACCACCCAGGCTCCCAAGCACCGAAGCCCCTCACTCCGCACACGCTTGCCGGCACCAAAGAAGCCTTCAGGACTATTCGGAGGCCAGAGAGCCAACGGGCTTGGAGGGGCCCATACGGGTGTTTCGTCCCAGCCAGGGGCAAGGCTGTCCAGTTCATTGATACGTTCGGGAAACTCTCCCGGGTATTGAGAGCGGCAACACGAAGCCACAAAACATGCCAGGCCCCCACTCAGCCTCCGTCGTTGGACAACCGGCACGAAGGTCCCTGAAAGACATTCATCCACCGCACCAGTTCATCCCGGCGCCGCCCCAGGCCCGCTCCAAACTGAATAGGTTGTGTCCAGCCACACAGGGACAAACACCATCCAAGAGTGCGGAAACTCCAGACCCCCAGCTGCCCCTTGCGCTTCAACAAAGACACACGGGCCAAAATGGGCTGCCCTCAACTTCTTTGGCCTCGAAGTGGCTCAGGAGATCACTGGTGGCCTTGGACATCACGTATCTGCCGCACATGAGCCCGTTCTGCCTACAAACCGCCAAAGTGCCGAGCGTTTGCACACTTCAAGTACCTGGCCGGGCCTAAGTACCCCAGCGGTGATGTCCCCCGGAAGGATGAGTGCCGATTACTCGGGTGCCCGGGTCGCGATCGTTCTTGAATTAACGCAGCGGGTTCGCGGCAGACGGCGCAATTCCCCACGCTAGTGGGGATTCACCCGGTTTACCTGTCAAGGGAGCCCATTTTCGCTGTGCGAGAGTCCCAGTACCCCTCATATGTGGTCCTGAGCGTGCAACTACCTAAGTATCATGGCGATATTGCGGTGATACTTGATGCTCCTGCCGGGTGGCAGACGGCCGGGCCTTAGCCTGCTTGGAGGTCAAGCGTCCAGCGCGGGATCGGATTGCGCCCCCAGAACGGGGCTGACCTGAGCTTCATCTCGTCCAGAATCGCGCGGATTTCCGCTGGTGGAGCCGCTGCGATGACCCGGTGATCGTCCATGAGGGGCTTTCGGCTCTTTTCAAGGACGATCTGGGGTCATGTAATGGAAAGCCATCAGATAAACGTCTGCCTCCGGTGATAGTCGCCCGGGCGCCATGATGACCTGGAGCCGAAAGGCGTCAGGTGAGGTGAAGATGATGACCAGCTCACTGCCCTGCCGGACGGATTTCCGTATCAACTTCGCAACCCACGGCCCGGCCTGCGGGAATGACTCTAAGACTTCCCGAAGCTCAATGACCTATTCATTGTCATACTCCCCCCCGCCTGTTGCGAGCTTGTGTGGAACTGAAAAACGTCTGCCACTACGGCAGTATCATTATGAAATCATAATAATACTGTTGCAATACTGTCTTGCAACTATTTCCTGCTCGCGCGGCGGCGTTCCAGTTCGGGCCAAATGATGGATTCCAGGAGCTTTTGCTGGCTGCGCCTGTCGACCTCAGCTTCCTCTTTAAGGAGCTGCTTCTGGTAGTCGTTATACCGGAACAAGATTCCTTGCGGACCCACGGGCGCGTTCGGATCAAGTGCCGCCTCCTGAACTTCCGGCGCGTAGCCGCCCCTGCCGAATTCCTCGGCCTTCTTCGCGATGGCGGCTTCGTCCGCCGGAGCTGTTGCCGGGGAGGTGGGTAGTGGGTCGCGCTTCTTTATAGGCATCCTTGGATCTCCTTTACCAGTACCTGTACTTCTGCTTTTGCTTTTGCGTTTGGCATCTCAATGACGCCCCGGCCCGTGGGGATGCTGTCGCGGTAGGCCTTCCTGATCTTCAATGCAGCGTCGATCAGGGGGAGCTGCGGGTAGTCCCGGAGGTAGTCCTTTGCCTCGTCTTGCTCTGTGGCATTCGAGTCCGTGGGTACCTGCGTCAGGAGGACAAAAGCTCTGAGTTTGGGATTCATGTCCTGAGCTGCTTCGATCAGCCCGGCCATGCCGGGAAGTGTATCCAGGTCGAATTGGGACGGGCGGGTAGGAATGATCATGAGATCCGCCACCGTCATGGCCGTCCGCAATTCCTGGCTATCGTGCCCGGGGGCGTCTACGATCACGTAGTCGTACCGGGTAGCGAGGTCCTTGAGAGCCTCGCGGACGTTCCCGGTCTTTTGGATGGCATGGACACGAGGGAGTGAGTCGTCTTCGGCGCGGTCCTGCGCCCACGTAGTAGAGGACTCCGTGCTTTTATCGCAGTCAACGATCAGGACATCATGGCCCAGGCGGGCAAGTTCGGCCGCGACATTGACTGTTGTCGTTGTTTTGCCCGGACCGCCCTTCTGGCTGCCGACAAGAACTACTGGCATGTCTTCCTCTCAATGCGAATAAGTGCTACTGCCTCAATATCAAGGCGATGCTGTTTCAGTCGCAATCCGACACTGCAACAGTATAATTGCTGAACTGTTTTGATAGTAGCATCAAAACAATATCATAGTGATTCTAAAGCCTATTGGTGTTCGTGCTTACCCCGCCGCCGAGCGATTTCTTCGCCTTGAGCTGGGAGACGCACTGAGTAGAGATGCCCAACATGCGGGCTACCTCTGTAATGGTGAACGGCCGGCTGAGTTCCGCGACGACGGCGCGCGATTCGGACGCGGCTTTGGTGGACAGCTCCTGCGCTCTTTCAGCATCTTCTCTGGCTTGCGTCCATCGGCTCATGATGTCTCCGGGCGGCCTCAGGGTGACGTTCACCTTAGTTTCATCGGGGTCAAGGTTGAGTGCAATTGCTGCGAGGTCGGTTGCCATGTTCTGGATGTCCTTCGTCCGGCTGGTCTGAGTTACCCGGTCAAGCTCATGGATGCGGATTTCCCACCATTTGCCCTCCTTGTGCGCCACGGCTTCCAGTTCTCGTTTTATCGTCACTTTGTCCTCTCGTATCCCCGGCGCATGTCGGTAGGGGAGACCTTCAGTAAGTACGCTAGCCCCCCTTCCCGGCAAGATAGCTGTTGTGCATGTTTTCTCCTTCGAGGGATGGGGGCTTCTTGATATCTCTCTCAGACCCCCCTAGGAATAATGTTGCAAGTCCCCTTAGGATAAATTGCGGCTTGTGGTTGTGATGATCGCCGTCCCCGGCTGCGGTTACTCCCCGTCAGTAGCTAGCAGGTAGTCCGCTGAGCGCTTTGGAACCCGCGCACGTGCTGACGGTTCCTGTCCCCACCAGTGCCCGGCCCCGCACAGTAGATGTATGTCGTCTCAGCTGAAAAAACCCAACCCAGGACTGTAGAGGAGACGGCGACTCGAGTCTTGGACCATGGGAAACCCGTCCGGTTGGAGGAGTCCTACACAGCGAATTTCCGGGGAAATTGAAGGATTCTGTGTGATCTAGGGTTATTTGCTTCTTCCGGCGACCTGGTGCCGGCGGATCCTGAACTGTAGGTATCCAACAGTTCAAGTCTTCGCGCTGTTCCCATTGTGGGCCGGTGGAGACCGGAGGATGAATCTCAAAGCGGTCCACATTGGGTGTCAGCGCGTTGCGCCGCGTGCGGAGGCCTCTTGGAGGCCTCGTTCGTAGTCCTCTGCGAAGCGGGTCCGCCAAGACCCTGCCGGGGTAGCAGGCCGGGGCTCTGCGGCTGCTCGTTGACGCCGTTGGCGGTCAGCTTCGGCCTGGGCTTTCAGTTGCTGGGAGCGCTGGATGGCGCGTTGACTGCGGCTGTAGACAGGCTGGCCGTTCAGACGCCAGAAACCCAATTTGTGTTGGAGCAGCTTGGCAACGTCCTTGGCGCCGTCGAAACCATCATGACGGTGCTGTGTGCCGTCCGGTTTTGTATCCAGAGTGTGAAGGATATCAGCGGGGGTGTAATCGGCCCGGAAATAGGGGGCGAGGATCTTCGCCAGGTGCCGTGAGCGCAGCTTACGGAGCGGTGGTGAGTACCACTGAACGGTTCGGGCCGCTTGCAACTCGTTGAAATCGCGGGTTGCCTCGTCAGGGGCGCTTGTCGTCCCATCTAGTGGCCAGTGCAAATCTGTACGAGCGGCCGCGATATCTGCCACGTATTTAGTTGTCGCCTCAAAATAGGTTTTCAGAGTGGGCGAAGCCCACTCCGTTCTGCCTTTGGGGGAGCGTTTTCCTTTGGAGGGGATAGGGTTGCCATTTACGTCCACAGCGAGCCCGAACAGGCTCAGCAGCGGGTCCAGCTTGCACTTGGAATCCATGCGCTGAACTTCTTCCTCGCCGAACTGTGCCAGCTCCTCTTCGGTGGCAGGACGGCACAGGACGTAGACCGCCCGGTCGGCCATTCGGTCCTCGCGTTCTCCGCCCTTGTGCAGGTGGGAGAACCCGAGGCAGTTTTTTGGGGTGTAGATCGCTGAGCGGCCGCCGGCTACGTCAGCAAGGAACCCGTAGCGTTTGAGCCAGCGCTTGACCCTGCCCAAGGTTCCCTTGCCAATGCCTGCCATTGCCCGGAGGTACGCGTTGCCCGGGGCGGCCGTGTGGCTGTTGAAATCAAAGGTCAGGCGCAAAAGTCCGGCTACGGTCAGCACGTTGCGGCGGAAGTCAGATTTACGCAGCACGAGTTTTGGGTGCTGTCCGATGGCATCGAGCCAATCGAAGTCTGAGGTAAGGACGCAGCTGCCTTCAGGCACGGCGCGGAGAACAATGTCGGGGTCACGTTCAGCCATGCGGTTGACTCGTCTGGGGGCCTCTGTGCGCTTGGTGTGTTCGCCCACCAACGCGGCGTCCCGCTTCTTCCACAAGCCCGGGAGTCCTTGCACGGCGACGTAGCCCGGGACGCGGGGGAGAGGGTCCCCAGGGACGACATGCGGCGTGATATGGATCGGCGCGTGCGTTGACGGCACGGCAAGGTCCGCTACCATAGAGAGCAGTAACCTTTCGTTCGAAGGTACGAAAAAGGGAGCGTCCTCGCGAGAGGAAGCTTCTTAGTTCAGATCGCAGTCCCGCCAAGAACGAGATCTGAACGTCATACTTGTTGAAGGCCCGCCTCGTGCGGGCCTTCCTAGTTAACTGGCCATTGGTAAGGCCTCCTGCTTGGCCTTGAGGGTTTCGAGGTCGATGGTTGCGAGGTGTGCAGTCACGAGACGGACGATGTAGTCGCCGCGTGTGTCATTGGTGGCTTTAACAATTGCCTCCAATTTCTCCGCATCAGCGATCGGCAGGCGCGCTGTGACGCTATGACGCTTGCCCTTGCTTGGCATAGGCATTTTGTCTCCTGTTCCTCGAAGTGGATAAACCCATCCAAGGTGAAGCAGCTTCCATTAAGTGGGAGGCGGTCCGGCGTGTCGCTATACGCCTTGGATATATGAGGACCCTCACAACCTCCCACCATCGACAAAACGGCCCCAGCCTCGGCATTAGACCGCTGGCTGGAGCCGCCAGACCTTACTGGCCCCTGCTAGACGATCTTCTTGTCGGAAACCATGGGCGAGGTGGCATGAAAAACCAGAACAGGGAAATCAAGGCGAGCATGAAGAGCCCAAAGAGCGTCGGTTCCGGGATGACGCCATTCGTCGCCCAGAAGAGTAGCCACTGAGCGGACCATAATCCACCTGTAAAGGCGAGGTAAACGTACGCCCGGCCTGCAAAAGTGCGGGGGGTCATGTACGGCGAACCGTGGGGCACTTGGATTCTCCTTCTGTTACCTGCAGGCATCGTTCCAATTAATCCCGGTGCCAAAGGCCCATGCCCCGGCACCGCAAGCGGCACCGCCGATTCCCGCGCTCATCGCACCCACGGCTCCGCAGATAGCGCCAGTAGCAGCAGCGTAGCCGCCAGCCGCGAACCAGCCCTGCCAGCAGGACGGACCGGACCAGCCCGCAGTAGTGATAGTCGCTTCACTGTTCACGCTGGCAGTCCGGACAGATGCCCCAGACTGGGGAGTCTTCTTAGTGGTCAAAGCAACAGACTGCTTGCCGTCCTTACCGGTAATGACTTCAAAGCTCTTGCCCTTGATGCTGGCAACGAACGCTTTGACCTGGTCCTTGGTGAGCGCTGCCGCGAGGCCCTCCCCACCACCGGCTTCAACAGATCCAGCCTCGGAAATAAGGAAACCCGAGAACTCCGGGCTGGCCTTCAACATCTCAAGCTTCGAGGCGAATCCAGCAGCGTCACTGGCCTTGGCATTCTCGATGACTTCCGAAATAGGAACGCCGGAAGGATCACTGACTTTCGCTGCACTGGCGGCCCTACCATCAGCTGCGCCTGACGTGCCGTTGCCGATCAAGACTGATGTGACCGGGGCGTCACTGCCTGAAGCCAAAGCAGACGTACTGCCCGTGGATGCACCCATGGAATACGAAGACACAGCAACAACAGCCGCCGCCCCAACTCCAAGGATCGTCCTAAAAACCTTGTTTCCCGGCCCGCCACCTAAAGACAACTGCATCATCTGATTCTTCACATCCATCTCTCTTCCTCAAAGTCCCCCCAAATGAGGACGAGTTGGACAGTCTGCCCGCTAAAAGACTCGTTGTCATGTCACAAGCCACGCCAACCCACCCGACCGGTTCGAGGACCCGTGAGGAAAACCACGCTTAGCGTACACCGACGTCCGTTTTCTCAAGCGACCCCATGAGTGGAATGAACGTCTCCTTGTTGGCCGACGTGACGGACATGGTCACGCGGGTTGATACAACTACCGCAGCTACTCACATACTCCTTCGGTCGGATGCGACTGCGGAAGCGTTGGCTGCCACCAGGGTCGAAGCTCGAATGATGCTTGAAGATGCGGAAGAGGAGTGGCTCATTACCGCCCTCAAACGAGCTGACGAAGCGCTCTCAATAGCTGAGGCTGCCCTCAACTCAAAATAATGACCAGTGTTGTCACTCAGGAGGCTGTGCACGTCCGCCGGTTGTGGTGGGTGAGGTTCCCGCGCGTGGTGACCTGGCGGTTGTGTGCAGGCGGTCAGCTGGTTCCTGTTGTCCAGCATGTGTGCAGGAGCCCGAAGGATAGAGCTTTTGCTGTGCACATGTCGGCCGGAACGTGTGCGTTTGTTGGCGTCGAACATGGCGCGGATCTTCGCAATCGCGGTGACCTTGGCGGGGGAGTCGCCGACGTCCAGCTGGGCCGCGCGCTCGGCCTGGCGTTCCAGGATGCGCCGATGCTCGGCCTCCTGTTCGCGGCGGAGAGCAGCTGCCCGGGCTGCTTCCTGCTGATCGCGGGAGCGCAGTGGCTCGCCGGCCTCGGTGCGCCAGTGGCTGAGGCGGTGCCTCAGCCAGCCTCGCATCCGCCAGGCGTCTTTGGTTTCCGGTGCGCCGCTGTGTGGCCACAGCGTCCCGTCAGGGCGCCAATTGAGGGCGTGCAGGATGTCCGCAACGGTCCAACCTGCCAGAAAGAAGTCCCTGCAGGAGCTGGCCATGTCCGTGGGCGTCATGCAAACGCAGGGGAAAGCTCCGGTAACGGATCTCAGACGCGGCGGCCACACGCTGTATATGGCGTTTGGGTGTCCGGTGGACTGGCCATAGCAGTTCTGGACGCCATGGCATCTGGGCGGCAGGTGGGCCGCTTGCGGCGCTTGCAGGAATGAGTCTGGCGGAGCCACGTCGGGGTGAATGTTTTTCCTTGCGCGCGTGTATGGGTTAACTCTTTCTCTTTAAGGTGAGAACCGCCTAGGCGGGAGGGGTGCCGACTTTGTTCGCAAGCACAAGCGGCGAGGGCGCGCACAGTACGTACACGGCTGCTTCGTTGATGACGTTGCCCGTCAGGGCCGGCAGCGGCGCGTTGGCTTGCGTGCCCTGGCGCTACGCGGCCGATGAGGCCAGGAGGCGAAGAACTCGCGCCACGGTCGTCCTGGACGTCCCCGTGGCCTCGATGAGGGCTTCCCAGCCCGGTCGTGCCGTCATGCTCTCGTAGTCGGCACGCTCGATAAGGGCACGGAGGACGGCGACGATGGTCGCGCGGCCGTTGCGGTTCCGCAACGCGAACTTCTCGTGTCTGAGCAGCGCAACCATGGTCTGCCGGCCGTGAGCGGCGCGGACCATGCCTGCCGGTACGGCGGCCCGAACAACGGTTGACGCGGTCTCCTGGCCG
>NZ_JBHVAL010000036.1:0-9851 GCF_042667405.1 Paenarthrobacter sp. NPDC057355 | reverse complement strand
GCATCAAGGGCTGGTGATGCTTCCCCTACGGAAGTGCCTGTCGCAGGGAAATACGTACCGGCCTGAAATTCGTGACGGAAGACCCAGCCAGTGACATACTCACACACGCGCAGTCCGGCCATCACTTGCTCAAGAGCCTCCAAACCCGTCAGGGTTCAAACCGCACGGCAGGGCCAGGAAAGAACTCAACTCGATACGCACGCTCACAGACGAACAAAGAACCCCCTACCCCGCACACGCTTGCCGGCACCAAAGAAGCCTTCAGGACTGTTCGGAGGCCAGAGAGCCAACGGGCTTGGAGGGGCCCATACGGGTGTTTCGTCCCAGCCAGGGGCAACGACCCATGAACCCCAACAAATACGACCACCAGCTCCGTCCCGGCCACCGCACTGACGTGTTCCCTCACGCTTGGGTGATGCGCCGTTGAAGCTCCCGGTACACCGTGGTCCGGGACACCCCGAACAACTCCCCCAACTCAGCTTGGCTATGCTCCCCCGCGTCGCAAAGTTTCAGAAGATGCTTGCGCTGCGAATCTGAGAGTTTTGGTTGTTTGCCTCTCAACCGGCCCCTGGCCCTCGCGATGGCCATCCCCTCCCGGGTACGCATACGGATCAGATCAGCCTCAAACTCAGCAACCATCCCCAAAACATTGAACAACAACCGACCCACCGCATCCGTGGGATCATACGTGCTTCCCCCCAAACTCAGCACCACTCCCTTGACAGTCAGTTCGTCCGCAATGTCCCTGGCATCACCAAGGGACCGGGCCAGACGGTCGAGCTTGGTCACCACAAGAATGTCCCCCGCCCGGCACGCGGCCATCGCCTCACGCAAACCCGGGCGGGCCCGGTTCGCCCCCGTCAGACCATGATCAACATAGATCCGCCCCTCCCCCACCCCCAAGGCAAGCAGCGCGTCCCGTTGAGCTGTGAGGTCCTGATCATTCGTCGAGACCCGGGCATAACCGATTTTCATTCCAGTCACACCCACATTGTTGCAGTAATCCCCCCATCACCGCGCATCCCACCGTGCGGGTCTTACGCACATGCTCCCGACCAGCACCTGAGCGGAAGTGACTAAGCAGCCTGGGACGCACGATGAAGGACCGGTTTACGGGCATGGATCAGTTTGCGCCTTGCCGCCGGAAGGCATATGCTTGAGTCAACATTCGGACCCATCCGGCAATAGCCGGGTGGGTTCTTCGTTTCTTCGGGGGTTATCAATTTGAAGAATTGGATCGATCTCAACGGCCAAGTGCAAAAGCATGTGGATCGCGGGCTCGATCTGGGCGACATCGCCAGGAGCAAGTTCGCCATGTTTCTATACTCGAGCAACTACTACCGGGTGAGCGGCTATGGACGCTGCTTCTACCAAACCGGTACAGACAGGTACGCGGCCGGGACGACCGCGGCACAGCTCATATCTGTCTATGACCTCGACCGGGTTCTTCGCCACCGCGTACTTGATGGAATCGGAGTGTTTGAACCAACCGTACGCAGCCGAGTGGCGTACCACTTGGCGAAGGTCATTGGTGCCGGAGACGCGTATCTCAAAGAAGATCTCTACCTTCCAGCGGGTCCGGAGCCGGATACCTCTGATGTGGGGGCATGGAAGCGTTGGCAAGCAGAACTGAAAAACCGCGACAAGGTGCTTAAGAGCTTCCAGGAGATCCAAACGCGTGACGAAATCTTCATCAGGCACCATGTTGACAAAGGCGATCCTGTTCCATTCTGGGCAGCTATCGAGGTTGTCTCGCTCGGCACCTTCTCAAGGTTCCTTAGGGCGCTGCGCGACAAAAGCGTCCTCGAACCAGTTACTAAATCGCTCCTACTTGAGGACGAGCCGAAGCTGCTTCAGGCAGTTCAGAACCTCACCTTCCTGAGAAACATCGCAGCGCATCATGGACGGCTTTGGAACCGACGATTTGACGGTTATGTCACTCTCCCAGCGATCGCGCTCAACTTGAAGAGACGATACCTAGCAGCGAACACTCCCGCAGCCGCGTTCACGCTGCTAGCTGGTTTGGTGGACCAAATCGAGGCAAGCACTGAATACTCGACGGCGTTGCTTGACCTAGTTCATTCGGAGTCGGCGTTGGCAGACGGCTACTACATTCCTATCCTCTGAGCTCTCTATGGAGGAATTATCGGCTGTCTCGGACTGAAGACGACGGAGGACCAGCCAGCAACACTACCTCCGGACTCTAGAACTCGATCAGCAGAGAGCCTTCGGCTAAAGCACGCAGCGCGAATCGACTAACGGGCGGTCGCAGGCGGGCATTTATGCAAAGGGTTGTGCGAGTTTGATGAGGCTGCAGCTCCTTACCCGACCACGCGACACTGTTGCACCTTCGGCCTGCACCCCATTGGTCCTGATGGGCTTCGTCCCTGTGGGCGCGGTCGGTGTTCGCATTCCCGTATCGGGCAAGTGCCCCCAAAGAATGGTTACAGTGCCGGTACGCGACGGTGGGAGAAAGGCCGGGGATGTGAGGACCAGAACATGGCGAGCTACGTGGCGGCCCTACACGGTTTCACCGCCAACTCTTGATGTGGACATCGCTGAGGACCACGCGGTCCTGCTGGAAAGCATGGCCGTGTGGCTGGAGCAGCATACCGACGAGATCCGGGTGGTCGGCAGGTATGCATCGTGGGCTGAGGTCGTACCCCGCCTGAGTGACCTCTCCGATGTTGTGATCCTCGATGTGCTGCTTGGGGACAGCATTCCTTTACCCGCAAAAATCCGGGCGATCATATCAGCGGGACCGCACGTAGTGGTCTGCAGTTCCGTGACCGAACCGGCCATGATCCGGCAAGCCTACGCCGCCGGAGCTCTGGCCTATGTCCCCAAAACCTCCCCCGCCGTGACCCTCGAGACCGCAATCCGTTCCGCCGCCGACGGAGAAAAATACATACCCGAAGACATCACCGGCTTCGTCTCCGTCGACGCCCAGGCGCCGCAACTGACCGCGCGGGAACACGAGGTGGTCTCGATCTATCTTCACGGGCAAGGCCACACCATGGCCGACACCGCCCAAACGTTGGGGATCAGCGTCAACGCCGTGAAAAAGCACCTACTGTCCGTCCGCCGGAAATACCAGGACGACGACCGACCCTTAAGCCGCCTGGCGCTACGGCAACGCCTGGTCGCCGGTGGCTGGCTCCCCGACTAAACATTCAGCAACCGAGACAACGTGAAACCTTTCCACCACAGCACCGGCACCGCTCCCCCGCCCCTATACGCCCCACATGCTCAGGTGCGCATTGATATCCGTTCAGGCGACAAAAAAGAAGAGCACCCACAGTGGTGGCCCCGCCGATGGCAGGGCGAGGCCACCTGTGTCCGCTACACGGCCAGTGCTCAGCGGACACGAGAGGGGGTTTGCCGGATCCCTGCCAGCAAACCCCTGACGAAACAAAAGCGCCCCGTTCATGGATGTCGAAAGGATCGCTCTGCATCGCTACCCCATAAGAACGACCAAGCCCCCCCCGATCATGACGCCGAGAAACCTGAACGAACCGGCGGAAGGGTCACGTTGAAGCCGGATTCGAGGGCACAAGCAACGACTCCAGCTCCAACTGCGCACCCAGTGACGGCAAATTCATCGCCATCTTCCTAAAGCCCGTGATCACCTGGCCGGTAGGACACGACTTCACCGACAAAAACCCCCTCACCACCGTCTACGACAGCCAACGCACACTCATCTGACCAACACGGATCCGGGCGTCGATTGTCTGGTTAGGCTGCGGACGCAGAAGAAGGGAACTGCCAGCTAGGCTGGAATCATCAGGCATACGCCTGCCGTGCCGTTAAAGAACTAAGAACCCGATTGCCCTCGGGTTCTTGTTCTGAGCGGTTCGCTCATTGGTGCGGTTAGAGGGTCATAGCCTCTGAGTCCACACTATGAGTGTGTGGCCCTACACGCGTGGGGCGCAACGTTGTTGTGCCCATATTCGCGTGCGTGCCGTGCCCGGGTCCAAACGGAAACGTGAAGAACCATGGGGCGTCTGAAACCTGGTGGTCAACATCATCCGGCTAGCCGTTGATGTCATCCGCCTGTTCTGGCACAACAACCCATAAATGGGAGCGGTGGCCACCAACCCAGTAATGGTGGCCACCGTCAAGACATCCCGCGGGAGGGCGGCATGGTCTCGCCCCTAGGATGTCTCACGTTAGGCTTCCTGATACTGGCGTGTCATCAGTCGCGCTAACGATGCAGCCGACACGCTGGTGACGATCCAGCGGTTAAGTAGAATTTGGGGTTGCGTAGGCATCCCAGCGAGTTGCCTGATGATCCTCAACGTTGATTGCACAGCCCGCCGATTACCGTGTCTGGACATCACGGGTTCGGCGGGCTTTGCTGTTTTGGATGCTGACGGTTCTTTCTGGGGGAGCAATCGAAAGGAGCTCTTCGGTGCCGTCTCTCTAATGCTGCCCAGCGAACATTCGAAAGTGGTGGCGCTAGCGTCCTTCTTAGCGATCATTCCGCGGGGCAAGACCAGGCAAGAAGGACGGCCCTACGGGCGGACAGGCAGTTCGATTGTCACCGTTTCCCGCCGCAGGAATCCCAAGGTTCCCGCAAGGCAGACCGGCGCTGCGATAGCGTGTCCCTCAGCGGCGCAGGGATAAATCGCGGCGTTCGTGCAGCCGCAAACCCGGCTGCGCTGGTTTCAGGTATCGATGAAAAGGACACATAAATGGCTGTTTCGATTGAATTGGGCAAGGCACTGGACAAGGCCTACGAGAACTCAACGCTGAACGAGGTCCTATCCGCCCCGCCCTCGGCTCTTGCCGGCCTGACCGAAAAGCACGACGAACTACTTGCCGGCATGGGCATCAAAACCATCCAGGACCTGGGCAGCAACAAGTACTTCGCTACGGCAGGTGTCCTGGTCGCACTCTCCGGCAAGGTCGGATAGCAGCTCTGGACTGCTAGCACGGCTAACGGGAAAAGGTCCGGACCGGCACGCCAGGTCGGACCTTTTCCCTTCTAAGCTGGACCTGACCCATGGCAAGCGCAGGAACCGTATCAAGTCCAGGAGAACGTGTGTTACTAGATGCGCAGTGAACTCGTTGCCGAGCTTGCAGTGGAACGCACCGCCCGCAGCGCGCACGGTCCGGAACCCGAGTACCGGCGAGGCCATGCAGGTCAAAGTAGGCACGGCGTCAAACCCACTACCGGTTCCACGCTCAAAGCTGCTGACACTCACAAAAACTAGGGGTCAACACTGTTCAGGATGTCGATGGTTAAGGTGGATGTTAATGGTTGACGCTGAGAACGTACCCGAATGGCATCCACCCCTTCCCGTCAATCCGTCGAGGGCACAGCATCGGGGCACGCACCGCCAACGTGGTGGCGGCCCGTCTGCTGGTGTTCGGATCTTTCGGAGAGTTACCCAGGTCTTCGGTGAGGTTCTCATCACTGCCGGGGTTGTACTGCTGCTGTTTGTGGGCTGGGAGCTGTGGTGGACCAACGTAGAATCCGACACGAAACAAGCCGAGGCTATCAAGGAATTCGCGCAGGACTTTGACGGGCCACTACAACCAGTGCCCCCGGCGGCTACCGGACCGGTGGACTACGGCACCCCGGCGGTTTCCGCAACTCCGGGCCGTGGTGGGACTATCGGGATCATGTATATCCCCCGTTTCGGGGAAAACTATTGGCGCCCCATTGTCCAGGGCACCACCACTGATGTACTCGACACCCTCGGCCTAGGTCATTACGAAAAGACTGCCATGCCTGGCGCCTTGGGCAACTTCGCCGTAGCCGGTCACCGACAGACCCACGGCGCCGTTCTCGACAACATCCACACCCTCGTCCCAGGCGACAAACTCTACGTACAAACCAAGAACGGCTACTACGTGTACGTGTTCCGGAACAACCAAATCGTCCTGCCCTCCAAAACCGACGTGCTGCTGCCCGTGCCGACCGAACCCAATGCCACACCTACGGAGAGTATCCTCACCATGACCAGCTGCAACCCCCGATTCGGCGCCCAAGAGCGGATCATCGCCTACTCGGTCCTGGACCACTGGCAACCAGTAGCCGCCGGGCCGCCGGCCGAAATCGCCGCGCAGGTCGCCGCCGCCCATGGGCAGGAGTAGACCATGTACGGGTGGATGTTCCGACTTCTCCCTGGACCCTTGTGGTTCCGGGTCCTCCTCACGCTGGCGCTGATCGCAGGCGTTTTGGTCTTGATGGTCCAATTCCTGTTTCCCTGGATGTCGCAGTTCACCGGATTCACGGATTCAACCATCGGCTTCACCGGGGCAACACCAATAGCAGTCCAGTCATGACTGCCCGCATACGCTCTGCCCGGGAGTTCAACCAACACGTGTGCCGGGCGTGGCAAAATTACCCGATGAACAGCAACCGGACGCTACAGGAACCAGCCGGACCCCACCTAGTATCCGGAAGCCTGCATGCACGGCTGCTCACCGCCGCCCTGCTACTGAGCGTGCTTGTCACCGGCTGCTCCGCCCCCGAGCTCAGACACATGGGCGGGCCGTCCAGTCTTCAGCACGTCGAATCCCCAGTCACCAGCTTCTCCGCAGCAACAGCATCGAAATCGGAAACCACCGAGCTTACAAAAACAATGGAATCCGTCCTAACGAGGCTAACCTCAGACGCCTCGAAACCGGCTCAGGAACAGATCCGAAACCAGCTGGTTGCCGCGGGCATCCCTGCCTCAACACTGGAAGTATCCGCAAGCCGGACACCGACAGGCCTGGACGTCGACGCCATCGAAGCAGCCGCCCAAAGCGGCCATAGCTGCATCATCGGTCAAATCCGGAGCCAAGCGGTCACGATAGTCACACTGCCGGTACTGTCGACCGGAAAATGCCTCATAGGGGACGCGCGCTAGCTGTATGCAAGAGGCACCTCATCATCCCCTGGCCTGCACGATGCGGGCGGCGTTGGGGAAAGAACGGCGGTGTTCCCTGCCCCCCGTCGCTCGCGGATGCCTTATAGTGCCATGGCTTGTTCGTTCATCTCCCGGACACAGCATAGATCGCTGCCCCTTCAACAAAGTCACGGTGACGGGGTCTGCAAAAGCCAATGCATCGCCTCAGCGTGTGATGCAAAGAATCGCGTGGGGCAAGGAAGAGTACGTCGTGACATGGCAAAGTTCGCGATGACCCGATTGACTGGGTCTGATCCAAGCAAGGCGATCCGCGAGGCAGCACACTTGGTACTGAAAACGGATTTGGCCTGCCGGGTGATCGACCGGGTATTGGTGATGTCGATCAGCATCGGGTACTCAGCGCCGTCGGCCAGATCATTGATTCGCCGTATTGCCGCGTGCACGTCCTCAGGGACCAGCTCGGTCCCTGGCTTCCACACCAGATGGAAGAATCCCCCGTCATCGAGCTCAACTGTGCCCTTACCGCCATCAACAGTGACCGGTTCCATTCACGCCCCCACAGCATCGAGTGGACCTAAGACTAGCTGCACGGTACGGATTATGCAGCAACCTTACAGTCAGCCCCTGCCGTGCACGGTCCAGGCGGACGGCGGGGGGGAACGCAGAAGACCGATACCAGATCTGAACTAGCACCGGCCCTTCCCTGCTTTCCTCAACAGAGGAAATCTCTCACGCAGGCCCACAACCTACCGCGGGCCCACACCCAAACCGTGCTGGGCGTTCTTCCACCAAAAGGTCAGGGGGTATTTCCCAGCCCGGGCGATTTGCCACGTGCCCCCCCTTTTTGGGGCGCAGGTCGCGTGGCGGCCCCAAGCTCGGCCACGCGACACGACGGCACCATGAGCACGTCCGCCGCCGCTGCGCGCCGGGGTCTCAATGGGGGCTGAGATATTCAACGGCACGCACTGCTGACCCGAGGCGCGTCTTGGCGTGTGTTCCTGCAGCACGGGACTAATCCATGCCGCCGCCAACCCGCTCCCGGGCACCTACATAACCAGCTCAAACCCCAAACGTGACACACAGTAGGTGGCCCGACCGAGCCACGGTCACCTTCGAAGACAGCCGGAATCACCCAAGATCACAGGAACGCCGAAAATCCTCAAACCCCGCGTCAGGCTTGCCGGTACCACGGAGCATTCGGGACTACTCGGAGTCACTGGCGTAATAGGGTCTGAACGGGCCATACGGGTGTTTCGTCCCAGCCAGGAGCAAATCCATCCAGCTCCTTGATACGCTCCGGAAACTGCTCCCGATATCGAGGGCGACGATACGAAGCGACGAAGCCTGCCAAGCCCCGCTCAGCCCCGTTGTTGGACAACCGGTAAGGCGGGCGCTGGTGGACCTTCATCCACTGGACCAGTTCATCCCGACGAGCCCTCCACGCACGCTCCAGCCGGAAGGCGTTACCGTCCAGCCACCCAGGACAAGCCCTGTCCAGAAGCATGGACACCTCAGACTCCAGCTTTCCCTGACGCTTCAGCAAGCGCACACGCGCCAGGGCCTTATGCGCTTCGGCTTCCAAAGAACCTGGCGCTCTCTTCGCCATGGGCAAAGTCCCGTGACCGTCAACGAACGCGATCACCAATTCCGCTCGTTCCGTCAGGCTGAGACGTTCCCCGATCACAGTTTCCACCAATTGGGAGCGGTCATGGGTGAAGGTCTTTGGGCGCAGACAACACAGTGTCCCGTTCCGCCGCTTGCAGGTGCCGGTACAAGGTCGCGCGACTCCAACCGACCAAACGGGCCGCTTCTGCAGCTGTTGTGCCGCTGGCGCGGACCTCGTTTACGATCTCCAGCTTCCCTGCGATCACTGAAGGCTCCGCCACCGGCCGCCCGAACCTCACACCACCGGCCTTCGCCGCGGCGATCCCTGCCGTGACACGTTCACTGATCAGCTCACGCTCGTAATCGGCCAACGTAGCCAACATGTTCAGCATCAACCTTCCGGTGCTCGTTGCAGGGTCAATGCCATCAGAGACCGAGCGCGGCGCCACTCCCCCTGCCCTGGAGCAAATTCACAGCGTTCAACACATCGATCAAAGACCTGCCCAGTCGGTCCACCCGCCAGACCACCACCGTGTCTCCCGCCTGCGCATACGCAAGCAGCTTCTTCATTCCCGGACGGCTGAACCGCGGACCTGGTCCCCGACGTCACATCCGAGAACACATCCCGCGCCGGCACCCCCACCGACAGAAGCGAATCCAACTGCAACTGCGCATCCTGACCGGACGTGCTCACCCTCGTAAACCCAAGTAACCTCATCCCTACATGATGTCTCGAAAAGGCCAAAAACCACCGCAACTGAGACACATGGCAACGAGGCGAGTTATCAAGACACTCAAATCCCCCGGAATTCCGGAGCCGGACCTCTTCGCACTTCGACGGCATCGAGCGTCTTGAAAACCTTTAGTTTTGTGAGACAAGTGCTGGAAGCCGAGTATGCCGCCCTTGTGGGCGGGGCCGTCGTCCATGGGTCATCCTCCATAGCATGACCGCGCGCGATGGCCAGGGTTATTGCGTAGCTCGCTAATAGCTCAGGGTAGCCTTGATCTTCCGGTTACCCTTGATTCACCAGGTAAGAGCCTGGGGTGCCGTTAACGAACTAAGAACCCGATTGCGACTCGGGTTCTTGTTCTGAGCGGTTCGCTCATTGGTGCGGTAAGAGGGCCGTAGAACCTCAAACGCCACACTTTGAGTGTATGGCCCTACGCGCGTGGGGCGCAACGTTGTTGTGCCCACAAACGCGCGCGTGCCGTGCCATGTTCCTTCGGGAGGAGGTGGCCGGCATGGAATCCAAGCGGAAACGTGAAGAACCATGGGGCGTCTGGAACCTGGTGGTCAACATCATCCGACTGATATGTAGGTTCTGGTGTCAAGAGGCATGGATGAGCGGCTCCTGGGTTTGTTCCGGGGGCCGCTCATCTTGT
>NZ_JBHVAL010000035.1:0-9981 GCF_042667405.1 Paenarthrobacter sp. NPDC057355 | reverse complement strand
TGTGGCTGACAGGAATTACTTTGCCGGGCCTGGATCAAGAACAAATCCTGCAAACCCGCAACACTTCCTCAGGAAAACCTCAAGAAAACCGCAGCGGTTATCCACAGGTCCCATCCGCCGAAAAGGCACGGCCCTCCGGCTCGCGCTAGGCTGGAGATCTCGGCTGATGCAGATGGCCGCAGGAACCACAAAGCGGAGCCATCTCTTACATGTCAGCTGACCTTGCCCTGACTGCCCTTGCGGCGTCCTCCTTTTCCCTACCTGAGTTGCGCGACGGCCAACTGGCTGGCATGAGCGCCCTCGCTGAGGGCCGCGACGTCTTGGCCGTCATGCCTACCGGTTACGGAAAATCGGCTACCTACCAGGTCGCGGCCCTGTACCTTCATCAACAAACGAAACGTCCCGCCGTCGTGGTTTCACCCCTCATCGCCCTGCAGGAGGACCAGCTGGAAGGGCTCGCCGAGGACCTCGGTGAGGGCGCCGCCGTCGCTATTAACTCTTCCCGCACCGACGCAGAAGTCCAGACTGCATGGGAGGCGGCCGAGTCGGGCCAAGCGGTGTTCGTCTTCCTCGCCCCGGAGCAGCTGGCCAAACAGGAAACCGTCGAGCGTATCGCCAAGCTCGAAGTCACGATATTCGTGGTGGATGAGGCCCATTGTGTATCCGCGTGGGGCCATGATTTCCGCCCGGATTACCTTGAACTGGGCAACGTCCGGGAACGTTTGGGGAATCCGCCGGTGATCGCCCTGACTGCGACGGCGTCGCCACCGGTGCGCGATGAGATCGTAGAGCGGCTTGGCATGCGGGACCCCTTGATCCTGGTCCGGGGCTTCGACCGTCCCAACATCAGCCTTGATGTAGTGCGCCACCAGGAGGACAAAGCCAAGCGCAAAGCCGTGGTGGAACACGTCGTGGAGCTGGCCGGCTCGGAAGGGCTGGGCCTGCTCTATGCCGCCACGCGGAAAGACACGGAGGGCTACGCTGCCAAGCTGACGGAGCAGGGTTTGCGGGCAGAGGCCTACCACGCGGGCCGCGCGGACGCTGACCGTGAGGACATCCACGAGAGGTTCCTGAACGATCAACTCGACGTAGTTGTGGCCACGACGGCCTTTGGCATGGGCATTGACAAGCCCAATGTAAGGTTCGTGGTGCATGCGGACATTCCGGAGTCGCTGGACTCGTACTACCAGGAAATCGGTAGGGCCGGCCGCGATGGTGAAGCCGCCGCGGCGATCCTTCATTACCGGGCCGAGGACCTGGGTCTACGCAAGTTCTTCGGCACGCACTCACCGGATCCAGAGGCCCTGAGAGCGGTACTGAAGGTTATTAAGGACGCTGGTGGGCCAGCTCCCAAGTCCGCGATAGCGGAGCTGACTGGGTTCCCGGCGCGGCGCGTTACAGGGCTGGTGAACCAGTTGGAAGAGGCTGGCGCTGTGAAGAGCGGCAAGCGTGGAACCCGGCTCGCTTCCAAAGCGAAGCCCGCCACCCTGGTCGACCGGGCGGTGGAACTTGCCGAAGCGCGGCAACGTGTAGACCAGTCCCGGCTCACCATGATGAGGGCCTACGCCGAGACGGACGGTTGCCGTCGCCAGTTCCTGCTGGGCTATTTCGGTGAAGACCTGCCCGATCCGTGCGGTAACTGCGATGCCTGCGCTGACGCCCGCCACGATGAAGCGGTAGGTTCGGACTGCTCTTCAGCGTCAGCTGCTGAAGAGCAGTTCCCCTTGCAGTCCACCGTGATCCACAAGGAGTGGGGTCCCGGGCTGGTGATGCGGCACGAGGACGACGTCATGACTGTCCTGTTCGAGCAGGAGGGTTACAAGACCTTGTCCAGTATCGCCGTCGTCGAGCATGAACTGCTGAAGCCCGCCTAGGCGCGGGCGGCTCGGGGCCGTCTCGTCATAACCGTAACGGCCAGTGCGGCCGCCAAAGCCGCCACGCTGACCAGATACAGCAGCCCACCCCACGGCGCGTGGTCGCCACCGGAGATGAAAAAGGCATCGGCCAACGCCATTCCCGCGGGAAAGGATGCCCAAAAGTACGACGGCGCGCCGAGCCCCAGGATGAGGAGGTCGAGAAGGATCACGGTTCTCATCCGCGAAATGCGGCGTGTTGCCGTCAGCAGCACCACGACTGCACCGAGCCCTGTTCCAAGGAGGGCCCACAACAGCACACCCGGTGCGGAGAGAGACTCGTTGGCTTGGGCAAGCCCCGCATGGATTTCTTCCAGGCTGGCACCGGGAACGGCCGCGAGCGGGTTCCACACGAGGATCTGCAGGGCTCCCGTCAGGGCGAACGCCGCTATTGCAGCGAGCCCCACAAGACTAACGATGACACGCGATCTTTGAGTGCTGCTTTTAATTGTCCCCATACTGGGAGCCTAGCCGAGGGCTCAGGTGTTCAGTTCCAACATCAGCGCCGGCAGTTCGTCGGCGAGCTCCCGGGCCAGGAACCCGAGCGGACCCAGCTTGCTTGCCAGACGATCCGCCGCAGCCGCATGCAGATGGGTGCCCCAACAGGCGGCCTGGGCATTGCTCGTTCCGCGGGCCCTCAGTCCGGAAACCGCACCGGCCAGGACATCGCCGCTGCCGGAAGTCCCCAGACCGCCGTAACCGGTGGTGATCTTCCAAAGGTCGGAGCCCTCACCCGCGGAGCCCTGCGGTCCGGCGATGAACCCCTGGCAGCTGACCACCGCGTCAAAGCGACGCGCAATCTCGATCAGCGCAGCTTCAAGATCCTCGACATCCTTGCCGAGCAGGACCCCGGCCTCCGTCGGGTTGGGGGTGAGGATCAGGCGGCCACGCCACGGTTCGAGTTGGTCTTCCACCTTCGCGAGCGCTCCGAGGGCATAGGCGTCAAGAACGACGGCGGGACCCCCTTCGGCGTCCTCGCCGTCGTCGGCCTTCTCCCGTTCCAAGAGGGCCCTAAGCAAGGACTCTGCGAGATCCAGATCGTCCAAGCCGGGACCGATCAGCACGGTGTCGGCACGTTCCAGATAGGTTGAGATGCGGTCCAGCCCCTCACCCGTCAGGGAACCGTCAGCTGTTTCCGGCAGCCCGATTGAACCACATTCCGGCAGCGTAACGCCCACCTGCACTGCCGCGGATTCGGCCACCGCCAACGTGATTTTGCCGGCTCCCGCCCGCAGCGCCGCAGTTCCGGCGAGGATGGCCGCGCCCGGGGTTGCCCGGGCTCCGCCGATCACAAGCACAGCTCCGCGTGAATACTTGTCGTCGCCGGGGGCCGGGAGCGGCCAGTCCCTAAGAAGCGATGGAGTGACCAAAGTGGGTTCACTGCGGGTGGACACTGGCATCTCCGGCGTGTTCGGTGACTGTGACACCCTGCTCTGTCAGGTGGTCGGCAACGTTGAAGCTCTCAAGTTCCCACGGTCCGGAGCCGGTGGGGCGCACGTATCGCGTGATGGAGGCATTGAGCACTGATGTGGTGGCGGCGAGGTCCAGGATTTCGTCTTCCGACATGCCCTCCAGGACGTATCGGACCAGCAGAATGATGGCGTCGTGGCAGACGAGCATTACCCGGTGTCCTCGTCCCAGGGTGTTGAGCTCGTCCAGGACCGAGCGAAGACGCAGGGCCACATCCGCCCAGGACTCACCTCCGGGCGGCCGGTAATACAGCTTGCCCAGCCACGCACGGCGCTCGAACTCATCGGGGTAGCGGTTCTTCACGCCGAGGCTCGTCAGCCTGTCCAGAATGCCCAATTCCCTGTCACGGAGGCGCTCGTCGGTGAGTACCTTCACGGGCCACCCTGCTGTTTCGACGGCGATTTCCGCCGTCTGCCGGGCGCGGGCGTAAGGGGAAGAAACAACAGCGTCCGGTCGCAGCTCCTCGGCGATGCGGGCCAACGCGGTCCCGAGGGCCTTGGCTTGGTCCTGGCCCGTTCCCGACAGATTCACATCCGGGTCCCTCGCGGGCACGTCGATGATTTCCGCTCCCGCCAGCCGCGCCTCGGTGGCGGCCACATTTCCTTCGCTCTCACCATGCCGGACCAGCAACAATTCCACGGCGCCGGCCTCTTGCACGGCGTCCGTCAGACCGTCCTCGTTCACAAAAGATCACCCTTCCGCGTGCGTTGCCGAATGCAGAACACTACTCACTGCGTACCCACCGGTCCAGAGAATAAACGCCCGACGGCGGATCGGGAACCTCTGTTGCCTGAACCGCCAGTGAAGTATGTTGCTCGCATGAAGGACACTTACCAGGTCATTGTGGTCGGCGGCGGATTCGCGGGCGTTGCGGCAGCCAAGGAACTTGGCCGCAAGGGTGTACGCGTCTTGCTCATCGACTCGAACAACTACCACCAGTTCCAACCCCTCCTCTATCAGGTTGCCACCTCCCAGATCGGTGTATCGGCCATCGCCCGGCCACTGCGTTCGGTGTTCCGGCGCCTTAAAACGGTCAAGGTTCTCACCGCCAAAGTGGAATCCGTGGACGCAGCCCAGCGGTCGGTGACGACTGCGGACGGGCAGACCTTCAAGGCCGAAGTAATGGTTCTCGCCGTAGGCGCTGTTCCCAACTTCTTCAACACGCCCGGCGCCGAAGAGCTGGCGTTTCCCCTCTATTCCGTCACTGACGCCACGAGGCTTGGGGCCGGACTCACCCGGTTATTGGATGAGGCCGATGGAAACCCGGGCATGTCCGTGGGCGTGGTGGTGGTTGGCGGCGGTCCAACTGGTGTTGAAACGGCCGGAGCCATGGCTGAAAACGTCAAGTACGTCGTGCAGAAGTATTTTTCGCCCGAACTTGCCGCCCGTTGCCGGGTACATCTGGTGGACATGGTTCCCAGCGTGCTGAACATGTTCTCGTCCAAGTCCCAGAAGTACGCCACCGAGCATTTGCAGAAAGTGGGCGTTCAACTTCACATGGGCGTGGGGGTCACCGAGGTCCGGCGCGATGGTGTGACGCTGGCTAACGGAAGCTCCGTTCCGGGGCAGATTGTGGTGTGGGCCGGGGGCTTGAAGGCCGGCGACATCATTGCCGGCTCGGGGCTTGCCCAAGGTAGGGGCGGGCGGATCGACGTCAACCCGGACCTAACGGCGCCGGATACAAAGGGCGTGTATGTCATCGGGGATGCCGCCAACATCACGGACTCGACCGGGGCCAAACTTCCCCAGCTCGGTTCGGTCGCGCAGCAGGCTGGAAAATGGGCGGCCAGGAACATCCTTGCGGACCTCAACGGAGGCAGCCGCGAGCCATTCCGCTACGTGGACAAGGGGTACATGGCGATGGTGGGTCGCGGCGCTGCGGTGGCTGAACTTGGCCGGAAGCGCATCCAGTTGCAGGGTGTCTTCGCCTTCTTGTCGTGGCTCCTGGTCCACCTGGCGCTGTTGTCCGGGCTGCAGCAAAAGATCCGGGCATTGTTTTCCTGGCTCAACGGGTACCTCCTGCACAGCCCTGCCCAGGTAGTTGTCAGCAGCCCCCTGCAGGTTGAACCTCCCTCGGAGGCTCCACCTGGGGCGCTGCCATCAAAGGAGTCTTGAGGGGGACTGATTCTTGTACTTCTTGTGGGACACCACTGCGTAGACAACAAGGAAGCCGCCGACGAGGGCAAGTGGGACTACGTGCAACGGGATTGCCAGCAGGATCAGGAGGACTCCCACGGCGGCGGCCATCACGTCACGAACGCGGGGTTGAACCGGACCGTGCACGGGGACACCGGATTCGAGTTGCCGGGCCAAATCGGGATCCTGGATGAAAAGCTCCCGCTCGAGCTGTTGCAGAACCCGGCGCTCGCGTTCCGAAAGGGGCATGGTGGGTTCCTCCTCAAAGCTCAGTATTCCAATGAGCTAAGCATGCTTATTATTCAAACCGCAAGCAATTTTTTGGCGGCGGCAACCAAGTCGGCATTGCCGGCCGTTCGCCTCCCGTTCGGCAGCAGGAGCGTGTCTTCAAGGCCGACCCTCGCGTCCAAGCCCCACTCGATGGCAAGCTTGAGCGCTGCCCAGGCTGACGTGTCTTCGCCATGGAGCAGTACGCGGGCCTGGGGCGCGTGCTCGCGTACCAGGGCCAAGAGCCGGACGGCCTCAATCCCGACAACCTCGGCCGGAATTTCCTGTAATTCGATCAACACCCTCAGGCATCTGTTCCGGAGTGGGGAGGAAGCCCAGAGGCGCGCGGCGTTGCCGTGCCAAACACCGGCCTCGATACCCACACCGCGGGCGTGAAGGAGTCCGGCCACCTCCTCGGCGCCGTCCTCATGCCAGTTCACGGAAGCGAAGTCAGGAAGCTCGTGCCACGACTCGATCCGCTTCAGCCGGGTTGCGAGGTCGGGGGTGGTCCAGGCTCCAGTGGTCACGCCAACCGGGATGCCTGGACAGGCATCGCGAACGGCACCCAGCCATGAGGCCACATAGTGGGGTTCCAGGGTGTCCTTGCCCTGCGGATTCTTGGGGTGTATGTGCAGGGTTTGGGCGCCCGCGGCCACCGCCTTTGCAGCCTCCTGGGCGAGAGCGGCCGGATCTGCGGTTAGTCGATGGTGTTGCCGGATGTCCCGGACCCCGTTAAGGCAGGCTTGTAGCATCACACGGCAATGCTAGGGCTTGGTTGGCGTGCGGCGGGAGGCCCGGCTGCGCGTTCAAGCTGGGAAGATAGCAGGAAGAATCCCAAACAAGGAGCAACATCATGACTCTCAAAGAGCAGTTGAAAGCCGATGTAGTCGAGCACATGAAGGCAGGCAACAAAGTTGCCCTGACCACGGTTCGCAACGTCCTGGGTGAAATCACCACCCGCGAAAAGTCAGGTAAGACGCCGGTAGAGCTCGACGACGCCCAGGTCACCTCGCTGCTGCAGAAGGAAGCCGCGAAGCGGCGGGACACGGCAAGGATCTACACCGAGGCAGGGGAGGATGATCGTGCGGCGGCCGAAATCGTAGAGGCCGAGATCATCGAGGCTTACCTTCCCAAAGCGCTCACCCGTGAAGAGGTGGAGGCGATTGTGGACGAAGCGATCGCCGCATTGAAGGCCGATGGCCAGGAACTCTCCATGCGGTCCATCGGTGCTGTCATGAAGCCTGTTACCGCAAAGGTTGCAGGGCGCTTCGATGGCAAGACCGTCAGCGAAATCGTGCGCGCCCGCCTGGCATAACCGCCACGGGGTCAGTTGACCCCAAGCAGCCACCGCAGAGTGTCAGCGTTGCGCACGGCGTTACCACCGCCGTCGTTATTGAAGTAGACGTAAACGTCCTTGCCGGAGCCGCTCCACTCGCGGATCCTGTCCGCCCACCACCTCAAATCGTCCTCTGAGTAGGAGCCGCCGTAGAGGTGCTGGTGGTCCGGGCCGTGCATGCGGATGTAGACGAACGGCGCGGTGGCGCGGAGGATGCATGGCAGGTTGGCGCCGCTCATGATGCAGTAGGCGGCCTGGTGGCGTTCCAGGAGCGCGTACACATCGGGGTGGTCCCAGCTGTCGTGCCGGAACTCGACGGCGACGCGGATCCAGTGGGGCAGGGCGGCCAGGAAGTAGTCGAGCCGGGCGTCATCGCGGGCAAAATCCGGCGGCAACTGGGCCAACAGGACTGCCCTTTTGTCGCCGAGTTCGTGCCAGCATCGCTCGATGCGTTCCGCCCACACTTCAGGGCTGTACAGCTTCTTGGCGTGTGTCAGTCCGCGCGGCGCTTTGACCGACATGGCGAATCCCGCCGGCAGCCGTTCCCGCCAACCAGCGAAGGTGGTGTCGCGGGGCCAACGGTAGAAACTGGCATTCAGCTCGACTGTGTTAAATCGAGCTGTGTAGTGGGGCAGGCGTTTGGCGGCGGGCAGACCCGGGGGATAGAGCACGTTCTCCCAGTGGTCGTAGCTCCAGCCCGATGTGCCGATGTGGATGCCCATGGTGAGGATGGTAGCTGGTTATTACTGTTGGAGCAGGTCACGCGCAGTCCGTCCCAGTGGTGTTCCGATTGGTTCTGAGCCGGGCGCTGCCCCCACTGGGGCCTTCAGCGGCCGAACAACTTCTTGCTGATTTTTGCGAAGACGCCGGGTTCTTTGGAGGGGTCGATGATTTCCGGTTCGGCGGAGAAGTCGGTGCCGGTGTCGGTGACGGGTAGTCGTTTGTTGGCCCAGTCGACTGTTCCGAGTTCCGGGTTGTAGACCGGTGGGGTCATTTTTTCGGCGCGGAACACTCTCCACATCCACTGCGGGATGTTGTCCACTGTGCGCGGGAAGGCCCTGAGGTCTTGAAACAGTGTCAGTGCATCCGCGGGGCGATCCGGAATTCGACCAACCGTACCAGGGCGTATTAGTTCTTCATCAAAAACCTTAATAAAGTTATCACCTAGCTGCGAAAGTTGGATTAAGCAGCTCATCCATGTTCCTTTACCCATTTCGTACGCGGAAGGCCTCAGATTATACATCCAACTGGTGGGAGCGACCCTGCACCGGCCTATTGTGAGCTGTCGGGACGCTGCAGCAGCCATGCACCGCTCAACATCCTTGGATGCGGTGACTGCAAGAAGTAAATTTTAGGACGCAATAAAGAACGGAGGTTTGCCATTTTCTGAAAGGCAAGAATCGCGCAATTGACGCGGTGACAACTTGGAGTAGTGCGAGAATTTCACAAGATTTATATGATTTGAAAAGAACTTGCTTCCTGTGGACTCGTCTATCAGCGTCCAGATATGATTTTGCTGCGTTAGTAGAAATCCTGGCGCAACATCATTTGGCGTCAAGGGCACTGGGACTACAAGCAGTCTAGGAAGATCCATTTCCTCACGATAACCCTCGCAAAGCAAATGTGTGACAAATAGCTCCATCGCACCTAGGCTGGAGGTCGTAAAAACTGCTTGTTCCGGCTGCCCTCTATCGGATTGCGATAGAATATAGGCATTTCTATTAACGAAAAGATGATAAATGAAGTCGTCGCGAGGGTCTAGGAACCAAGAACCATCCGTTGAATCTTGGTAGTATGTGAAACCCGCGGGAGCGATCAGGTCAGATACGCTGACCATCAGGGAATTGAGCCCTTTTTGTTCCGTAGTCATTTAATTAGCAGTCCTACATCCAGCATGTCATTGACGGTCAACATTTTTCCACTTGCGTCTCGGGCGATTAACTGCAGCGCCCCACCGCGACGGCCAAACGCCGGGGCCACGCGCGATACCTCAATTGTCCAATTTTCTGTTCCATGGGGCCACTTTTCGGCGATTCGGTAAGAGAAATACTTGTTTGCCAGTGAGTCAACGGGCAGGGATCTGGACTCGAAGGTTGCGCGCTCCCCGGACTCCAAGATACCCAGATACTTTCCGCCCGGACTGCCAATACGATCCAGTTTCGTTCCGAAGTCTTGCGTGAAGGCTTGCACATCGGTGTAGCGGACGAGCGTGCCAGGCTCGACTCCGCCATTGGGCGGGTATACGTGTCGGACCGATCCGTCTTCCGGAGCTTGGTCCGTATAGCGAACATCGTAGTCGTTTTTCCCGAAGATGGTGCCTTCACCTTTGTCTGACCGACCCCATTTCGCGTCCGCCTCTGAAACCAATGCCAAGGTGTCGCGGTTCTTGCGGAAAAGTTCCGGGTACGGCGGGTGTTGGCCGTGTACCTCGCGGGGCTCACCGTAGCTCTGCTCGACAATGTCGGCTTGGCGACCGACCGCCGGTTCATGGCTGAGTTGCTTTGCTGCCGAGGTACTGTCGACTGCTAGTTCACCGGGTTGGCTGGTGAGGGGTTCGTGAAGGAGACGGGTTACGGGTGCGTGGTCCACTAACGCTGTCGCTTCGTCGGTAATACCAGATTTCGCAGAAGACCCAAGAGGCTTTATGTCGGTTACAGGGCTCTGCATCGAGACGGAATCGGCAGCATTTATGTGTGCACTGGGCTTGGCGGTTTCGGAGATTCGGACTAAGGATGAGTCGAGGGTTTGGTTGAGTTTGCCCAGGCCGGTGTCGAGCTTTTCGAGGGCGGCTCCGATGCCGTTGTTCCAGAGGGCGGTACGGGCTTTGGCCAGCTTCGCGGTGACCGCTGCGGTGGTTTC
>NZ_JBHVAL010000034.1:0-12790 GCF_042667405.1 Paenarthrobacter sp. NPDC057355 | reverse complement strand
CGGACCTGACCGGCATTGGCGTCGATAAGAACAAGACTCCGGTCAAGGACACCGACGACGCCGATGTAGCCCCCGACCAGAAACCGGCCATCGAGCTGAAGAAACTCCAACACCTCGAGGACAGCAACGGTGACGGGGACGCTGACGCCGGCGAAAAAGTGAGCTATGAATTCGTGGGCGCCAACACCGGCAACGTCACGCTCCACAACATCAAGCTCTCTGACCAGAAGCTCACCGACGCCGGCGTTCAGATCCACGCCCCAGCTGACTTCACGGCCACCCTGGCACCGGGCGAATCCGTCACCTACGCGTCCGGGACCTACAAGGTCACCGAAGCCGAAGCAGCAACCGGTCTCGTGAAGAACAGCGCCGACATCACCGGCACTCCGGGTACTGGTCCTGACGTGACCGATGAAGACGCCGTTGAACTTCCCTCGGCCCCGACACCTGCCCCGGTCAAGCAGATCACACCCAACAAGCCCGCAACCATCCTCGCCGGATTCGCACCGGCCGGTGAGGGCGACACCACCATGCAGACCGGCATGGGCATCGGAGCAGGCGTTCTTGCCGTGCTCGGTGCCCTGTTCGGAATCAAAGCATGGCGGTCCCGTAAGCCGCTGGCAGCTACCTCGGATGCGCCCTCCGAGCAGTAACCAGCGATAGGAAGGCGGCCGCCCAACCCCCTTGGGTGGCCGCCTTTGTCACACCCACACCAGGAGCGACCATGCAAAACAAAAAGAACCTCGCGTTAGGAATTTCCTCGCTGATCTTCCTCGGCGGTGCAGCGGTCATGGGCATCCAGGCCGTACCAGCCGAGAGCGGACATCAAGGTCCGTCCACAGCCGAAATCCAGATGCTCAACCCAGAACCTTTCGCCCCAAACAACATCACCAGCAAGTCGACCCCCTCCCCGCATTCTGGAACGGAGACCGTGATGGGGCCGGACCAAATTGCAGCCCCGGGGGTGGGACTTCACCTGTCCTTGGTCAATGGCGCACGGGGAGCTGAAGGATCAATCGAGCTACCGGATCCGAACCTGGCCGCGGTGTACCAGGACTCAGCACCCTTGGACGCTTCTGCCGGGGCAACGGTTATCGCCGCGCACGTGAACTATCCGGACGCCTCCTGGGCGCCGATGTCGGCCATAGCCCGCCTCCACGCAGGGGACCTCATCAAAGTCACTGACAGCACCGGGACAGCACACCGTTTCGCGGTGACGTCTCTGCAGCTCTACCCGCAACAGAGCCTCCCGCCCGAACTCTTCGCTCTCGACGGGGAACGCGTCCTGCACCTGGTCACCTGCGGAGGCCCCGTCGAAACCGTCAACGGAAAACCCGCCTTCACCCACAACATCGTCGTCACAGCCATCCCGGCAGAAGGAACGCCATGAAACCCGCCAAGCTGGCCTCGCTCATTCTGGCCACCGCCCTCTTCGGTGCAGCTGCAGCAACCCCGGCCACGGCCAATTCCAAGGACTATCGACCGTCCGGGTCCATCGGGCAGCTGTATTACAGCAACGCCGAAGTCCGCAACTGGTTAGGGGCACCCACCAGCGGGGAAATCCCTGTGGGTCCCGGCGTTTATCAAAGATTCGAAAATGGAACCATCTACAACTCCCCGACCTGGGGGGCACACCCCACGAGCAACGGCGATATTCAAGCCAGATTCCTCTCAGGTGGAGGTGCCACCGGCGAACTGGGATTCCCAACCACCAGCAAGCGGCCTTTCGCCGGCGGATGGGTCCAAGGCTTTGCCAACGCCGACGTCATGTGGGGACCAGGCATCGGAGCCAAGGTCGTCGGGCACGACACCTACCGCAAATGGTCAACGAACCCGGGCTTGCTTGGCTGGGCTGTCCGTGATGAAACCCGTACCGCCCAGGGCAAGACCATCCAGGAGTTCGAACGAGGGTCCATGGCCTGGACTAAGGCCCAAGGAGCGCATCCGGCCCAAGGAGCCATCGGAGACCGCTGGCGCGAATCAGGCGGCAAAGACAGCCCCCATGGCAACCCCATCTCCGACGAAATCGGAGGCTGGCGCAACGGCGGGATCTTCCAAGTCTTCGAACACGGCTGGATCTATTTCTCACCGGCCACCGGCCCACACAGCGTCTGGGGCGCCATTGGGGCTTTGTGGGCACAGATGGGGCGAGAAGCCGGCCCCTTGGGCTACCCCACGTCGGAGGAAACCCGTGCAGGTGAAGGCGTGTTCCAGCGATTTGAACACGGTACCGTGTTCCACTCCCCCGCCACCGGTACCTACATGACCACGAGCGGGGAATTCCAGAACCGCTTCGTCGCAGGCGGAGGAGCAGAAGGTGAACTTGGCTACCCCACCGGCAACAAAACCCCGTTCGCCGGGGGCTATGTGCAGTCCTTCGCCAAGGGAGACATCACTTGGGGCCCGGGCATCGGCGCACGAGTCCTCGGACACGGCATCTACCAGAAATGGGCCGCCAACCCCGGCCAGTTCGGATGGGCCCTAACGGACGAATGGCAAGACCGCCGCGGAGCACGCGTGCAGTTCCAACACCGCGAAGTCATCTGGGACTTTGCCACGGCCGAACTCTACTCAGCCGAACCAGTTGACGCTTCGACAGTGGTCTTCCTCGGAGACTCACAACTGGCAGGACCAGGCATCGACTCCTGGGCAGAACAAGCCGCCCAGAAACTAGGACTGACCCACCAGATCGAGCACGTCTTCGGCGGACTCGGCTACACCAGCGGCAACATCTACGCAGGCGGAAACGCCGAACAAGCCCTGATGAACGACCGGGTTTTGCTCCCACAAGGACGACCAGGTGCGATCATTCTCACCCTAGGGGGCAACGACGCCACCACCGGGGCCAGCGACGCAGCAATCCTGGAGGCCGCCAAGAACACCTGGGATGAGCTGGCCCGCAAGTATCCGCACACAAAAATCATCGTCAATGGCGTCATGTCCAGGAACGACGCCAGCCACACCCGCCGCCGCCAAGTAGACGCCCTGATCGTCAACGCAGCCAAAGCCCGAGGCCTGCAAACCATTTCCGTGACCGGCATGGCTTCAACTGCAGGCGCCGACCCCGACTTTCACGACAATGTCCACCTCACCCAAGCGGGCCATAACAAGGTCACAGCATCGTACCTGCCCTTGCTTAAGGCAGCGCTCAGCCACTGACACCCAAACGACCACTACACGAACAAACGAGGCACCTCAGAGCGTGTGAGGAAAACTGCCCGGGAATGAACAAAACTTGAAAAAACCAGACTGCACCAACAACTACTGCCTCGACGGATGGATCTGGAAACAGATGGGCGAATTCCCCGACGGGCCCTGCCCTGATTGCACCGCAGATGCAGAGACCAGGCATAGCCCCCGACGCCCGGGGCTCTGGGCGAGGATCTCAGCACGCCTTAAACGATGAAAGGTGGGCCGCGCCAGTAACGGCGCGGCCCACCCTTCTTTGCACAAGCTATGCTGCTCGGTTCCTAGCCCGATGCGGACTCTGCAGCTGAGGGCTTGGAAGTCCACACAAGCCCCTGCAAAAGATCAGTATCGGTGGCCGCCAAAAGAACTGCCCGATCGATGTTTATCCGGTGAAGCCTTGCCCAGAGAAACCCTGGCTTGGCAAAGGCAAAGCGAACCAAAGCCGTGGCGTACCCCCACGGAAGGAAACCCAGTTCCCGGTTCGCGGAATTGTGATTGGTTTCCATTTCCAAAACCAGCACAGCACGTGAGGCCACATCGAAAGGCCACTGCAGACGGACCAGAAGATCCCGAAAGTCCTCCCACACCGACGACGCCATGCCTTCGTCTGTAGCAGGCTCCGCCGGTGACACTGTGGCTGCGATAGCGCTCAGATGTTCATCAGCTTTAGGACCAGTAATCATCAGACCCGCAGAATCGCCCACAAAAGCTACCCGCTCCTTCCACCACCCCTTCGCGGAGATTCTCTCGGGCGCGACGCCGTCGCGCTGCGCACGGACCAAGGAAATTAGCTCTTTCCGAACCCCCTTGACCACCCACGCGCGAGGGTGCTGCGTTGACGCCAACGAAGGGCGCTTCGATACCTCCCACACCCAAGACAACACCTCATCGGGTAAGAGATCCGGAAACTCCCCCACCAGAGGCCGAGCCAACGCCGGCAGCACGTAATTGAGAAGATGTTCCGCCTCCGGCCCAACCCAGCAATTTTCGCGCGCTGATTCGACCAGAGCCAGAAAGGCCGTGTCGGCTGCCCCAGGAACGGCGGCCGTATCGGTGCTCTTCATACCTTCACGCATCGCTGACCGCTTGTTCGCCTAAGAACGCCGGCCAAAGACTCCAGTTCCCTCACTGCCTGCAGCAGGAGCGCCTCGCCCTGGTCAGTCAATTGCGTACCGTCGCTAAGGCCGGATACAAACTCTCCAACGTACTCTTTGACGTGCGCCGATGAGGTGACGACCAACGTAAGAGCGTCTGACGGAACCAACGGCGCCTCCGAGGCCTTCCGAACCAAATCACCGACTACACGTTCGGCGGTTTCACGCCGAGACACGGCCCCAACGCTGCGGGAAGGCAAAGGTAAGGGCGCCGTTGTGGGCTGCCCTGACCGCGCGGATGCCTGCACATATCGAGAGACCGACATCTGCGACACCCCGAGCACCAGGCTTGCCGCCAGCTGATCCATCCCTGACGCAACCAAGACGCCCGCCAAACGGCGAACCTCCTTGTGCCCGGGCTGCGGCTCCAGATCTTTGACCCGTAGCTTCTCTGCAGCGAGGTATGTCTTCCACGCGTCTTTGCGCGCTCCCAGTGGCTTCATGGTTCGAAACGGCTCATACAGCGCCACGATCTTCCCAGCGATCTCATCGACGCTGGACCCTCCGGCGCACCATTGGTTCAGATGGGTCCGGAGCTCATGGGACCTGGTGGGAGCCTCTGCCTCGGCTGAGGGGAGACATGAAGAATATCGAGGATTCACAGCTAACCTCTCTTGCCGACGGCAGATAGTCCCTGAATAAGCTGCAAGCAACATCTTTAAAGTGATGCTAGCATTCTTGCATCAAAGTGAGGAAGTACGGGAAAGGTGATGATGGGTGAGAATTAACCAGTGCCGCGCATCTATAGACTCCCACCTGACCTGCCACCCGAGGTTCAATCGGCCATGAGCGTATTCAACGTCAACGGTCTACGAGCTGCCATCATTAGGGATTTGTCACAGCATCCGGGAGGGGAAACGACGGGCGGCATCGCGAAACGAATAGATGTGGACTATCGCCAGGTGTACGCTCACCTGCGGACCCTCCTTGCGGAGGGGTTGGTCAGGGATGACGGAGAGCAGGGTCCGTCCCAGAGCGGCAGGCGGGTCCTGTATCGGATTGACCAGGAGCAACTCCGCCGGCAGTTCGAGGCTTATGTTCGCTTCCTGTCCGGAAAGTGAACCGGCATCCCCCTACTTGGTCTGGCGGCGGCCAGGGAGTCGCTTCTGCGGAGGGGCACATCTAAATAGTCCGTTTCATTAGACATGTTCTTGGACATGTCTAACTCTAGCAGACCTGAAGAGGGCTAAGCGTTGTCTTCGTCTCCGAGCTGCTCATCAATCATTTGAGCAATTGCCCTCACGGTTTCCGCACTGTACACCTCTCCGAGAGCCCTTGCGGCGAACGACTTGACCTGGTTCCGCCGCATTGAACGTAGGAGCTCCAATTGAGCCTCGACTCGGTCTGGAAGGTCAGAGCTTGAGTCGGTCAAATACGCGGGTGGAACACCGAAGAATTCGGCGAGTGCTCCCAACAAGTTTTCGTCTGAGACGAGCGGGCCGTCACCGTCACGCATGTAGTACCAGCGGGCGCGCGACAATTTGATGCCCTTGCTTGCTAGCGCTGTCTGGATGTCATTAAACTCGTAGGGCCGGCCGCCCTCTGCAACGACAGTGTCAAGCAGGACCTGGAGGCGTCGGGCAAGCTCGGTCCGCCGCCGCTCACTGTAGGGCGTGTTCCTCAAAGACACTGTTCGTTCACTCCGTTACCTCATTTTTGTTTAGAGTTCCGTATAACAGTGTCTCAGCTTGTTCCAAGAGCTGAAGCTCCTCGGACGAGAGGAAGCACTTGGCCGTGTCGGAGACAGCATATGCGTCGCGTATTTCTGTAACCCGTCGCTGAAGCCTGGCGAGTACGTTCCAGCGATAGCGGGAGAACAAAGAATCTCGTCGCGCCCCCAGCGAGGCTGTTCCGCAGCGCGCCACAACTCTAGACCAGGTTGGAAGAAGTCGTCTCACAAGGACAAGAGATTTAACCGACGCCGTAGCGCTCATCGCAACAACAGTCAGGCGTGGAAGTGACAACCCTGTGGAGACAAGGAGAATCACGATCTGTTGCCCAAGCTCGTAGCTGGATTCAACCAGGTACTTCAGTTGGGAGCCGACAGGAAGGAAATTTCCCACAAGGCGACCCCCGACTATCACTCCTGCGCTACCAAAGCCCACCACGACCGCAGCGAAGCCAGCGCGGAACAGTCCGCCAAATTCTTGGCGCCGCGGCCAGCAGATAGCTACCGCGCTCACACTTATGCCCGCTATAAAAGAAATCGCCGCCACCTGGAACACCAACAGCGGCAGCTGGGCGCCGTAAACACTGATCAGCCAACGAGTCGATTCAGGGGCATCCCAAAAAAAGCTCGTCAAGAACATCGTGCTGGCGCATACAAGCCAGCACATACGGCTCAGTGAGATCGACATGAGAGTATCCGGGGGAATGTCTTCGCCCCGCTCAGCAGTTGCCAGCCTGAGGGAGACATAGATCTGCCAAAGCGATGCGATGACCAACTCAGACAGAACTAGCCCGACCCGGTTGCCGCCACCCAGCAGGCGGTCGACGCCCTCGTATACGCCTGGGATGTACATAGTGAAGGCCACCGCCGCGAAAGCCGACCCAAAGAATGCGTGTTTGGCCCAGACATCTCGAATCGTCGGGATTCGAATCGCCGCAAGAAACCACAACGCGACAGCTACTGCCGCGTCATTCACCCGAAGACCCAGCCGAAGGACTCCGGCCCTCCCCTGTTCCTGGCGGTCGTCCACGTAAGCCTGATCGACAGTAGGTCCGCAAAAGCCTCTGCTTCCCACTCATCAGGGCCATCGAGAAGGCAGCGCCTGTGCATCTGTGCTGACACCATCTCCGGGCTAAGGAGTTCCAGGACAGGCCCAAAGCGAGTAGGTATCGTCTCGCTCGTCATTGGAGCCTCACTGCCCTTGTGATCGAACACAAGGTGGGCCAATTCATGGCAGATTACATATCGCTTCCGATGCGGAGTGGCGCCGTGCGGGTAAGAAACTAGAGCAATCCCATCTTTTACGACCGTTGTCCCCGTCGTTTTCGGATCCCAGCCAGGTACCTGTTCGCGCAGCCTGATTTTCAGTCCAAGGATGTTCTCGACGATGCCTATCAGAACTTCCATCGTCAGGTCTCTGGGCAACTGAAGTTCTGCCAGCTTGCGCCGGGCAGCCTGGCGGGCTCGACTCGGTTTATCTACTTTGCGGTGCATGATTGATTGGCCCCAAATCCGAGAGCTGGTATCCCCCGGGGTAGACGGAACTCCCAGCCTTGCCCGGAGTGAATCGTGAGGTGACTCTTGCCGGACGCCTCCTTAACTGCATCCCTCTAGCTTTCAAAGCGCCGCGCAGGATGCCATGAAGTGGCCTTGAAGGCTTCGGAAGATTCAGTGCGGACGCAACGCGGGGGTCATCGATCATGAAAGCGAGGCCTTGCGGGATTAGCCTTTCGGCTACCCGCGGCATCCGTTCGGCGAAGAGCCCCATGGTCGAGGTCATCAGCTTATCGCCGGCGTCGCTGCGGCGGGCATGGCGCATCTCATATCCATCGAGGAAGGTTTCAGAGTCTTCATACACATTAGTGAGGCCCTCGATGCCCATTCGTGACGCAAGTTCCTGGTAGAAATCGACTGCGGATTGTTTTTCCTCTGCCGTAGTCGCGCGCCTCCCAAACTCATCACAGAAACGTATGGGAACAACTAGCAGGGTGGTGAGGACGTAGCGGAAATCTTCGCCCGAGCCAGGGACGCCCTTGTGCACTCGGGTAAGAAGATCGACCATGGCCCGACCGCGATCGCCCTCGAATCCATGCTCAATCAACTCGTACATCACAATGGCAGTGTCGAAGGATCTTTTGGCCGGGCGGGCCTCGATTTCCCCGGTGCCGGCGAGAGTTGCGGCGAGGTGAGGTATTGCGAAGTTCCTGTAGTAGGACAGGAAAAATCCCAACTCAAACTCCTCGGCGAGATCGAACATCACCAAACGCCTATACCGGTCATGGATCCTGGCGGGGGAAGATGCGAGCTCGTTGTCCATATCGCCAATTCTTGAACAGACCACGACTGGCCACCAAGTCACACGTGCTTAACCATTCCTTTAGACATGGCTAGACTTGTACAGGACTAACTCGAAGATGGAACGGAATGGCCGTGGAAGCACTTATTGTCGCGCCTCACGCGACACGCCGAGAGACTCAATGGCGTGTTTCGAATGCCGATATTGCCATGCTTGGGAATATGGCGATCAAAAAGCGAAGTTCCGGCGGACGCCCCTCGAAGGGGCTGCGGCACAGTTTTGACGTGAAGCTCGACATCCCACGCGCAGAAAAGCTCGTTGAGTTAATCGAACTGCTGGGCACAAACGGCGTGGACTATCTGTCCCCCATCATTGCGGAACATCTCGACGCCATAGACCTTGATGACTTCCGGAACCAGGAGGCTTTGCCTATCGCAAAGGCCAGTTAAGCGAAGAGGCCCGCTTGCGCGGGCCGTAGCTTCGAGAATTTCTTTGTTCAGATCCTGTTCTTGGCGGGACCCGATCTGAACTTTTATTCAACACCCACCCAGTGGGTGGACCTTGTTGCACCCTCCCAAAGAAAGGCTGCTGGTGTCTATCGTACCGGCTGTTTTATCGCCGTCAACACTAACCGCGCGTCCAGCCCCGCAGCGTGTCGGTTCTGACTCGTCTCCTGCGGCTGTGTGGGCTGCGCTGGCGCCTTTGCTGGCAGGCCAACCTAGGGTGCGTCTTTCCCGGGATGGTGGTAAGTCGTATCCACAGAAGTATGAGCGCGACTTGACCGAGGGACTTCCAACCTTTCCGGCTGCGGTCCGGATTTTCGGGAAGGACGGCACCTGCAGGGCGATCTTCCTCGACTTTGACTCTTCCGTTGCTGGTATCGACTGGGTTGAGGCCGACGTCAGGGCGGTACAGTCTTGGCTGCACAGGTGCGGTGCGAGGTGGATTGAGGACTTCTCCCCCAACGGCGGCCGCCATGTATACATCCCTTTAGAGGAACGAGTCACGTTCTCTGACGCGCGTGATCTTGTCGAAGCTCTGGGTAACAAGTACCGGAGCCTGGACAAGACCCCGCATCAAAACCTCCACCACGGCTGCATCCGCACACCGGGAGCCCGGCACAGGAGCGGCGGCCACCAAGAACTCGCGATGAGCCTGAACCTTGCCTATGACGTCGCGAAACGGCCGAACACCTCCACCATCTGGCAAGCCATGACTGCGGACCTTGCGGAGGAGATCGCCGCCGTCAAAGCGCTACGACTTGAACGACCCTTCGCACAACCGACAGCTGCTGACACCGCAGCCGCGACGGCTCCGGGCCGGATGTCTAGGGCGATGGAGCAGTTGGCCCGCACGGGCTTGTACGACGCAAACCGGTACGGCACCGACTCAGAGGCCCGCCAAGCCGTGCTCGTCGCGGCTGCGGCCGCCGGCCTTTCCCTCACCGACGTCCAGCGCCGGCTCCTGCAGGGCAACTGGCCAGGATTGGCGTCCTTCTACGCCCGCTACCGCGCAGGGCACAGATCCAAAAGCCTGCAAAGGGACTGGGTAAAAGCCCTCCGCTATATCCAAAAAAGCCACGGCGATAAGCAAGCAGATAGCAATGCCCGTAAATCCCCCACAAGCGCGCCCCCTACACAGGCGGGGGGCATCCAAGGGGTTTCTGTTTCTTCGCATCCGGATGCTGAGCACCGGTTCATCAGGACTTGGCGTAACGCCCTACAATTCAGGGAGCAGCGCTATAAGGAGTCCCGTGAAGGCCTTGGCCGACGTATGGTGCTTAGGGCCCTTGGGGAAGCAGCTCACATGAGTGCATCCCGTTTCGTGGAGTTCGGCAGCCGTTCAATCGCAGTAGCCACAGGCATGGACCACACCACCGTTCAACTGCATCTGAAAGCTATCCGAGCGGAAAAAGATGCCCTGGCTACCCTTGTCGAACAAGGCCGGGGCACTAAGGCGGATCTGTACATGCTGACCATCCCGGACGATATCAAAGCGGCAGCTGAGGACATGTCCTGGCGCAAGGGAAAGATCCACGCTCTGCGCCCCGTATTCCGTGAACTGGGTATACCTGCCGCACTCGTCTACGAGGCCCTGGAGCACTCCCCCGCTGCCCTACGCAGCGTTGACTTGGTTAGGACTACCAGGTTGTCCAGGACAGCTGTCACGGAAGCTCTCGAGATCCTTGCTGCATGGAACCTGGTTACCAGGTCAAAGACTCTGCAATGGACAATCGTGGCCACCACGTCCTTGAAAGAACTTGCCGAACAGCTCGGCGTCCTCGAAGCCGTGGCACGGCAGCTCAGGAAATACGTCCAAGACCGCATCATTTGGCGCGAATGGCTCTCCAAACGAGCCCACACCGCAGCCGAATTGCTCTCCCCTGACGACGACTACCCCTGGCACCTGTACGAAGGACCGCCCGAGGAGTGGACCTTGTCCCACCTCGCCTTCGCCTAAGCCGGCTAGGTTCAGCGGGGCGAGACTACTGATGCCCCCAGCGTTCGTGTGCAGACTGTTTCGTCATGCGGACAGCGATTCCAATCTGTGCCCAAGAGACGCCAGCTGTCTTGGCTTGTCGTACCTTGCGGTTAACGTTTTCGTGAGCTTGGGCCAGGGCTTCCGCGGCTGCTTCCAGTTCTACGACTGCATTAGCCGGTCCGGCATGAGCCAGCCACTCGTCCCGTATTGCAGCCTCCACGTCAACAGATGGACACGCAACGCCTAAAAATGGCACGTATGCACGGCGGTGAAGCAGGCTGGCTTTCCCTCGATCGGTGACACGCCGCCACAATGGACCCTCCCACCCACGGGAACAAAGAGAGCGCCAACCCGTAACGGCGTCATCCGGAACTATTTCGTGGTCTCGGCGATCCGGATGCCGTTGCTGTCTTCCGGTGATGCCTTGGACAAGCACTAGTCCTTCTCGAAGATCAAGAGAGTTTCGACCGTCGGGCGCCGTTGCGACCAACGACCCCTTATGTGTTGTCCGTTCCACCGCCGATCACTCCCTTTTGCCGGAAACGTCAGGATATCCTGACGCGAGCAAAAGGATTCTAATTTGCCGACTGGCGGCCCAACACAAACCCCTATCTTGCTTGCTAGCAAGCAAGATAGGGGTTTGCTAGCAAGATAGCTTGACAGCTAGCTCTATAGATAGCTAGCTTTATAGCAGGCTTGAGTGCTTGCTAGCTAGCAAGCTGGAAAGATAGGATTCTCTTATGACAAAGGTCCAGACGGTGATGACCTATAGCGAGTCCGGCGGTGCCAGTAAGACGACCACTGCCGTGTCATTGGCGGCAACAGCGGCAGCGGAGGGTCGAAACGTCCTTCTGATCGATCTGGACCCTCGGGCGGCCGCTACAAAGTGGATAGGTGTGGAACCTGCTGAAGACTGGCAACATGTAGGGGCGATCCTGGGTGATGAAAACCCTGAAGGTTGGGCTAACGACCTTGCTCTGACCAGTTCATGGTTCCCGAACCTTAAGGTCATACCCTCCTCCCGAAGCGTCTCCAATCGCGAGGCTGACCGTGCCGATCACGCTGAGCTACGTCTCAGGACATCACTTATCGGCGTGGACGCGGACCTGGTTATTCTTGACTGCCCGAACCGGCAAGGTGGCCCACTGACGCTTGCCGCGCTCAATGCGGCTGACACTGTCGTCTACGCAGCAACGGCCACGGTCGATGGCGTGGATGGAGTCGCCGGGGCACGTCGATCAGTGCAGCATTTCAAGCGCTCCAGGGACCTCATCGGAGCGCCATCGAATCTTGCCGAGGCCGGAATCGTCGTGGGAGCGGTGCAAGAGACCATCATGAGTCGCATCGCCGCCAACAGCATTGACCAGTTGCGCGACACAGGCATGCTGCTCACGCCCCTTGTCCCGCACCGGACAATCGTTCAGGAAATGCGCCTTACACAAGAGTGGTACGGCAATTACCGCAAGGGAAGCCCGGTCGTGGAGGCCTACAAGGAACTAGCAGGGAGCATCATTCGATGGCAGAGATGAAAGACCGTCCGGAACTTCCTCAAAGGCGTGGACCGAAACCGGCGCCGGACGAGCGCCTGGACCCCGTGGACACCGCCCCTTCAAGTTTACGGACGGCCCCCTCGGCGCCGGCCGCCCAGTCCAATCCCGTCGCCCGCAAAAAGCGTGAAGCGACGATTGCCATCGGTCCCAGGATCTCCGTGTCCGTCATGGAAATCCTGGACAGAGCTGTGGAAGAAGAAGGCATAACTCAGCGTCAGGCTCTCGAAGAGGCGATCATCTCCCGGTGGGGAAGTAAATAGCGGCCCGTTGATCGGCCTCAATATTGACGGCGGCCGCCAGCGCTGGGCTGGCGGCCGCCGCTCCCATTAGGGGATGTTGTGCCAGAACAGGCGGGCAACATCAACGACTAGACAATATGAAGTGGCGGCGGTGTTGTTGATGCCGGCCCGTGCGGTCTGCGGTCATTATCGCCGGGCGGTCCGGCAGCGCC
>NZ_JBHVAL010000033.1:0-20910 GCF_042667405.1 Paenarthrobacter sp. NPDC057355 | reverse complement strand
TATACTAGCCCGGGCCTACCCCCGCGCCACCCCCCCCCCCCCCAACCCCGCGGGCGGCCCACACAAACCGGTGGGGGCCGCCGTCGTGGTTAACCCGCCCAACCAGGTAACAGCACGTGCTCTAATGAAGCGTCAGTGGAGCGTTTGCTGTTACTCAGTTGGGTCAGGACTTGCGCGGGATACCCGTGCGGGCCATGGCTTCGGCGTAGGCGCCGTGGATGGCGTCCAGGTATTCCTGCTGGCGTTCCGGAGTTCCGGCGAAGGAACGGCCGCCGAGCGAGCGGACCTTGAACGTCTTAAAACCGCGGCGTGCGATGCTGGCCGGGGCTGCCTTCATGAGCTGATCGGCCAGGCGGTGTGCCTCGTTGCCGTGGGCCACCAGGGCGGAGGTGCGCGGCAGGAGCTGCAGGAGGCGCAGGAGCGGCTTGAGGCCTTCGGTGATGTTGGCGGGGGTGAGCTTGCCCGGTTCCTCGTTCGGCTCGATCCACGGGTATGCGTTCCACGGCATCACGAGCTCCGGACGCAGGCCCAGCTGCCACTGCATTCCGAGCATGCGGGTGCTGGCTTCTTCGTCGCCCGGGGTGATGAAGCCCTCACCGGACGTGGTGCGCTGGTTGGAGAAAAGGCTGACGATACGGCAGTCATCCATGCTGTGGGCGGGGTCGATGTAGAGGACCTCGCTGCCCGGCTTCTGTTCCTTGATGGAGTCGCACAGCTCGTTGACCTCAGCGATGTGCGGTTCGTAGCGGCGGTTCCAGAGGGTTTGTTCGGGTGATTCAGTCGCCAGTTCTTGCATCAGGGCTTAGGTCTCCTAGGTGTTACAGCGCACCGGATGCAGGTGCCGCGGGCATGCCGCAGCGAAACCTGGAAGGTGCTGTTGGGGGCTAACTAACCTTACCGGACTCGGTGCCTCTCCCGGGCCCGTCCCGGCGTGCCACCGAATGCGACACGGCGTGTTGCGCGGGAAACGTGGCGGGCGTCTCTGCGGCGCCGCTCGCTTCCCAACAGCAACTCTCGACGGCGGTGCGTCCTTTCCGGCAAGATGCCCGGTATGGAGAAACAAGAGTCGCCCGCTGCCGCCGTTTCCGCTTTCGAGGAACTCGGTGCCGAGCTGGCCCCGGCCGGAGTGGTCATGGGGAAGATGTTCGGCGCGAGCTCACTCATGCTGGGCAAAAAGGCGCTGGCCTGCCTGAACGGCGACAAGGTGACATTCAAACTGGGCAAGGAGACCGCCGAACATGCGCGCGCCTTGGCTCTTCCAGGAGCTGCCCTTTTTGATCCTTCCGGGATGAACCGCCCCTTCAAGGACTGGGTGGAGGTGCCCTTCAGCTCGCACACGGAATGGCCTGCCTTCGCTGAAGCCGCCCTGGATTTCGTGACTGGCGGCTAAGCTGCCCAAGCCGCTCCGCACCGGCGTCGAACGTCCGCGTTAACCCTAAAGTGCACCTTGGCCGGGTGACGCTTTTCCTGCCCCGGATAATGACGGTGAAACCACTGGTTTCGGGGGAAACCGTTCGGCCTCCCCACCAGTTCAGCATCGTCAACCGTGGGGGTTAGATAATGGTCTCAAAGATGTCATCCAACAGGGCTACGAAGGTCCGCGCGCTACTTGCGGGCGGCCTTGTCCTGGGCGTGGGAGCCGCGTTCACGCTGGCCGCCTGGACAGACAACGAGTGGGTCTTCGGCAACTCCGGTGGCGATAACGGACCGGGCACGCTGACCTACCACATGGAACAAAACACCTTCAGCAACACCAACGGCACGGGTGCCGACGCGTGGAGTGACAAGCCGAACATCCCCACCGTGCCGAGTTCGGCTACCGATGGCGCGCTGACCTTCGGTGCCATCTCCGCAGCCCTGAAGCCCGGTGATACGGCGTACGCTCCCATGCAGCTCCGGGCTGCCGCTGGCTCTGAAGCACTCACGGCCACCCTGGCTGAGGCGGTGAAGCTGGGCGGGAACGCAGTGGACACCACCACCAACTCCCTGGCCCTCTACAACGCCCTGACGTACCGCGCGGTACAGGGCGTCACCCCGGCCAACTGCACCGCTGGCGACCTGACCGCCGGCACGGACATCGTGGGCTCCGCAGGGGCCAGTGTCCCGCTGACCACGGTTTCCGCAACGCCGATTTCCCTGCCCAAGGGTGCCGACGTATCAACGGCCGGCTCCCCGGTGAACCTTTGCTTCGCCATCACCCTTCCGTCCGCGGTGACTGACGTGACCTTGCAGGGTAAGCAGACCGTGCCGCTGTGGAGGTTCACCAGCATCGCCGGCTCGTAATTCGGCTCTGTGACAGAGCCCTTGACCCGGACCAGAAGCTCGTCCCCATTGCCCCCTTCGGCCCCTGCCTTAGGAGGGGCGGGCTTCTGGACCGCCATGTCCGGCATCCTCAAGGTTTCCCGTGAGATTGCGCTGACATTGGTGGCAGTGCTCGGGCTGGTGTGCATCCTGGCGCTTGTCCTTGGATTCGTTTACAAGGCCTCGTTCGTCGTCTTCAGGACCGGGTCCATGGAGCCCATCTATCCGGTGGGAGCCCTGTCCCTCACGGTGCAGGTGCCGGCGACGGAGCTGGCCCCGGGCGACGTCGTATCCGTGAAGCGGTCGGAGTCCGGCGTTCTTGTCACCCACCGTGTGGTGTCCGTGGAGCCCTCTGGCACCGGTGCTTCTTTGCGGCTCAAGGGGGATGCGAACAGTTCCGAGGATCCACTGCCCTATCAAGTGGAGACCGGCCAAAAGGTACTCCTGACGGTGCCAGCAGTGGGTTCCTGGGTAATGGCGATGCGGGGCCCCGGTTTCATCGCCGCCGCAACGTTGGCGGTTGCCGGGCTCGTGGTGTGGGCGTATTGGCCCAAACGGGTTGCCCGTCACAAAGGTGTGGTGTCAACAGGGAGGTGAATGAGCGGTGAATCAGTGGACCAGGATGGCGAGGACCGCAGCTGCGGTGTGTGTCGCCGTCGTCGTCAGTGCGCTGGGTTGTGCTCTTCCAGCCGCCGTTCCCGCCCACGCTGCCGACCACCTCATCCCCGTTCCCGAGAATGGGACTCCGGGGCTCCTGTGGCTTTCCTCTTCCGTGTACCCGCTGGAGTTCCCGCAACTCGCGCGGGGTGATTCGTTCGTGTGGCAGATTGGGTTGTCGTTGGAAAAACCTGAAGCCACGTCCTCGCTCCAACTCACGGCCACGGGCACCTTGGCGGCCGCGGACGGCTACGCGATCGCCGTGGATGAATGCCCCACGCCGTGGCAGGGCGACAGCGGGCTGAACCAGCGGTTGGAATGCCCGGCTGGTTCAACGCCCCGGGTCCGCACCACCCGGCTCGGCGATTGGGACCAGGCCCTCCGCATCCCGCTCAGCAACCTCCGCGCCGGAACGTCACCGTACCTCCGCTTCACCCTTGCCGGGCCTGCCGACACCGCTCCTCCGCAGGGCGCGACGCTCACCTTGGGCATCGGGATCAGTGCCATGGGGGACGACGACGGCGGCAGCGCACCTTCGCAGCCCCCGGTGGCCGGTGGCGGAAGCAAGGAGCCCCTTGGCAACACGGGCGCTTCGTTCCTCCCGGCGCTGTTCGCCGGCGGTGCCCTGTTCCTCCTGGGAACGGCCGTGCTGGCGCTGGTCAGACGGCCGCGTGAAACCCCGGAGCGAAGCGCATGACGCCCCGGCACGCCTTGGACAAGCCCCGGCGCCGGGCCTTCCCAGGGGCCTTCCGCGGAGCAATCCTCAAGCGGCCCCGCCGCTCGGCGTTCGTCGCAGCAGTCGCCGCCATCGCTGTGGCCGCGACGACCAGCATCACGACAGCCGCGTGGACGGACAACGAGTGGGTGCGCAGCGCCATTGGAGTGAGTTCGCCTGGAGACTGCACTACCAACTCGATGTTCACCAACCAGGCGTGGGCCAGGCAGCTGCAAGGGAGCGTGCTGAACACCAACCTGGACACTGTGGCCGGCGTCCAAGGGCTGACTGTGGTGAACAACGGAACCACCGCCACGCCCACGCCGTTGTCGGCCGTCCTGGTGCCCGGAACCACGGATGCGTACGTCACCAAGATTCCTGTGACCGCACTGGGCAGCAGTCCGGTGAACGTCGGGCTGGGGCTCGGGGCTCCGGTGGGTGGTCTTGGCACCTACACGCAGTGGGCGCGCTCGCAGAAGAGCGGGCAGGCCCACGGCGCTTCCGGCCTGGTGTCCGACCAGACGGGCGCCGTGGACGTTGCCGGAACCTCCCAGGGGGCGGCCACGGCGCCAAAATCGGCCAGTATTTCGTTGGGGAACATCGTCCCAGCCTCCCTGTCCGGGGTGACCCTGGACGTTGGCGCGCTTGCTTCGTCGTCGGCGGTTGATGCCTGCGTGATGACCAACGGGTGGCCGATGTTGAACCCCACTCCCACTGTGCAGCGCCAATACGGGATAGCCGGGCTGGACCTTACCGCGGCGATTCCCGCCGTCGGAACGTTGTCGACCCAGGGGGCGTCGCTGGTGGGCGCCGTTCCGACGCAGCTGAATGCGTTACTGGGCACCGGCGGGCTGACGACGGGGATCTCCGATGGGATTTCGGCCCTCGTCAATCCTTTGCTGGGGTCGCTGTCACTCGGGTCCATCAGCACCACGGCAACGCTGTCCGCCCCTGATCTGAGCGGCGTCACGGCGATGATGACCGAGTCCATGACCGACGGCATCGTCACCGTCAACCTGGGGAACGGGACGGTCAAGGTCGACATCGCATCCCTCACCGGGAGTGCCACCACAGGGCTGAATGGCATGGCGCCAAACCACGCCGTGGTTTTGGATGCCGCCATGACCACGGCGGTGACCAGCAGGGTGACTGCCTTGCTTGACGCATGGAAGAACCGCGTCGTGGCTGCCCTGACTACGGCCTTGCGGGCCATCACGCTGAATGCCAACACCAACATCACCCTGAAACTGGCCGGGCTCAACGCAGCGACCATCGCCGTCAAGATGGGCTCGGCCACCGGCGCCACCACAGGCATATCTTTGGGCGACTTCCTCGACGGGAACGCTGTGGCACCCCAGGTGACCGCCAACGTCATTGGCCTTGACCTTGGCGGCGTGGTTGCCGCGTTGCTGGGTCCCATCACGTCGGCACTTCTCACCGGCACAAACGCTGTGGTGAAGAACGTCCTCAACGCCACCATTTTCAACGCGGGCCTCATCCCGAACCTGGGCGCCAGCCTTCAGTTGCTCATCACACCGGTGATCAACGCCGTCGGGCCTGTCCTAACAGCAGTCCGCACCTTGGTGGCCATCAACGTCAACGTCCAACCCGATCAAAGCTGGGCGGGTACCAAACCGGCGGACGTGACGGCCGCAGCGGGTGAGTACAAGGTCTCCGCCATCCGTGTGGGGCTCGTGGACAGTGCCGGGCTGCTGAGCTTGTCCTTGGGCAGTTCGTCGGCGGGTCCGGCCGCCCTGAAGGTTCCTTGACTTCTTCATAACTGCACCCCAACGGCGGCCAAACACCAGAGAAACCGTTGCCATCGGCTAAACTTGGCTGGTAAGAGCCCCGAAACTCTTGCGTACGCCATGCCTTCGGGTGGGCTGCACCAGTAAGCATCGGGGCGTTCTCATGTACGGCGCCCGGCCACACCGGCTTGGCCCGAAAAGAATGGGGGAGGATCCCATGCCCGCTATCGTGATCGTCGGAGCCCAGTGGGGCGACGAAGGCAAAGGCAAAGCAACCGATCTGCTCGGTGGCCGCGTTGACTACGTGGTCAAGCCCAACGGCGGTAACAACGCCGGGCACACCGTGGTTGTTGGCGGTGAGAAGTATGAGCTGAAGCTCCTTCCCGCGGGCATCCTGAGCCCCAACGCAATTCCCATTATTGGCAACGGCTGCGTAGTGAACCTCGAGGCCCTGTTCCAGGAGATCGACGGCCTGGAAGCCCGCGGCGCGGACACCTCCCGCCTGCGTGTTTCCGCCAACGCCCACCTCGTCGCTCCGTACCACCAGGTGCTGGACAAGGTGACCGAACGCTTCCTCGGCAGCCGGGCCATCGGCACCACCGGCCGCGGCATCGGCCCGGCCTACATGGACAAGGTGGCCCGCCTGGGCATCCGCGTCCAGGACGTCTTCGACGAGTCGATCCTCCGCCAGAAGGTGGAAGGCTCGCTGCGCCAGAAGAACGAACTCCTGGTCAAGGTCTACAACCGCCGCGACATCATCGCTGACGAAATCGTGGAGTACTTCCTGTCCTTCGCCGAGCGGCTGCGCCCGCTGGTCATCGACAGCACCCTGGTCCTCAACAACGCCCTGGACGAGGGCAAGGTTGTGCTCATGGAAGGCGGCCAGGCAACCTTCCTGGACGTGGACCACGGCACCTACCCGTTCGTGACCTCCTCCAACCCGACTGCCGGCGGCGCTTCCGTTGGTTCGGGCATTGGCCCCACGCGCATCTCGCGCTCCATCGGCATCATCAAGGCCTACACCACCCGTGTTGGCGCCGGACCGTTCCCCACTGAGCTGTTCGACGACATGGGCGTGTACTTGCAGAAGACCGGTGGCGAGTTCGGCGTGAACACCGGCCGTCCCCGCCGCTGCGGTTGGTACGACGCCGTCCTGGCCCGCCACGCCTCGCGCGTCAACGGCTTCACGGACTACTTCGTCACCAAGCTGGACGTCCTCACGGGCATCGAGCAGATCCCCGTTTGCGTGGCCTACGACGTTGACGGCGTCCGCCACGACGAAATGCCCATGACGCAGACCGAGTTCCACCACGCAGTGCCGATCTTCGAGTACTTCGACGGCTGGACCGAGGACATCACCGGCGCCCGCACCCTGGAAGACCTCCCCCAGAACGCCCGCAACTACGTGTTGGCCCTCGAGAAGCTCTCCGGCACGCGCTTCTCGGCGATCGGCGTCGGCCCGGACCGCGACCAGACGATCGTGGTGCACGACCTCATCAACGACTAAGGCCTGCCGCCGCGGCTGGCTGAATTAACGACGACGGCGGGCCGTCTTTAAGGTCTCCGGAACCATAGGTTCCCGGGAACCTTAGGGGCGGCCCGCCGTCGTTCTTTAACTCCGCACATAGCCCTCATCACATTCCATGGACAGCTTGCTGATGGGAGGAGCATAATAGTTAGCGGAGCTAATTAGCACTGCTAACTATTAGGCCAACCTCAGGAGGCGCCTCCCAGTGACCGAAGCCAACGTGGCAGCAAGCCCAGCAACCGATTCCGATATCCAACCGGACATCCTCGCCATAGACCTGCGAACAGCCGTGATGCGCACATCCCGCAGGCTTCGCATCGAAGCGACGGGCGATGTCATCACTCCGGGTCAATACACCGTGTTGGCCCACCTGAATGCCGGGCCGCAGTCACTCCGGGAACTGGCCGATCGCGAGCATGTCCAGGCACCCTCGATGACCCGGATCGTGAATGCGCTGACCGGGCAGGGCTTCGTGTCGCGGCAGGCAAACCCCGCAGACGGGCGACAGGTCCAGATCAGCATCACCGACCCGGGCCGGGAAGTCCTGGCTGAAGCCCGAAGCCAGCGGACCGCGTGGTTGGCCCAGCGAGTTGCGGGGCTGAGCGATGAGGACCGGCTGACCCTCAGCCGCGCCGCCCGCATCATGCAGGAGATGAGCGCCAAGTGAGCGCCATGTTCCGGGCCCTTGAAAGTCCCAATTACCGCCTTTGGGCCGGCGGTGCCCTGGTCTCCAACATCGGCACCTGGATGCAGCGGGTTGCCCAGGACTGGCTGGTGTTGACCGTCCTTACCAATCACTCCGGAACGGCCGTAGGTGTTACAACGGCTTTGCAGTTCCTTCCCATGTTGCTGTTCGGCCCCTACGCGGGGGTGCTGGCTGACCGCTACCGTAAACGCGTAATCCTTTTCTGGACCCAGGCGGCCATGGGGATCTGCGGCCTCGTAGTCGGACTCCTGGTGGTGACCGGAGTTGCCCAGCTGTGGCACGTCTACATTGCCGCAGTTGCCCTGGGCCTCGCGGCGGCCATGGATGCACCGGCCCGACAAGCCTTCGTCTCGGAACTCGTGGGCCCGGACAAGCTCGCCAATGCCGTGGCCCTGAACTCGGCGTCGTTCAACAGCGCGCGGCTCACCGGCCCTGCTATCGCCGGCGTGCTCATTGCGTGGATCGGCACCGGGCCGGTGTTCCTCCTCAATGCCGCGAGCTTCGTCGCGGTCATCATTTCGCTGATGCGCGTCAAAACCTCCGAATTGGAGCCCGCGACGCCAGTGGCGCGCGGCAAACACCAGTTCCTGGACGGACTCGGCTACGTCAGGCAACGGCCCGACCTGGTGCTCATCATGGCCATGGTGGGGTTGCTCGGAGCGTTCGGCATGAACTTCCCGGTCACCAATTCGTTGATGGCCACGGCGGAGTTCGGGATGGGACCTGAGGAGTTCGGCCTCCTGGGTTCCATCATGGCCATCGGAACCCTTGCCGGAGCCTTGCTCGCCGCCCGCCGGTCCGGCCCGCGCCTGCGATTCCTGCTTGGCGGCGCCCTGAGCCTGGGTGCCTTCACTTTGCTGGCAAGCATTGCGCCGACCTTCTGGATCTACGCCGCCGCGCTGGTTCCCGTTGGCCTTGCCTCCATTACCTTCCTCAACAGCTGCAACACAACTATCCAGCTCTCTGTCGAGCCACAGTTCCGTGGCCGTGTCCTGGCGCTGTACCTTGCCATCCTGCAGGGTGGCACCGCCATAGGTTCCCCCCTCATGGGGTGGATCGGTACGGAGTTCGGGGCGCGTTGGGCGGTTGCAGGGGGCGGCGCGGTGGTCCTGGTGACCGGCGTCGCGTGCGTCATCATGGTGAGCCGACGCAGCAAGAAAACGCTCCACCAGCATGTGCGCAGCGTATGGCGCCGCAGAAAGTCGGCTCCGGCTTCATAGGCTGTAGGCTGTCGGCGCCGTCAGGCGTCCACCACGGCAGGGGCGTTTCGGAAGTGGCCGACGGCGATAAGTACCGCCCCGAGCGCGGCCCACCCGTCGAGAACCAACCATTAGTCTTCCCGCCAAGACAGGCCGAGTACTTCGAAGGCCTCGTGGATGGCTGCCGAGCGGTGGTCGAGTTCCACGGAATGTGGTTTGTCCAGGTTGGGGCTGGTGGGTGGGTCTCCTGGACGTTCAAAGATGGCCCAGAGTTGGAGCTCGTCGCCATGGCGGGAGTTGAAGGTTACGCCGTCGACGGTAGTGGTGTCGTAGAGCCAGGCGGCTATGGCTTGGGTAAGTTGCCTCGGCCGGGCGTCCTTGAGGGCTGCAGCGTCGAAGTCGGTCAGACCGAGGCTCAGTGCTTTGGCGACGAAGTGCGGGTACAGGGCGCTGACGGTGGCTGAAGTCGTCACGGCACAGTAGTTTCCGCTCAGTTCTGCTCGTGCCGCGGTGCGGGGCTCGAGCCATTCCCGTGGCTCTTCTCCGGGGAGGATGGTGGGATGCAGGACGTGGTCTTCGTCGTCTTCGATGATCTCGCCTAGCTCCGAGGCGAGGCGTGGATCAGGCCGGAAGCCGGCGAGGACTTCCAACAGGCAGGCTTTCAGCGAAGAACCGGCATAGACGGTCCGGAAGTTGCCGTGCAGGTCGTCCCATCGCCCAGGGAATCGCCCGTTGGTGGACCATTCCCATCCACTCCATGCCCACGGGTCCGGTCGGAACCCTATCCGCCACACGGTTCGCAATGCAGGAATGATGGTCAGTTCATTCGTTGCCATGCTTAGCCGGCGGCCGCAAAAGCACGCGCCGCGGCGAGAACCTGCTGTGCGGCCTCATCGACGTGGCCTTCCCGAAGCAACCTGGCCGGGGGGACATCTTCCAGTTGCGGGTTCATGCCTAGGAACCATGCTTGGACCACAGTACGGGAATCGCGCTCAGCCAGCAGTGCTGCCACGTGGTAGGCGTGCCGGAGGCGGGTCATGATCTCCGCGGAAGGTTTACGCTCACCATCGGCCCATTGGCGGACCGCCCGGGTTTCCTTCACGGAGCCAATGTATGCGACTAGTTTCGCGCCTAGGATGTCACGCAGGTCCCGGACCAGTTCAGCCTCGGGCAGCCTGATTGAATCTTGGTGCGCCTTCAGTCCTCCGCGAGCTCCTGCAACTGCTGTCATAATGCCATGCTCCCACGGACTACAGTTTGTTTCAACACCTCAATCACACCCAATATCACAGCCGGAAACGCCGCCAGTGGTCCCATCTATCAGCGAACCACCAACTGTGGCGTGCAGGATCTTGTTTCGTTGCGCTAGAGCCGCTTTGGCTTCGCCCAAGGCGGCCAGGGTCGGGGCGTGTCCGAGCGCCGCCACCGGGACTAATTCCGCCACCCGTACCGTTACCCCCTGAGGGGCTTGCCCCGGGAACGAACGTAACGAGCTGACGACGGGGAACGAGACACATGACTACAGAAACTGCCGACGGCGTTGGGTTCCGTTCCAAGCGTGGCCCCATCCTCATTGCCCTGATGCTGTCCACTGGCCTGGTAGCGATCGATTCAACGATTGTCGCAACGGCCGTGCCGTCCATCGTTGAGGACATCGGCGGCTTCAGTTCCTTCCCCTGGCTCTTCTCGGCGTACCTGTTGGCGCAGGCTGTATCGGTCCCGATCTATGCCAAGTTGTCGGACATGCTGGGCCGTAAGCCGCTTATCCTGAGCGGGATCGGCCTGTTCCTGCTGGGTTCGATCCTGTGCGGGCTGGCGTGGAGCATGCCCGCTCTCATTGCTTTCCGCGTGCTTCAGGGCCTCGGCGCAGGTGCGGTGCAGCCGGTGTCCATCACCATTGCCGGCGACATCTACACCCTTGCCGAGCGCGCCAAGGTGCAGGGCTATCTTGCAAGTGTGTGGGCCATTTCCTCCGTGGTGGGGCCAACCCTCGGCGGTATCTTTGCTTCCCTGGGGATCTGGCGCTGGATCTTCCTGATCAACATTCCCCTGTGCTTCCTCGCCGCTTGGATGCTGGTACGTACCTTCCACGAAAACGTCGAGCGCGCCAAGCACCGGATCGACTATCTGGGCGCGTCCCTGTTGACGGTCTCCTTGAGCCTGCTGATCCTCGGAGCGCTGGAGGGTGGCCAGGCCTGGGCGTGGAACTCGCCTGTGAGCATTGCCGTCTTCGCAGTGGGCGCCTTGCTGTTTGGCGCATTTGTCTTGGCTGAGCGCAGGGCTGCGGAACCCATTTTGCCTGCCTGGGTGGTCTCGCGGCGGCTTCTCGCAACCACGGCTTTGATTTCTTTCGGCGTCGGCGCCGTCATGTTGGGCCTGACCTCGTACGTCCCAACGTTCCTCGAAGGAGCGCTTAAAACATCTCCGATCCTTGCGGGCCTGGCGTTGGCGGCCCTGACTTTGGGCTGGCCGATCAGCGCCTCCCAAGCCGGCAGGTTCTACCTCCGGATCGGGTTCAAGCGGACGGCCTTGATCGGGATCTCCATCTCGGTGGCCGGCGCGGCGGTGCTGGCGTTCACGGCGTACTCGCCCAACGTCGTCTGGGTCGCGCTGTCGTGCTTCGTTGTGGGCTTGGGCCTGGGGCTGGTTGCCACTCCGAGTCTCATCGCCGCCCAGTCCAGCGTGGAGTGGAACGAACGCGGGGTGGTCACCGGCACGAACCTCTTCGCGCGGTCGATCGGCAGTGCACTGGGCGTGGCGGTTTTCGGCGCGATCGCGAATGCCATCTACGCTGGCGGCCCGAGTGGCGGCGCCGATCCGCAAACCACGGTGAACGCCTCCAGCGCGGTGTTCGTGGCGGTGCTGATCAGCGCCGTGCTCACGGTGGTGGCGGTGATCGCGATGCCTGGTGCGCAGCGAGCGGACGCCAACACACCAGCTGACGCAAAGGCCGCCTCGGGAGCTGTGGAGGACTAGTCTCGAACGCATGGACGAACTGATCACCGGCTCTCTGGAAAAGCTTTTCGAAGGCACAGTGTGGGCGGAAGGGCCGGTCTGGGTACCGGGATCGCAGACGGTTCGCTGGAGCGACATTCCCAACAACCGCATCCTGGAGTTCAGCCCAACCACAGGCGCCACGCGCGAGTACGCCACCGCCGTCGAATACACCAACGGCCGGACCCTCGACCGCGACGGCAGCGTGGTCCAGTGCAGCCACGGCCGCCGACGTGTCGAGCGGGATCACGACGGCGATGTCACGCCGATCGTCGACTCGTTCGGTGAGCATCGGCTCAATTCGCCCAACGATGTTGTGGTCGCCAGTGATGGAACTGTATGGTTCACGGATCCTCCGTACGGAATCCTTCCCGGCACGGTGGAAGGGCACGAGGGCGAGCAGGAATATGGCGGCTGCTACGTCTTCAGGTTTGACCCGGCCACAGGGGATCTGACGCCGGTGATCACAGACCTCGTCCATCCCAACGGCCTGGCCTTTTCGCCGGACGAATCGCTGCTGTACGTTTCGGACACGGCGGGCCCGTCCCACGGTGTTCCGTTGCGGATCGCCGTGTATCCGGTAATGGACGGCGCGTGCGGCTCCGGAACCACCTTCGTGGAGCTCGAGGACGACAAAGCCTCGGACGGTTTCCGCGTGGACGTCGAGGGCCGCGTTTGGACCTCGGCAGGTGCGTCCGTGCGGGTTTACGCGCCCGACGGCGAGCTGCTGGCCGCCGTCGAACTTCCGGAAAGGGTCTCGAATCTTTGTTTCGGCGGCCCCGATGGCCATGACCTCTACATCACCGCCACGTCGTCCTTGTACCGACTGCGGACGGTGACGCGCGACGCCGTGTGGGGGCGCTGACCGGCACTTCCCCGGATTTGTAAGGCTGCTGTGGTTCTGGCTCGCGGTTCGCTACGCTGGATCAAAGGCGTCACCACTGCTATCAGGGGAGTGAACGTGTCAGGACCCAATCCGGACCCGTACGAGGACAAGATCACAGGACTGGAGCCGGGCGGGGGAGTGCCTCCGGGCGAGACCCCGCCGGGAGAATCATCCACGGCCGGACCGCAGGGCCATGACGAGGGCGGACCGCGGAAGGGCAGCCAGATTTTGTGGATGTCGGTCATCGGCGTCTTCGTCCTGTTGTCCATGCTCTACTTCATCGGGTACATCGTGGGATTCTTCGACTAAAGCACCGAATTGAAACAGCAGTCATAGGAATAGCCGGGCACAAGTGGAAGTTGTCGCCCACATGAAGGCAATCACCTACAGCAAGTACGGAAACCCCGACGTCCTGGAACTCACCGAGCAGCCAATGCCCAAGGTGGGCCCCGGCATGGTGCTGGTCAAGGTCAAAACGGCATCGGTGAATCCGGTGGATTGGAAGATCATGGCCGGCTACCTGGACCCGCTCATGGACATCCAGTTTCCGGCCATCCCGGGCTGGGACGTTGCCGGGGTGGTGGAGTCGGTTGGTATTGATGCACCGCACTTCCAGCCCGGGGAAGAGGTGATCGCCTATGGTCGCAAGGACTTTGTCCACGGCGGCAGCTTTGCCGAGTACATTGCACTGCCGGAGCGGCTCTTGGCCCGCAAACCGGAGAGCCTGGACTGGAATGAGTCCGCTGGCCTGCCGCTTGCCGGCTTGACGGCTTTTCAGGTGTTGAGGCGCCTGGAACTCGCCGCCGGCGAGACCGTGCTGATCCACGGCGGTTCCGGAGGTGTCGGCTCCCTCGGTATCCAAATCGCGAAGGCCCTCGGTGCGGAAGTCATCGCGACTGCTTCGGAGAAGAACCACGATTTCCTCCGCTCGCTGGGAGCCGAACCGGTTGCGTACGGAGAGGGCCTGTCCGGCAGGCTGCGGGAACTTCGCCCGGAAGGTATCGACGTCGTTGCGGACTTCGTCGGCGGCAACCTCTCAACAACCCTTGAGGTGCTGAAGGACAATGGCCGACATGCCTCCATTGCCGACAGCGACGTGGAAGAGCACGGCGGCACCTGGATGTGGGTCAACCCGGTGGGGGCCGAACTGCAGGAGCTCGCAGACTTGGTGGATCAGCGGAAACTACAGGTGGAGGTCGCTGAAACCTTCCCGCTGTCCCAGGCCGCGGATGCCTTCCGGCTCAACATGGATGGCCACACCCGCGGCAAGATCGTGGTCACCGTAGACGGGAACGATTGAGGAAACTTGCCTTCAAGGGCCATCTTTGTGAGACTGAAATCCTCTATTCCCCAGTGTTAGGCCGATGTTTTGACGGACATTCAAGGTTTCGCGACGCAAACCAAGCGCTGACACGCATCTGATGTCCTTCCGGGCCGGTGGCAGCGCATTCGCTGAAATCACTGGAGTCCTGAAACATCATGCCTGTTACAAAGAATCCGTCCATCACCCTGTCCGACGTCAGCTTTCACTGGCCCGACGGTACCCCGGCTCTCACTGAAGTCTCCGGAACGTTCGGTGCCGGCCGCACCGGGCTGGTCGGTTCCAATGGCGCGGGCAAATCAACACTGCTCCGCCTCATTGCCGGTCTCCTCGCCCCGACGCATGGACACATCACCACCAACGGCGACGTCGGATACCTTCCACAAACGCTCACGCTGCTCACTGATTCCACCGTGGCTGACCTCCTCGGAATCGGCGCCAAGGTGACGGCCCTCAGGGCCATCGAATCCGGTGACGCATCGGTGGAAAACTTTGACGTGGTGGGCGATGACTGGGACATTGAGACGCGCGCCGACGAGGCCCTGCGCCACATCGGCTTCTCGTCCGCTGACCTGGACCGGAGCGTCGGGGAGATTTCGGGCGGCGAGGCCATGCTGGTCGCCATCGCGGGGCTAAGGCTCCAGAGGACGGCGATCACGCTCCTGGACGAGCCCACGAATAATCTGGACCGGGAGGCACGGGCCAAGTTGTCAGGTCTTTTGTCCGGCTGGCCTGGCACGCTGGTGGTGGTCAGCCATGACCTCGCTTTGCTGGAATTGATGGACAACACAGCCGAACTGCACGGGGGAGAACTCACGGTCTTCGGCGGACCCTACAGCGCCTGGCGGTCCCACGTGGAGGAGCAGCAGGCCGCGGCAGTGCAGGCTGCCCAGGCCGCAAAACAGGCGGTGAAGGTTGAGAAGCGCCAGCGCCAAGAGGCCGAAGCGAAGCTGGCAAAGCGGGCCCGGACCGGCCAAACCAGCTATGACAACAAAAAGGGTTCCAAAATTCTCATGAACCAGCGGGCCTCCGACGCCCAGGTGTCGGCGGGGAAGCTGCGTTCAGGTTCGGACAATAAAGTGGTCGCCGCCCAGGCGGCATTGGACGCGGCCTCCGCCAGGATCAGGGAAGAGGAGCGCATCAGCGTGGACCTTCCTGATCCGGATGTCCCACGCAGCCGCCGGATAGCGGAGTTGCGGGGAACCAACCGCGCCTTCCTGATGGAAGGCCCGGAACGGGTGGCCATCATCGGCGCGAACGGGGTGGGAAAAACCACCTTGCTCGAACGCGTGGTTGCCGGTGAAGACGGGCCAGCCGGTGGTCGGCTGCTGACGGAGCGGGCCGGCTACCTGCGCCAGCGGCTCGATGGCCTGGACGATGCTGCCACCACCCTGCAAAATGTGCAGGCGGCCGCCCCGGACGTGCCCGCAGGTGAGATCAGAAACCAGTTGGCACGGTTCCTTCTGCGTGGCGACAGCGTCTACCGCCCCGTTCACACCCTTTCCGGGGGTGAGCGCTTCAGGGTGTCGCTGGCCAGGCTCCTTTTCGCAGATCCGCCGCCCCAGGTCCTGATTCTCGACGAGCCCACGAACAACCTCGACATCCAAAGCGTGGACCATTTGGTGGAGGCGCTGAATGCTTACCGTGGCGCCGTTATCCTGGTCAGTCACGACGACGACTTCCTGGCCCGCCTGAACCTGGACGCCATGCTTCGCCTGGACCATGACGGTTCGCTAACCGAAGTGCCTCCAGCGTAAGCGCGCATCACGACGGCGGCAGCCCGCCTTTGGTTCCTTCCGGAACCGCCGGTGAGCTGCCGCCGTCGTTCTTTAAGCAGTTGGCGCCTGAACGCTACTTGGCCAGGAAGCCGAGCAGGACCTCGTTGATCTCCGCGCCGTGCGTCCAGAGGAAGCCGTGGGGGGCGTCCTCGATCTCGACGTATTCTGCCGCGGGGAGGCGCTTGGTGAATTCGCGGCCGGTGGCGTCGATCGGGAGGATGCGGTCGCCGGTTCCGTGGACGATCAGGGACGGTACGGTAACCTTTTCGATGTCGGCACGGAAGTCGGTCAGCCAGGTGTCAACCACTGCGAACGATGCGTACCAGGACGAGCCTGCGGCGACGTTCCAGGAGTTGCGCAGTGCTTCTTCGCTGAGGCGGTTTCCGAGGAAGTTGTCCGTGTTGTAGAAGTCCTTGTAGAAGTTGCTGAACCAGGAGTACCGGTCTTCGATGGCGGCGTTGCGGATGCCGTCGAACACGGAGGAGGGAACGCCCGTGGGGTTGTCGTCGGTCTGGAGGAGGAACGGCTCGAGGGAGGCCAGGAAGACGGCCTTGGCGACGCGGGCCTCGCCGTAGGTGCCGATGTAGCGCCCGACTTCGCCGGTACCCATGGAGAAGCCCACCAGCACGGCGTCCTGCAGGTCGAGGGTTTCCAGGACGGTGTTGAGGTCGGCTGCGAAGGTGTCGTAGTCGTAGCCCGTGGTGGTCTTGCTGGATTTGCCGAAGCCGCGGCGGTCGTAGGTGATGACGCGGTAGCCGGCGTTGAGGAGGGCGGCGGTCTGCTTCTCCCAGGAAGCACCGTCAAGGGGATATCCGTGGATCAGGACGACGGGCTGGCCTGCACCGTGGTCCTCATAGTAGAGCTCGATGTCCGTGGTGTTTTCAGTTCCGACTTTGATGAAGCCCATGATTCTGTTCCCTTTTCTCGAAGTAGAGAACGATCGTTCTCTCTCTAGGGCAAATACTATAGAACGATCGTTCTCAATTCAAGTACTATTGACCCATGGATATTTCCGAAGTCCGTCAACGCATCGTCGCGACAGCCGATGGGCTCTACAACGCCAAGGGCATCCAGTCCGTGGGCATGGACGAGCTGCGTACGGCCGCCGGTGTCTCCCTGAAGAAGCTGTACCAGGAATTTCCGTCCAAAAGCAGCATCGTGATGGCCGTGCTGGAGCGCCGCCACGAGTCCTGGACCCAGGGACTGGACGCTACGGTGAGGCAGGCCGCTGATCCGCGGGCCAAACTCCTGGCCATCTTCGACTACCTTGCCGGGTGGTTCTGCCAGGACTCGTTCCGCGGCTGCGGTTTCATCAACAGCTTCGCCGAGCTGGGCGCCGTCAGCCCTGAAGTGGCGGATTATGCGCGGAAACACAAGGAATCTTTCCAGGAGTATGTCGCTGGCCTTGCGGCTGAAGCGGGGGCGCCGCCCTATCTGGCACCGCAGCTTTCGATCCTGGCGGAGGGCGCACAGACGACGGCGGCCATCGCCGGATCGCCCGAAGCCGCCGGACAAGCCCGCCAGGCTGCCGAAGTGCTGATCGATTCCGCTCTGAGTCGTGTTCCGTAACCTAAGTCCCGGCCATGGAAGACTGGAAACATGTCTTTTCGTCCCGCACGGCCGCGCCCCACGTCCACTGCAGGCAGCAGCATCAGCCTGACGCCGCCCCGCGAGCAGGCGCGCCACATTGCGATGAGGCTCGACGACGCGTGGCTGAGGCTGCAGACCCGCCTGGCCATCCGCAGGGGCCGGGTTGAAACGGTCATCCCCTACACCGGCTACGGCAGCACGTCCTGGGTCAGGGTCCTGGCGCGGGTGGTCCGCAGTGATCCCAGGGACGCTGCCGCCGGCCACGCCAACCCGCTGCAGGAGAGCATGCGCGGGTGGCGCAACTTCACCAGCGCCCCGGTGGCACACGCGGCCGTGCAGGTCACTATCGCCGGCACCACCCATGACGTCGTGGCGGACCGCGGAGGCGTGGTGGACGCCCGTATCCCGGTGGAGCTGACGGCTGGATGGCACACCATTACCTTGAAATCCGGTGGCTCCAAAACGGTGGAGGCTCCGGTGGAAGTGGTGGCTGACGACGCCCGGTTCGGGGTTGTGTCCGATATCGATGACACGGTGATGGTGACAGCCCTTCCGCGCCCCTTCCTGGCTGCCTGGAACACGTTCGTCCTCAACGAGCACGCCAGGACCCCAACGCCTGGCATGGCAGTGCTGTACGAACGGATTGCACGCACCGCTCCATCTGCGCCCGTGCTGTACCTCTCCACCGGAGCCTGGAATGTAGCTCCTACGCTGTCCCGCTTCCTCTCCCGCAATCTGTACCCCGCCGGGCCCAAGCTCCTGACCGACTGGGGACCCACGCCCGACCGCTGGTTCCGCAGCGGCCAGGAGCATAAGAGGACATCGTTGGAACGCCTCGCTGAGGAATTCCCCAACATAAAATGGCTGCTTGTAGGTGATGACGGGCAGCATGACGAAGCCATCTACTCCGACTTTGCCCAGCGCCACCCCGAAAACGTCCGGGCCATCGCCATCCGCCAGCTCTCCGCCGGTGAAGCCGTCCTCGCAGGTGGGCGGTCCAAATCCGGGGGCCAGCCGACCCCCGGAGTTCCCTGGATCTACGCCCCCGATGGTGCCGGGATGTCCGCGCAATTGGAGGAACTGGGCATCATCAGGAACGAGGTCCGCTCAGCCGATGACCCCGAGGAAGGCGACGTTCAGTCGTAAGCCGGCCGCCGCCTTCCTGCCCGGCAGCTATACGACGTCGATGAATACCGGGTTCGCGTAGAACCAGGTGTCCGCCCACGGGTCGGCATCACCGAGGTTCAGGCCATGGCGAACGGGGCCGGCCGGATCCACGGACGCTCCGTAGTAGCCTGCGCCGTGGCGGTTGCCGTCGCTTCCGCGGAGGCGGAAGTAGCAAGACCCCTGGACATCCTTGATCACGTGCTTGATGGTGAAGGTTCCAGTGCGCCCGGATACATCGATCTGCTTCCACACCGTCGTTCCCGGAGCCGTCATGGTGTCGCGGTCAGCGGCTGCGCCGGTGACGGCCCCACCGATCACGTCAACGTGCGCGAGTTTCGGCAGGATACCCGCGAAGTTGCGGTAGTCCGTCGTCGTAATGGTGATGGAAATTTCGACGTCGGCACCTCGCCTCACCTGCAGATGCGACCCCAAGGTGACGCCGTTGCGTCCGTTGCTGTTGGCGGCGCTGTTCCCGCGCACCTCGCGGACGCGGACATCGAGTCCCTGGAGGAGGTGGCCATGGTCAACCCACATGCGGCCGTTGCGCATCGCTTCCAGGACTCCCATGTAGGAGTGCTGGGTGACGCCGGTGTGGAGGCGGCTGAACTGGCCCGGCCAGTAGTCGCTGCCGCCCTGCTTTTCTCCGGTGTCGAACGGGTCTGGCCGCTTGCCGGTGACGGACCAGCGGTCGAATTCGTTGGGCAGGCTGAGGTAGGGCTCCACGGCCGGGTATGGCCCGGTCTTCCAGGTGTCCTTGACCGTGAGGTGGTTGTCGGAGTTGGAGGTGATCCAGAACGGCAGGCCTTCGGCGAGCATCGAATCCCACACACCACCCACCGTCGCGGTTGCCCAGTCGAAGCCGCCGTAGGGGCGGAATGCATCTGCGGGATACCCGGGAAAGCTGTATTGGGTGGGGTTGTTGGTGTATTCGCCGCGCTGGTCGCCGGCCCGTGCAAACTGGCTGACTCCGGAGCCTTGGGCGCCGGGTGCTCCTTCCATGCCGATCATCACTTCCCGGGCGGAATCGCGCCAGGCACGGAGCTCGTGCGGGGAATCGATGCCAAGCCGCATGGGGTGGTTTGCCAGGACCACGACGTCGTCGATGCCGCCGGAGCGTCGCTGGTTGGCCAGCCAGGCGATGGCTTCCACGGCCTTGCGTTCAAAGGTCTCCACTTGCGCGGTGCCAGGGGTTGGTTTCTCCCACTGGTTCAGCTTGCCGTCCCATACCAGTTCGAAGGTGCGCAGGAGGCTGACTTCGTTGGGGCCCGGAGCGACGAGGACGGAGGCATGTTCTGCGCCGGGGATGTACCACTCGAGCCCTTGGAAGATCAGCATTCCCGGGCGGGCTGCCCGCTGGGCCTGGATTTCCTTGTTGGCGTTGACGGCGCCGCCGTTGTTGGCATGGCCGAAGTTGCTGTGTTCCGTGAGCGCCAGCCAATCCACGCCGTAGCTCTGGGCGGTGTCCAGCTGTTGCTTGATCATGTATTTCGCGTCGTGGCTGTACTGGGTGTGGACGTGGTGGTCCCCGACCAGCCACTTCAGCTGGGGGTCGTTCCCGCCCGGGGTGGCCACCGCGGGCCGGGCCAAAGCGGTTGAGGCTGCGGCGCCTGCGGCCAAGATGCCCGCCGACTGCAGGATGAGCCGTCGGCTCAGCCCCATGCTCTTCAGTTCAGCGTCTGCCAGCTCCACGCTCCGGGTGTGGGTGGTTTCCGAGTGTTCTCCGGTGCACATTGCGTCTTCCCTCTGTTGATTCCGATCCCCCCAGCGGGATCACAGTAGGCAAGGGTGGTGGCACGGAGGTTAACCGGGCGGGAACGCTTGGGGAGCGTTGCGTGCAACGACTGCCCACTCCTTAAAAGGCCAACGGCCCCGATACGCCATCTGCATAAGCGTGTCGGGGCCGTTGGAGTTATTCTCGCCGGGCCTGATCGGGCTGGGGGGAAAGGAAACCGATCAGGCCCGGCGGGGCTTGGTGGTTATTTGGTGGTTTCGGTGCGTTGGGTGCCGGTGAAGGCGAAGGCGATGGTGGAGGTGGCGCCTTGGAAGGTGTTGTCTGCTGTGGTGGGGAAGGCGGTGGTGACTTTGAGGTTGTCGGTCTTGGCTGAGGTCAGGGAGGTGAGGTTGTTGAGGACCTTGTTCGCTGCGATGACCGGCGCCGAGGCCAGGACGGTGGTTTTGGTGCCACCGCAGGTGTAGGGGGCGGCGGTGCCGGTCCAGGCCACGGAGCAGTTTTCGATGGTCAGTTGCAGGCCGTTGGTGGTGTCGGTGGTGAGCAGGGATCCGGTGGCCCCGGCGCTGGTGGTGAGGGTGACGTTGTTCA
>NZ_JBHVAL010000032.1:0-24245 GCF_042667405.1 Paenarthrobacter sp. NPDC057355 | reverse complement strand
GGGGCGCGGGGTTTTCCGTGATTGAGACACCAGGCGATGACGCCGGAGCGGCGCAGCGCCGTAGCGTCAGCCAGTCCGTGGATTTTGCCCTGTGCACGGAGCCAGAACAACGCATGTTGCTGGCCGTGGCTTCCGTCGCTGACGAATACGGCATCGCGTCAGGATGGGATGAGGAAGCCGGTAAAGCGCGCGGCGTTGCCATCCCCGGGCTTGCGCTGAAGGCAGGAATGGACAGGGTAGCCGCCGAACAGTCCCTGAACCTCCTGTGTGCCAAAGGGATGCTAATCCGGCTGAGGGCCGAAGACACTCCGCATGCACCGGTTTGGGTCCTGCCCGACTACGACGACCAGGCGCCATGAAGAGGCGCCTGGACGTGGTCTTGTCGGTAGAGGCAGCTGGTCCGTTGTGGATCTGCGACTCGTGGCCGCACCTGCCCCAAGTGGTGACCGCGTGAACAAGAGTTCAGCCGGAGTCATCGCCACCATCACACTCTTCGTCCTGCCGATCTTCGTCCTTCTGGGGATCCCTGTGTTCCTCGGTGGTTCCCCGGCCAACGCTTCGGACTGCAGGGCACCTGCAGCGTCCGTGGGTGGGACCATGGTGCCCGGATCGGTGGGTGCTTTCTCGGGAGTGCAGCTCGAAAACGCCGCAGCGATCATGAAAGCCGCAAAGACTCTTGGCCTCCCTTCAGCAGCTCAGCTCTTGGGCGTGCAGGCAGCCATCGGTGAGTCAACGCTGCGGGTTATCGATTACGGCGACGGTGCAGGCCCCGATTCGCGCGGCCTGTTCCAGCAGCGGGACAACGGCGCATGGGGTTCTTACGCGGACCGCATGGACCCTACGATCTCGGCCACGAACTTCTTCAAAGCCCTTCAGAAAGTGGAAGGCTGGGAAACCCTTGAACCGAGCCTCGCCATTCATCGGGTGCAACGCAATGACAATCCCAACCACTACACGCAGTTCCGAGGTGCCGCTGCAGAGATTGTGAAGGTTGTCGGTGGGGAGGCAGCCGCTGGTATTGATACTTCCGGTGCATGCCCGGCACCCGGTGGGTCTGTGGTCGGTCAACTGGCTGGCAAATGGGTGCATCCGCTTGAGGGTGCCACCATGACCAGCGGCTACGGTCCCCGTCCTGCGCCTCCGGGGACGGTCGGGGGAGTGCTGGCCAACTTCCATTACGGGATCGACTTCGCGACCCCCGGTCACGCTGGCACTATTGTCGCGGTCACCGACATGAAGATCGTCAAGGTTCGCAACATGGATGGAACCTTCGGCTCGGGCGTTACCGGTCAGACGATGGATGGGAAGCTGACCATCGGCATGTACCACATGGAAGCGGGGTCGGTGAGGGTCAAGGAAGGCGATGTCGTCTCCGCTGGGACCCCATTGGGCACCGAAGGTGCTACCGGCAATGTCACTGGCCGTCACCTGCACATGGAGTTGTTCCCCGGCTCCCTGCCCAATCCCATGGTCCCTATCAATGCCACTACCGACCCCGGTCCGATCCTCAAGGAAAAGGGAGTGTTGTAAATGAACCGTTGGAAAGAACTGAGCCTCGTGCTGGCTGTGTCCGCGTTGGCCGTCAGTGGGTGTTCGACGGCCTCGAACACTGAACCCATCCCTGGTGCCACGGCAGAGGATCACGGCCCCGGGGAGCACTATCACAACGTCCCGGAGGTCACGTGGGACGCGAAATCAGAGGAAAGCGTGAAGGCCGTTGCCGTCAAGGTCATGGGCATGTTTGCTCGTCCCAATGTTCCTGAGCGGCAGTGGTACACGGATATCTTCCCGCACCTGTCCAAGGAATACGCCGTCGATGCCCAGTACATCGATCCGGCCAGGATCCGCGTCAACGCCATCCAGTCCGGTCCGGTCTTGACCCGTGAAATGGGCAACCCCATGACGGTCACGGCTGAGTTTGCCACCAACAACGGTCCATGGCTGATGCTCCTTCACCGATTGGACCAGCACGAACCGTGGCTGGTGACCTCAATCGCCCCCAAAGACAGCTAATCCCATTTGGTCCCACACTGCAGGGCCGCGCAATCGGCAAAGGAACTGACGAGAAAGAGAGATGACATGGCAACCGATAAGGAATCCATCCGGGAGTTCCCTCCCATCAGTGCCCGCATCAACGACGACAGCACCGGCGTCCTGATCACCGGGACGAACGAACAATTGGTGTTAGGAGAGTCGACCAACGACGTCCGGCGGGAACTGATTGGCATGGTTCAGAAGGAAGCAGAACTGGCAGGTCAGACTTTGCGCGTTACAACCAGCGATGGCGAGGGCATCGAGGTCCTGCTCGTTCACCCCGATGGGACACTCAGGCTCGACGACAAACGGCCGGCAGACCCGGTTGAGACACTTGAGCCGGAAGCGCCTGCAGAACGCACAACAGCGGTCCAGCAGGCACCTGCCATATCCGTGGCTGTGAAGGAGCAAGCCCCTGCCGTGACGCGGGAACGGGCAATCCGCCCGGCGCCGGTCATCGTGCAGGAACCATTCTCGGTGGAAGCGGATGGGACTGTGGAAAGCCCCGCCGCAGCGTCCACCCGGTGGACCCCCGAGGTCGTAAATGCATCAGCAGTTATGCCCGTTGCAGAGCGTGAGAAGGATGATTCGCTGTTCTACGTCCTCGGACATGGTTACGATCTGGACAATTTCGTCCACGACGGGCCTGCAGAGCAAGGCTTCAACGGGTGGCTGAACAAGCTCACCGGCCGCTCCTCGAAGCTGGCTCCCGGTGTCAGTGAGACTGCTGCGCGCCGCGAACAGGCTGAGCTTCTGTGCTGCGAGCGAATCATCCGTCAGGCCACGTGGCAGCGCGGCTCCGTTGCGTTCACGGTTGCCAATAAGAAGGGCAACTCGGCCAAGACCCCGGCAACGGTTTCTGTCTCCGGGATCCTCGCGTCTATCCGTGGAGGTTCCGTCGCGATGATGGAGGTCTCGGATGATCCTGGGCAGCTGGCTGGCCGTTCCGAGGGTGAACAGCGCAGCGGTATCGGGGAGCTGGTGCTCAATGCTGCGAACGTGACCACCAAGGCCCAGCTGGAAGGCTATGCCATCCCGCAAACTTCGTTCGCGCATACCTTCGGTTCAAGCCCTATCCGCCGCGCGCCGCTGGACCGGGAATCAATCGAGACCGTCTCCGCGCTTATCGACCAGTTCTACACAATCCGGGCCATGGACTCGGGCAATGTGTACACGAGTTCAGCGTTTGCCAGTGCACTGGCAACGTCTGACGCTCTCCTGGTCCCCATGATGAACGCCTCCGATTCGATGGGCGAGGCAGTGGAGCTGTTCCACTTCCTCGAGTCGCACGACGATCCTCACTTCCGGGAGCTTGCCAACCGGGCCATCGTCGTCCGGGTCTCCGATGGTCGTCCGGAGTACAAGGTCGAGCGTCTGGTGAAGGACTTCATGCACCAGACCGGTGTGGCTGAGGACCGCATGTTCACCGTCCCTTACGACGCGCACCTGGCGGAGCGTGGCGCGATCACGCTGGAGAAGCTGGCCCCGGCCACGCGTGCGGCCTTCGTACGTATTGCTGCTGCGCTGGTCGTGCAGCTGCAGGACGCCGTTGCCAACCCCACTCCACAGCTCACCAGCGGCCGCTGTGGCCACACAACTCAAGCTCACTAGGAAAGATCGATGATGACCACAGGGCAGGAATCGAAATGGATTCAGGCGGTGAACGGAGAACCGGAGGCAAAGAATACTGCCCCCGTGACGGTGGCCCGTCTGCCGCTGGGTCCGGCCCGCCCGCAGAAAGGTATCGGCCGTCTGGCCGGTGCAGGGCACTTGGACCGGCAGAACGTCGTCGGGAGCCCGGCAGGTGTGTGGGTTCTGGGCACGCACGGCGGCGCGGGGGAATCCACGATTGCCTCGCTACTGGCAGGCTCCAGGCGGGCTTCTCATGCGTGGCCTGTCCGCGAGGACTCGCCACTGTCTGACGGCAATGACAGTGTTCTGCTGGTTTGCCGGTCGAACGCCAAAGGTCTGCGTTCGGCTCAGTCGGCGGCAATTGAATGGGCTTCGGGAGCTCTCGAACCATTGGCCTTGGCTGGTTTGGTGATCGTTTCCGATTCGCCCTCCAAGCTGCCAAAAGACCTGCAAGACCTCATCATCACGGTCTCGGGCGCTGTGCCCCACACATGGCGGATGCCGTGGGTGGAGGACTGGCGGCGGGGAGTACACCCCGCGTTAGCGGATTTGCCTCGTCAGGTCCGCAACACCGTGGCTGACATCCAGCTTCACATCGCCGCGCACACCCCATCACAGTAAGGAAGAGAAACATGTCTGTATTCACCAACACCGTCCTCGTCTCAGGGGCAGTGGTAGCCGATATTCCTCAGCCGATCCCCGGCACTCCTCCGGGAGCTAACGGTCTGCTGACGATCCTGGGCTGGGTTTCATGGATCGTCTTCGCTATCGCCGTTGCCGGTGTCCTCATCGTCGCCGGCAAGATGATGTTCGACCACCGCCAGGGCAACGGTGGGGGACAGGCCGCCACAGGTCTTATCTGGGTTCTCGCTGGTTGCATCATCGCTGCTGTGGCTTCCGGTCTTGTGGGGGCCGTCGTTACTGCCTCGGGTGGCACCGCATGAGCGAAAGCACAGACCCAACACCCAAGGCGGAGAACCCGTTCACTAAGCCCTGGTTCCTCGCATCTGGTGGCGTCGTCGTCGTTATCATCGTGCTGGCGCTTGTGTACGCGCTGCTCCCACCCGTGGGAGCAGCGCCTAACGCTCAACCAACACCCAGAACCGATAAGAGTTCCGTAGCTCCCTCTGCTGCTCCAGGAGACAGCGTCTGCGGGCTTCCCGAGGGGGAGCAAACCATTCCCGGTCCCGGCCTAACTTCCAAATGGGAACTCAACGGCAAAACAGCCGTTCCCGTGGACAGCTCGAAGGTCGGCCCTGGAAGGTCGCTCGACGGACTACGTACCTGCTTCGCACACAACCCGACCGGCGCTCTCTACGCAGCGGCTAACTTCGTGAGCTACGGGACCGAGGGGAAACCAGACATTCTGTTCAAACACCTCGCTGCGGATGGGCCCGCCCGGGACCGCTACCTCAGCAACCCCCCAACCTTCTCAGCACGCGATGATTCGCTGTCTATGCAAATCGCGGCCTTCCGCGTCGTGTCCTACACCGAAAACCTTGCGGTTCTGGAAATCGGGGTAGCAGGCTCCAACGGGGTAAAGCTTTCTGCGCCGTACACGGTGACCTGGGAAAAGGGTGACTGGAAGGTTGTAGTAACCGAGACTCAACCTAAACAGGTCGAGAGTTTCACGAACATGGTGACCTGGGCCGGTGCCTAATGGCTGATGAAAAGGGATGCTCGTTCGGAGACTTGGTTTGCGTAAGCAAGGAAGGTGTCAAGAACCTGACCGGCAGCGCGCTGGAGCAGGTTGCCCAAGGTGTAACTGAGGCATTCGGCAAAGCCGTCGCATGGTTGGGGACATTCTGGGTGAACATGGATACTCCATCATTGATCGCCACTGGAACGACGTCCTCCGCTGAGGTCGAGTTTCTGCAGGGACATCTTTGGTACTACACGCTGGCATTGGCAGTGCTCGCTATCCTTGTCGGTGCTGGCCGGATGATCTGGGAACAGCGCGGCGAGCCGTTGCGGCAAGTCGCCCTAGGGCTGGTGCGCTTCATCCTTGTCTCAGCTGGCGGCGTTGCAGCCATCCAGTTGTTTGTCGCAGCTATGGATGCTCTGGCGAAATGGCTGATCGATGAGGCCACGGCAGGATCCGGCTTCGGAACCAACCTGGCTGCGATGATCAATCTGTCAGGCAACATCGGCGTCATTCTCGTTATCGTCCTGGGATTGCTGGCGGTGATCATCTCCCTGATCCAGCTGGTATTGATGGTGTTCCGCTCAGGCCTTCTCGTGGTGCTGGCCGGTATTTTCCCGACGACTGCTGCTTTCACGAACACGGAGATGGGCCGTCAGTGGTTCCAGCGCTGCGTGGGCTGGATCATCGCCTTCGTCCTGTACAAGCCTGCGGCCGCGTTGATCTATGCGACGGCGTTCAAGCTAACCGGGGCCAACTTCTTTGGCGACGACGGGACTGGCGGTGTGAAAATCCTCGCAGGTCTAGGCCTGATGTTCATCGCCTTGATTGCCTTGCCTGCGTTGATGCGCTTTGTCACTCCAATGGTGGGTGCCGTTGCTGGCGGCGGTGGTGGCGGTGCGGCGTTTGGCGCTGTGGCCGGTTCCTTGGCTACTGGCGCGATCAACAAGGGCAGCTTCTCCGGTGGTAGCCGCTCTGGCGGGCACCAATCGTCTTCCAGCTCTGCGGGTACTGCAGGGGAGAAGGGACCGAAAGGCTCCACCGAGACGGGTTCCAAGTCCAACCCGAGCGGCGGGGGAAGTACTCCTGCCAAGGGTGCCTCCACTGCTGGAACGTCGACGGCTGCAGCTCCTGTGGTTGGGGCAGGTGCGGCCACGGCCGGAGCCGGCGCGCCCAAGGCGGGTGCACACGCAGCCATGGTTGGTGCAGGCGCTGGCGGAGGAGGGGTTGCCGCCACTGCAGCTGCGGGACCGGTAGGTGCCGGAATCGCCGCCGCCACTCGGGTCGCTACGAGGGGCACAGAAGCCGCGAAGCGCGCGGCGGAATCATCGACGGGCGATGGCCCGTCCGGAAGCAAAGGATAAGCATGAGCGAACCTACTATTTACACCGAACCAACCTACGGAAATTGGCGCAAGCCGCGCACTGGCGGCATCGGCAAGCTGGGATCATTGGAAACCGGGCTGCTGATCGGCGGCTTGTTGGTCGTCATCATTTTGTTCCGCTTCACCGGCGCCTTGGGCGGCGCTGCTGCCCTGGTCATTCTTGGTGTGGCCTTCGCTGCTCTGACTGTGCGTGATAAGCACGGTCTTTCCATGAGCCAGCGAATCATTGCCCGCCGACTGTTCAACCGCTCATCAAAGTCCTGTCGGAATATCTACCGTTCTGGCCCTGTAGGACATGTCCCCACGGGTAAGTGCCGGCTGCCAGGCCTGCTGGCTACCTCGGAGCTGCACGAATTCCAGGACAGCTTCATGCGTCCTTTTGCGCTGCTGCACATGCCCGCAACTAATCACGTCAGCGTTGTCATCGAAGTAGAACCCACGGGGCTTGCTTTGGATGACCGGGAGAACATCGATTCCTACGTTGCGAACTGGGGAGCATGGCTCTCGGGTCTGTCCAAGACTTCCGACATCGTTGCTGCCTCGGTCACGGTCGAGACCGCTCCCGACTACGGAGTACGTCTGCGGCATGAGATCGACTCGAACATGGCCGAGTCTGCTTCAGCTGCCTCCCGGGAAATGATGGAGGAAGTAAAGGTCACCTTCCCCCAGCAGTCAGCCGTAACGCGCGCTTACATCGCGTTGACGTTTACAACATGGCGTCCTGGAGTGGAGCGGAACCGTAAGATCGAGGACATCGGGCTTGATCTTGGCTCGCGTTTAGGCAAATTCACAGAGCATTTGGAGGTGTGCGGTGCCGGGGATGCACACCCGGTGACCGCGCAAACGCTCTGCGAGGTTGTCATGAGCGCCTATGACCCGATGCTGGCAGAGCACTTCGACGCGGCTCACAGCCAAGGGGTTACCCCTCCGGTGAGATGGGACAACGCCGGCCCTGTGGCCCATGAGGCCGGCTGGGAGTGGTACCGGCATGCCTCTGGTTTCTCCAAGTCCTGGGTGATGTCCGTTGCCCCGCGCGGTGTCATCTTCTCAAACGTCTTCGAGGACCTGCTGACGCCCAGCCCGGACGTTAACCGCAAGCGTGTGACCTTCCTGTACCGTCCGGTTGCTGCCGGTTCGGCCATGGACGTGGCTGAGGCTGATGTTAACGCCGCCAAGGTACGTGCATCGGCTACGAAGCGTCCTAGCTACCGTGCAGCTGCAGAGCTTGCCTCTGCCGAACAGACAGCGCGGGAAGTCGCCAAGGACGCGTCCTTGATCAACTTCGGCATGGTTATCACGGCAACCGTGATGCGCTCCTCTGATGCCCGTGCAGCGGCCTACGAAATCGAGGACCTTGCCGGCACGGCGCAGCTGATCATTCGCCCGGCCTACGGTTCGCAGGACGTTGCTTTCGCGGCGTCCCTGCCTCTGGGCCTGGTGCTTCCTGATTACGTCGCAGTTCCTGCCCGCGTTCGAGAGGCCATCTAATGAAATTTCGTTCCCTCTTCAGCAAGAATGACGACGCTCTGGAAGTGGCTCCACAGCTGCCGGACGTCGAGCGGATCCGCAAGGCAGGACGGAGAGCATACATCGCCCCCTCCAAGCGCGGTTACGCAGTGCCCGGAGGCGGCCACGCCTCTTACATCGACCTTCCCGCCGAATACCGCGGATCGTCCCGGCAGGTCTGCGGACTGTACCCCTTCTCGTCAGGGGCGGGCTCACCGCTAGCTGGGGTGCCGCTCGGCTCGAACCTCCTGACCGGCAACATCGTGGGCTTGGATCACTTCACCGCCTACCAGCGGGGTCTGATTCCCAACCCCAGCGTGTACTTCATGTCCAACCCGGCCTTGGGCAAGTCCACGCTGGTGGGCAAGATCATGATGGGCCTGGATGCCTTCGGCGTGTTGTCCATGACCTTGGGAGATGTGAAAGGCGAGCACGTACTCCGCACCCGCATGATGGGTGGCAAAGTGATCAGGCTCGGTAATGATCGTGGCTACCTGAACGTGCTCGATTCACACATCGCCATGCGAGCCGCCGAACGGCTGACCGGTGGCGCGCGTCAGGAAGTCCTGACAGAGGCCCACTATCACCGCAAGTCCCTGCTCATGGCGTTGCTGACCATCGCCCGTGGTTCTTCCATCACTGAGGAAGAAACCATCGTCTTGGACAAGGCTCTGCGCATCCTCTTTGACCGCTTCGACGGTGTGCCGCTGATCAAAGACCTCGCTCAGGTCATTGCCGAGAAGCCTGAAGCCCTCCGCAACGCGGTTCTCGACCGTGGAGAAGACGAACGATACGCCAACTCCACCGATGCCCTGAGGAAGTCCCTCAACGGCATTGCGGACGGCAGCACTATCGGCGGAATGTTCTCCCGCCACACCCGCAAAGAGGACCAGATGGACATCACCCGGTCCTGCGTCTTTGACCTCTCGGCCATCGATGACACCCTGCCCGAACAGCAGGCCGCTGCAATGCTCGCGTCCTGGTCAACAGGTTTCGCGGCCGTCAAGGTCTCCCAAGTGCTCGCGGACGCCGGACTGGAACCGCGACGGAACTACAACATCGTCCTGGACGAACTCTGGCGGGCACTGCGCATCGGACGCGGCATCGTGGACCGGGCCGACTCCCTGACCCGCCTGAACCGCCACCAAGGCATCGGACAGATGATGATCTCCCACACCCTCAAAGACTTCGACGCCGTAGCTGACGAAGCTGACCGCAAGAAGGCGCAGGGCTTCGCTGAACGCTGCTCCATGATCGTCATGGGTGGCCTCGGCAAGTCTGAGATGGACGCTGTGCAGAACCTGCGGAACATGACCCGGGCCGAACGGCAGCGCATCGTTTCATGGTCAGACTCAAAGAAGATCACCTCCCGGGGCGGGACTCAAGCGCCCTACGGTCGAGGAAAGTTCCTGATCAAGCTCGGGCAAGGTCCAGGGATTCCCGTCGAGACCCGGCTGACCTCTGTTGAAGACCGTGTGGCAGACACCAACCAGCGCTGGGAAGCGCTGCGCAAAGAAGGCCTGACACCGGAAGAAATCGAACGCCAGCTGGGCATCACCGACGCCGACGTTGAGGAGACCGACCATGATGCAGCAGCGTAAAGGGAACGCGATCACATCCGGCCAGAAGGCCGGCTCCGCTCTCCTTGGCCTGTGCGTAATCATCATCGGCGTCCTGGACGCCGGAATCTACGGCGGGTCCATGCTCAGCGGCGACGGGCAGAAAATCCCCGCCAACCCGTTCGGAACACCCTTCCTGCTGGTGGGAGGCAAAGTCGGCTGGTCCACAACCTCCACGGTCGTGGCCGTCGTGACGGCGGTCCTGATCCTGCTTGTAGCCCTGGCCATCCTCCGCTTGGTCATGCGCTCCCGCAAGGGCCGCACCCGTGTGGACCACAAAGCATCCCTGATGGGACGCGGCAAAGACATCTCCCAGATCACCCACAAGTCCGTGGCCGCCTCGGCCGCCCGGTTCGGTGTGCAGGGCTCCATCGGTGCGTTCATCGGCCTCACCGTGGCCGGGATGCAAAAGGTCTACGCAGACTTCGAATCCGTGGTCCTGCAAATCTGGGGTCCCCGACAGGGCAAGTCCTCCACACAGGTTATCCCGCGCGTCCTGGACGCTCCCGGCGCCGTCCTCACCACGTCGAACAAGCCCGATGTCATTGACGCAACCCGCCTTGCCCGGTCAGTCGTGGGCCAAATCTGGGCCTTCGACCCGCAGAAGATCAGCGGCGATCCCGCTACCTGGTGGTGGAACCCCCTGTCCTATGTCCGCAATGACGAGCGGGCCATGAAGCTGGCCGAAATCTTCATGGTCGCCGGCCGAGGCCCGAACGTCACCGGGGACGCGTACTTCGACAACGAGGGCAAGGACATGCTCACGTCCCTGTTCCTCGCGGCCTCGATCGGTAACAAGCCGATCAGCATCGTCTACGACTGGATCAACCAGGGCAAGCCCACCGAACCCAGCAGGTTGCTCCGCGAGCAGGAGAACGGCATCTACGCCGCTTACGCCTCATCCCTTGAGACTCAGCTGCAGTACGAACCGGCACAGCGCGACGGCGTTGTCGGTACCGCAAAAGCCATGGTGCAGACCCTCAAATTCGTAAGCACCCTGCAGTGGGTCAACCCGCTCTCGGAATCGGACTCCCGTCCGCAGTTCAGCCCGGAAGAGTTCGTCCGCACCGCCAAGGACACCTTGTACGTGCTCTCCAAGGAAGGCGGCGGCTCAGCTGCAGCGCTGACCACAGCGCTGACGGTCGCGGTCGCGGACGCTGCGGAGGAATATGCCATGGCCCAGCCCGGACGCAGGCTCGCTGTGCCGCTGATGCTTCCCCTGGATGAGATAGCGAACGTCTGCCCGTGGAAGGACCTCCCTGACAAGTACAGCCACTACGGCTCCAAGGGCATCATTCCCGAGGCCTATCTGCAGTCGTACTCCCAGGGCGAAGAGCTGTGGGGAGAAAAGGGCATGCGGAAGATCTACTCCGCCAGCTCCGTCAAAGTCATCGGCTCAGGCATCGACGAGGAAGGTTTCCTGCGTCAGTTCTCGTCCCTGATCGGTGAATACACCTACGACACCGTTTCCACGAGCTCATCGAAGACCGGCCAATCCCGGTCGGTGACCCCGGACGGTGGGAAGGAAAGCATCCTCACTGTCGCTGACCTGTCCGCACTTCCCATCGGCCGCGCCGTGGTCAAGCGTTCCGGCGCACACGCGACGCTGATCAAAACCCAGCAATGGAAGGACGGCACCCATGCTGACTCGGTATGGCTGTCGCTGGACCTTTACGACCCGTCGGAGAAGAGCAAGGAAATGACCGCAGCCATCCTCGAACGCAAAGACGCCGACGCCAACCCCGTCGTCATCGCCTACAAAGCCCAAGCCCCGGCACCGGTCCCGGCACCCGCTGCTGAGGCCTCACGCTGGATCACGGCGGCCGGCAATGACTGAGAGCCACGAACCGATGGACGCCTGGTCGGACCTGCCAGCGACAGAACCTGATGCGGCTAGCGAACCTGATACAGCTGCATCGTCCTCTCAGGAGGAGGTTCTGCCGGGCACGGAAGCCGAGGAAGCTCCTGCCAGCACAGACAAGAAGGACGATGCGGAAGTCGAGGACTTCCAGCTCACGGCCGCTGAAGTTGTAGCCCTCATTGGCGACCGCTCCGAGCAGATGTCGGTCAGCACGTTCCGGACACTCGTCACCCACGGCGAGGCACCCAAGCCCCTGAGCTGGGGACGCACCCCTCTCTGGTCGTTCCGTGTCATCGAGGACTGGATCTCCGAGATGTTCGCCTCCGGTGTGTTCACCGCAGCGGCTTCCGGGCCTGCACCTACTGAGGCCCCAGCCGGACCGGCTGCAGCTGAAGCCGCGTCCGAAAGTGAGCAGGAACCCGAAGCGGAACTGGTGTTCGGCTCAACCGCCCAATGGGTCGAGGAATTCCTGGTCCCCATGTACCGGCGCGAAATTACTGTCAACGGCAACCACACCACGTGGTGCCCGGAGTGGTGGCGTCATGCCGAAGCGATTATCCGATTTGAAGCACTGTGGCGGGCATGGGAACACCTCCGCCTCGACGGCAAGACCGGCATGAGTGTCTTCATGAAAGACCATCTCGACCACCACCTGCCCATCCTGCTGGACGGTAAAGGCCCCTTCGATGGCTGCAGCCTTACCGGTGGCCACGCCAAAGCCCCCGACGGCATCAAAGCATTCCGTACCGTCACCCCACCATCTGAGCTGTTCCCCGATGTACGCCCACCAGTAAACGAGATAGAGGAGTAAAGCCATGAACGAATCAGACGGCATCAACGAAATCTTCGATGACCTCCTGCGACAGGCGCTCATGTTCGCGTCCAGGATCGGTGAGCAGACCGCCCGGGCACGCCAGCAGTACCTTGAACAGGCTCGCGCCCGCAGCGAACAAGAGGGCAGAGAGGCGACCGCCCGGTTCGACGCAGAGCGCAACGCCGCCCGCGTCGCCCTCGCTCCGGTCGCAGAAGACCGGTGGTGGGACACAGCTACCCCTGAACAGATTGGAGCTGCGTACGAATCCGCCACGGCGTGGGCCAGGGAGGATTCAGACATCGCCAAGGTCCACACGGCCATGGACGAGCAGCTGGCCACGCGAGGCGTCATCGTCGCTGGCACAGAGCCGGGACAACTCACCGCTTTACTGCGGGCCAAGGAGTGGGCAGCGGAAAGGGACCCGCTCCTGGCCAACCGGCACGCGAGTGAAGTGGTCAACGCCAACAGCCGGGACCGTGAGCGCTTGAACAACCAACTCGTCGCCTCATGGCTGTCCAGCCCGGAGGGGCAGGCACACGCCGAAAGGGAAAAGGCACGGACCGCGGAAGCCTCTACAGAGGAGGAGCCGGGTCAAGCGCAGGCTCAACATCAAACCGACTTGAAGCAAGCCAGCGAATGGGCAGCACAGCATCAGCCCGAATACTTCGCTGACTGGCAACAACGGCGAAACTTTGCCGACAGTATTGCCGATGAGCGTGCCGACGACGAAAGGCTGATCCAACACTGGCGCACCACAACGGGCACACCTGCACCTGCCGCCAAGCCGGACTTCACGCGAGCCAACGAGCTGCGATCTGCTGCCTACTTCAAGGAAGCCGCCGCCACAGGTTCACGGCTCGATGGTGACGCCGCAGCCGCACACGCTCAAGACCTGCGGGAGATGATCCCCTTGGAGATGGAGACCGGCCCCGCCGCTGATGACGCTGCATGGTACGCGCAGGAGGCCGCCAAGGCCGACGCCCTGGCAGTGGAGAACTGGGACACCGCAGACCGCCGAGAGGACTTCGCCCGAACGCTCCATGGCAAAGCCGACGAAGCCACCGTCGACGCCCGGATCCTCGCTGACGTCAGCCAAGGGACGCATCCGACCGCCGCTGTAAAAGGGCCGGCTCCTACCGCAACCAAAGCCCGTAAGAACACCAACATCCCCCGCGCTCACCAGATCAGCAAAGGCGGCCGCTAAACAATGTCACTGTTCTTGAAAGGACGCCTCTGATGCGACTTGACGTAGTAAAAGACCCCAACCTGGACTCCTACTTCGGTACGGAGCTTGCTGAGGATATGCGTAGCTCCATCCATGCAGGCGGAGACTGCCGAGCCTGCGGCAAGCAGCTAACCGCTGGACAGAAAGTCCGTCTCGATGCTGCAACGGATGGATTCATTCCGCATGTCTGGGCGCGTCATGCCACCTGCCCGCCCACGACGGCGACACCCATGGCAGCGTCCACGCTTACGGAGATGACCTGGATGACTTCCGGCGGACTAGTGCCAGTTGGAGGAACTGCGTTCCAGAAGCCCCGGTTGGTTGCTGTTGCCATTCTGAACCCTAGCGTGGACGGCTTTGCGTTCAGCCCCGGCGTCGAGGAATGGCCACCCAGCCTGAACGACTGGTACGTGTCCCAAGGCCTTTCCAAACCCGGTCAGCTCACCATGGGCTCACCGTCCAATCCCAATTGGACGGCGCGGTGGATAGGTGATGCCGTGGCGTTCGATTTGATCCCTCTAGGGATGGGATACGAAGCCGACATGCCCCCGCAGGCGGTCGACGCCATCACAGACTGGGGAGGTCTCATGCTCATCGTTACCCACGCCGAGGTCCCCGCCGAGGTTGTGTCCTCTGAACAAGAGTTCGCGACGTTCATGGGTGCCGGCAACTACACCACGGCCTGGCTCCCGCTGGCCTGACACCTCTGGATTCCAACCGTCTTACAGTCGGTACAAAAGCGAAGGCCCTGAACCTCCGGCAAAGGAGGTCCAGGGCCTTTCGTATGCGCACCCCTACCTAGCGGCCCCGGCCCTTGTCGCGTGCCTTGTCGGCCGTCGTGGCAGTCTCGGCTGCCGTCGTCGGGGCAGGGTTCTCCATCGCCTTACGCGGTGGTCGGCTCACCCCTGCAAGGAACTTGACCTGTTCAAGATCCTCCGGAAGTGCGGAGCCTCCGCCCTCGGTTGAACTCGTTGCAGCTGCGATCCACTTCGACGCTTCAGACGACTCCCGCGCTGCTGGAACTGGCTGTGTCGGAGCAGGCTTCGACGCCTCGATACGGGCCTTGACTTCACGCAACCGGTCCACGGCTGCGACACGAACACGCTCCGCGTCCGAAAGCCTCCCGGCGGCTTGGTGCATGTCATGAATGGCTCTCATCGTGTTACGCAGCTGAGCAAGCAGCAAGGCTTCCCCTGCCGTTGTCGAAGGGCCGACAGCGGACTGCATCAGCAGCATCCCCGCGCCCTTGGCACTAGGCAAAGGAGCATGCTCCGTCTTCGTCGGGAAGCGACGCAACTGTGCTGTCCTGGACAACGCTTTTGCCGTGTCAGCCAGTGGACCAGGAACGGCCTCCGTCCGCAGACTCCACGCAGCGAAAGCACCTGACGTTTCCCGCGCAACCTGCGCCCACAATGCCGGGTCATCAACAGGCACGGACTTGATCCGCTCGTACAGCGAACCGACCTCGGCGGTGTACTTCTCCCACTGTTCCGCTGTCGGCTGCACAGCCTCCCTGCCGGGAGCAGCGATACGTTTACCGTCCGTCACGGCCTGCCACTCAACCGTCGCGGCGTCAGCAGCTTCCTGCGAACCATCCCAGCCCGAGCGAAGTCTTGGCAGGGTCAAGTCCCGCGCGAGCTTTCCGCCGCCGAACCACACCGGCTTCTCAGCCCGGTTTGATGGTTTCAAAGCAACGGAGTAACCCTCCACAACGGTCGTGCTGCCCTTGGCAAAGCGGGGGCGGATGAGAACACCCGTGCCGCGCAGGCGGCGCACAAACTCAGCCTCGTCAACGCTCGCTGTGCTAGCTGCCCGGACGCTCCGCTGCAGCGTTTCCCGAGGCAATTCTGCACGTCCCTGGGCAACTGCGGCGGCTTGCTCTTTAGGATGATAACCGCGCTCTGCGTGCTCACCTCGCCCGACGCGCAGCCCGTACTTCTTCTCCAGCGCGGCGCAGACTTTTTGGGAGCGTGGCTGGTCCTTGTGCTGGCTCCACTTTGTGCCGTCTTCACGGATCATGGATACGGCCATGTGGATGTGGTCGTTACCGGCTTTGCTTACGCCGTGGTGAATGGCAACCCAGCGGCATGGTGGCTTCCCGTCGCTGCCGGTGAATCCCATCTCTTCCGCAAAGTCCTGTGCGATACCGGCCCACTGCTCATCGGTCAGCGAGCCTTCGTCGGCTTTCAAACTCAGTGAAACATGGAAGACGTGCTTGCTCGCAGAGTCAGCCGCAAAGACGGCCTTGGGGATGTCCATCTCGTGCGCCAACGTCTTCGCATTCTCGGCGTTCAACGCAGCACCGCGTTCGACACTGACGATGGCATCCGACGCCGTAATGAGTCGCATGCCAGTGTGCTCGTTTGAGCGTCCCGGCCCGGCCAAGTACATGATCAGGCCAACCATCTTGGTGCCTTTGGTGATGTTCGGCATCATGGCCGCATCACCGACACAACCGCATCATCAATACGGACCATCAACCGACGCGCAGCATCCACCGCAGCGGCCGCATCATCAGGAAACTCACTGGTGGCGTTGGCGTGCCTGGCGATCTGGTTGATGTTGTTCGACATGGCACCAAGCAGAGTACGGATGCCCAACAGCTCGACGGCGACATTGCGCCGGTCCGTTGCCGTTTCACCAGCCTCCGAGAAGGCCGAATCAAACAACAGCCGGGGAACGGACACGTTCTGCTGAATCGCACGGACAGTCAGTGCAGCCTTCTCGTCCTCGGTGACGTACACCTCAACTTTGCGGTTGCGTCCACCGGGAACGTTGTCACGGCGTGACTTACCGAGGCGGCTTGCCTTCGGTGCGTCACCCATGTCCCAACATCCCTTCACATGCCCAGCGCAGCGACCCCAAAACCTCAGGGACTCACACACCAGTGTGACAGAGACACGACCTCAGGTCGAGCCGACAAGCCATTTACCCATGGGTAAATATATAGCTTGCTCCGCCATTGGACGGGGATGGCTTTAAGGAAAAGGGTAGGTGGGTGTCAGGGAAAACCCAGCCCGGCTGTTTAGCGTGGGGGTATGGATTTGGATCAGTTGGAGAGTGCCGCGGTGCAGCGGCTTGAGGCTGAGCGGACCGCGAAAATCGCGGCGCTCAAGACTGTTGCTGAAGCAGCTGTGCGGGTCGCTGACCTTCGCGCGCACATGGTGTCGGCGGAGGCCGCGCACACGGCGGCGTATCGTGAAGTGCTCAAGCACGGGTGGACCGATGCTGACCTGAAGCACTTCGGGATCGACCAGCCAGGAAAGAAACCCACCGGCCGGCCCCGCCGGCCCTCCGGCAGCACCAACCCGGTCAGTGCGGTCAGTGTCGGGGCAGGTAACGAGAACGGGTACCAGGGGTAGCCTCTCGCCCACATGGGCACGGCAAAAGCCCAACCGCTCCGCTGCTTTTCCCGCACACATGTGGACGACAGGAACCAACCGACCACCTGCACACAACCACCACGGCACCACTCCGCCACACGTCACCGTTCGTGAGCGGTGGATGTGCACAGCTTCTGACACGCAGAGGGTCACCAACGGGCGCCTTTCCCATGGACCAAGCCCACCATTGCCGGCTCACCTGAACAGGTGGGCCGGCTTCTTTTCAGCAGGGACCACAAAACACCAGAGCGGGCCGGGCCGGGACACGTGGGCACGCTCACCCCTGAGCCGGTTGGCTGTCACAACGCAGGGGGACTTCCAGCGAGGTACTCCCCGCAATCACCCAAAACCACCCCAGCGCCGCGCACGACAGAAACAAACCACCAAACCCGACCACAGACACCCACCAAACCGAGACTGTGCACATCCACCGCCCACTCACGGTGACCTCTCGGCGGAGTGGCGCCGTGGTGGTTGTGTGCAGACGGGCCGAGGGGTCCCGTCGTCCACATGTGCGCGGGAAAAGCCCTGCTTTTAGCTTTTGCCGTGGACATGTGGGCGAGGGGCAAACCCACCCAGCCACGCACTGTTGCCGGCCGAGCCCTGGCGAGGCCGGCCGGCCACAACCCAACCACCCCAGGGTGACTGGCAGCGCCGGTGAGCGCGGCAACCAGGGGGTTGTGTGTGCTGGCGTGGGACGGCGGTCTGCCGCACCCGACCACAACAAAAGGCTGCCACCAGCGCGGCGGACCGCCACCACAAACACCGGTGCCATGACCCGCCGTCTGGTTCGGCGATCGGTGGTGGTGTCGGGTAAGCTCAGGATCAAGAAAAGGGCACGGAGCCTAGCTAGTTCGAGTAGCTAGGGTACGTGCCCTTTTTCTATGCCGGTTTACTTCCCGGTGATGATCTTCTCTACCGGGGAAAGCTCATACCCCCACACCACCAACTGGTTCAGATAATGGCGGTGGGCTTGTTGCGGGTTCCTCCAGGACTGCCGGGTCATGTCCGCTTCAAAACTAGCCAGTACGGCGGCGAGGATCGTGGTGTGATTTCGTGGTACGTGCGGCCATCTTCCTGTAATAGCCGTGTTCGTTCTCCTTCCCGCCGAGGAATTCCCCTGCCAGTGTCAGGTGGTGGCTGATGCCCTTGGAGCATATGCCCTCATCAGAACCTCATGAGAACCTCATGAGAAAAGGTTGCTCCTGGGACCAGCACTGCACTGTCCAGCACAACACTTAGGAGAGCAACCTCGGCACCCATCGTAAATCGAGTCCTCATGCATCTGCCCCCGGACAGGGCAAGGTGTCATGAGAACGTCGTTTTCTCTAGGTTCTCCGGCGCGGTTGTTGCCTCGAATGCTGCCATGTACAGCCGTTCCTCAAGGGTGAGATAGGGCAGCGGTTTGAGGTGGTGCCCGTCGTCAGGCTCGTCGGTGACGCGCTGTATACCCGGTCTTAGTAGTGGTGGCGGGCCGCGATGATGACGATTTGGTCCGGTTCTGCCGCGTAGACGAGTCGGTGTTCGTCGGTGATTCTCCGGGACCAGTACCCGGAGAGTTGATGCTTGAGGGCTTCCGGTTTGCCGATGCCGTCAAAGGGGTCACGCTGGCAGTCTTTGATGAGCAGGTTGATACGTTTGACCATCGCCTTGTCCGCGCCGATCCAGTAGACGTAGTCCTCCCAGGCTTTATCGGTGAAAAGGATGTTCATTCAGCCAGTTCTCGCCGGCTCACGGTCCCGGCCCGATGCTGGGCAATACTTTCCAGGAGGTGGGCTGCGTTCGCTGGGGTCCGCAAGAGGTAGGCCGTTTCCTCCAGGGCTTCGAAGTCCGCGAGGGACATCAGGACGGCGCTGCCTTTCTTGGACACGATTTCTATGGCCGTATGGTCAGCGTTGACCTGCTCAATGAGCGGAAACAGTTCTGCCCTGGCTTTTGAAGCGGTGATAGCCACTGCGATTCCTCCCTAATAGTGGTACGAAATACTGTACCAAACCTAGGTTAGGTTTTGCTGCTGCCGGATGGTGCGGGAGGAGGTGCGTAGGCTGGGGGGGTGGAGAATCACACGGGTGCTGCCGGGCGGGCGACTGAGTTGGTCAGGTTGGCGGTTGAAGGGTCCGCGGGCCCTATCTACCCACACCAAACCCCACCTAGGGACACCCCCGAGGAGCACCTTCGAAGCCGCGGCAGATCCTGGGAGAACCAAGGAAGTGGCACCCCGGGGTGACGCCTTCCTACTCATCCGGATCACCAGAACCCCGCGAACAAAGTCCTTCTTGCCCGGTGTTGTTGGGGGTTGGGTAGTGTTCCCGGTAGGCGGTTCGGAGGGCCTCGTGGGCTTGACCGGTCAGGAGATCGACGGCGGCGCGGGTGAGACCCATCCGTGCGGCGATGTCACCCGGATCCGCGCCGAGGACATCGGCGCGCCACAGGATCTCCTGCCACGCCGTTGGAAGAGACCGTAACGCGGTCAGGACATCCTGCAGAGGCGTGTACCCGGGGAAACCTCCAACCCCACCGCCATCGTCCGGTCCTGTCAAGGCCTGCTCATCCGTGTGTTCGAGCCCTGCTCCGGGGGCTCGGGCATCGGCCCTTCTTTGGCGGGTCCCCGCAAGGTCGCGGCGGCGCCACGGATCGCGGTGAACAATTCAGCGGCGAAGAACTGGGGCGCAGTCTCAGCGTTGAGGGCATGGACGGTTTCGGTGAACGCTTCCCGGAAGATGGCTTCAGCAGCATCTTCATTGCTGCTCAGCGACCGGGCCAACACCATCCCGGCGTCCCGGTGCGTCCTGTGCAGAAGATGAACTGCCTTGGCGTGGCATGCCAGCACACCAGGCAAGAGCGCCTCCCCCGTCGTTGGGATGCCCCGCGTTGTTGGAGAATCCGGTGTAGCTGGTGTTGCCCCCGAACCGGTAATACAGCCCATGATCGTCTCTGCCCCCTTACCAAGACCAACCCCCGGAACGCGAGTGAACGCTCCACGGTGTCAGTGTCCGACACCGGGGTGAAACCCGCGCATAACGACACCCTGCACGGAATCGTCCCCGGGGTGGGCGGTCCCACGCACCCCAAATGCGATGGACCCGCCCACCATCCTGCCGGGACCAGTCCGCCACGACAGGGGTATAGCGCTGAGGCCCCGTAGGAAGTTCTGAGCCCACCTCCTCAAAACCCCAGCACACACTTAACCAGCACCACCCCAGAAAGTGATGCACATCACCCACTTGGGTGAAATTCGCGATGAGGATACGCAGATGGCCCCCACAGCGCGGGTGACACTGAGGCCGACAACGGACGAAGGCCGGCCCCATCTGAACTGGCACCGGCCTTCCGGCTTTTCCTCAACAGAGGACATCTCGCGCCCAGGCCCGCAGCCTACCGGGGGCTGAACGGAAACCGTGCTGGGCGTACTTCCAGCCAACGGTTAGACGGGGTAATTCCTCGCCCGGGTAGGTTGCCACGCCTTTTTGGGAAGCAGGTCGCGTGGCACGCCCCCCCGGGCTCGGCCACGCGACGCGACGGCACCATACGCACCTCCGCCGCCCTGCGCGCCCCGGCCTCAATGGGGGCTGAGTAATAGACGGCGCGCACTGCTCGCCCGAGGCGCTTCTCGGCGCGTGTTCCTGCGGCAGGGGACTCACTCCGTACCGCCGCCACCCACGCTCTCAGGCACCTACATAACCCGCTCAAACCCCGAACGTGACGCATTGGAGATGCCAACGCCCCAAGGATCACCTTCGACGACAGAGGAAATCCCCCAAGCTCACAGGAGCACTTATACCCGCTCGTCTAGTTCCAAAGATGCTCACCGACAGTGGTGGCCCCGCCCATGGCGGGACGGGGCCACCTGTGTCCGTAACAGGCCAGTTCTCAGCGGACACATCCGGGGCTTACCGGGGGCTCAGCCAGCAAACCCGCGACGAAACGAAGCACCCCTTTCCCTGGGGGTGCGTCGTTTGATGGTTGCCGCTCCGGGGAGGCGTCGTGGACTCGCCCCCGGTCACTGTCGGCGCCGTGGACAGCTTGCACACAATGGGGACAGCCCGAGCTGTGCGGAGGGCTCCACCTGCCCCCAGTGGGCACAACCCCTCCACCCTGTGTCGCACCCCTCCCTCAGACGGATGCCGGAGGCCCGCATGTGCCGCTACAATTTTTACGATTCGTTCGAACATATATACGAATAAGTGTGATAGTGAACCCGGATCAAGCCAAGGCACTGCACGCGAAGTATTCCAAGCGTGCCCAGCCGTTCGGGCTCACTCTGGAAGAGCTTGATTTCAAGAACTTCCCTTTGAGCAACGGGTATCCGGGGATTCCGGGTACATGCCTGGCTGCGGTTCCCGAACTGCGCCGAGCTGGTCGAGGGCGAGGTGTTCGCGTGGACGGAACGGGCAGCGGAAGTGACGTGGAAGGACGGGCCGTTGACGTATCGGACATGGGTGTGGGCCGCGCGTTTGGTCAGTTTCGTCTTGAACTTCCTGACGCACCTCGTAGAGGGAACCGTGCTGGATAACATGCTCGACCGGCGGCAGAACGGCCGCGTCTCCAACGGACAACAGTTCGCCTGGCGAGGACTGCCCCGTCAGCGCTTCACCGAAAAAGTCCCGTGCGCTTCGCGACGAACTCACCACACACTGAACCACCCGCCCCGAAATACTCGCAGCTCTCATCACGGGCAACGACCCGGAAGCACCCACCCTGTTCTAGAGTTGGCCAAATTGCAATGCTTTGGAGGCTGTTGTGGTGATCTCATTTCTGTAGCAGGAACCCAGAGAATGTGTGAACGCTTCACGCGGATGTGAAAACGCATTCGTCGTTTCAACGTGATCATTTCTCCTTTCAGAATCCGCCGGTATTGGTTCTTCTCGCGAGCAACAGGTGACTTTATGCAGCGCCAGAGCTAGGTAGCAGCAGCCTCGTGGCCAGCGCTTCTCCTGCCGCGCATGTGCGAGCCCCATCAACACGGGCCCACAAGTTTGCCCATCAGACGCGCGTCTTCACCGTCACTCGGAATCCGCGGCAACCGGCGGAACATGCCCGTCCCGCATGTAGGCCCAGAAGCCCGGCAACGAAGCCCTGTTCCAGGGACGACTTTCGGCACGGTTCAGACACATGGGTTCCTGGTACGCGGGAGCTCATTCTTGCCCGGTGCTGTTGTGCCCCCCTCTTGGGAACAGGCCCGGGGATCCGGGCCTGCAGAACCAGCACCACCCTCCACCCGGGGCCACGATCAGCCTGGGGGCCGGGTGTGTTCTGGTTCCCAGTATCGGCAGACCTGACCCGGCCGAGCTGGAAGATCGGTGCGGCTCCCGCAGCTGGGGTTCGTCACGGAAATGGGGTTTGGTCGTATTCGTCGTGGCGCCGGGAGTGTGCGGGTGCCTTGTTCTGCGGTGCCGTCTTGTGGTGGTCACCGCCCCTCCTTGTGTGGAAGGTGTGTTTGATGGTTTTGGGTTTGTGGTCCAGTACAGCTGGTGTTGGTGCCGGTCGGGTGCTGGCAGGGCGTGACGGTTCGGGTGTGCTGGCCCGGCTCCTGGGCGTGATACTGGCCGTGGCGGTGACATTGACATTGTTCGTTGTCGTGGATGTCGCGGCCGGGCCGGCCGCGAACGCTAAACCGCCGGTAGTGGTCCCGACGACCCCACCGCGGGTCACCGACCCGAACAAAGTCCGCAGGATCGGATTCCCGACCCTGCCGGGAACGAATGTTCCGCAGTTTGACGCGGTGGAGGTCTACCCCGGGATCTGGGTTGCCAACCACAACGACCCCGGAGGTTCCTGGCTGCAGTTCGGAAAGAAGTGGGGTCCGGCCCATGATGAGGTGGTGTGGCAGCGTAATGTTGATCAGATCACCGCTGACCTGGACCGGTTGTTGTCCACCGGGTCGGGCAAGTCCACCATGAAAGTCGCCGGCACCCTGGAACCCAACGGGGGGAAGTACAACCAGTGGATTGATCACAGCGGCCGGGGCCTGCCCGCCGGAACAGCGAACCCGGAGATCGGGGTGGTGATCTTCCCCACCCCCGGCCAGGGTGCGCAAGCAACCCCCCTTAACGAAATCCCTGCAGGGAGCGCCTCCTACGTAGCCTACGACCCCGCAGAGGTTACCGGGTTCCGTGACGTCAATACCGCTACTGCATTCGCGCAGGACCCGGTGGCCGGACTGGGCCATGAGCTCATCCACGCCGCCGACTACAAGGCTTACACCAACCCACGCGGCCCCGACGGTAAGCGTCTTGAGATGGACACCCCCTACAGGATCTTTCGGGGCGGCACCCGGGAGGCTCCCACTGGCCCGTCGGATTGGCACAAAACCCCTCTGGCTTACGCTGAGATCCTGACGGTGGGTGGCGAAGCCGAGACGACGCTGCTGCGACGGCATTTGAAAGCCCACCCGGAGTTATCCCCGGTCCCGCTCGAGGATCTGTCCATCACCTCCCATCCCTGGCGACTCAAGGCCGCCGTGCAGGCGCTGGACGCGGTCACCGGGGGCGAGGGGAAGGCATCACCGGAGTTGTTGAAGCGGGCAAGGTTGTTGTCGGAGTTGGCGATGGTGAATCCGACGGAGGGGAAGATCGGCGCGGACCTGGAAACAAGTATCCGCACACGGTACCTCAACGCCTACTTCCATGGCCCTGATGGACGCGCCACCAGCGATCTGCGTTTTACCCGTGATCCGGCGGCGGGGCCGTTGAGCCGGGAGGATCTGGCGAACCCGTACCAGTCTTCGAAGCTCCGCCCGATGGGTCCCGGAAGGGTCCCGGTCTGTGGTGCTGCGGGCGGGGACGGGGCGAATGAGTCCTGCGAGCCTGATGTTGCTGAGTCGAAGCCGATGAGTGAGGAGGAGGTGAAGACGTTTGAGGAGGACGTGAAGACCCGTGTGGAGTTGGAGAAGAGCAGTACTTCTGAGAGCGTGTTTTTTGAGTCGTTGTCGGTGGAGGATTTGCAGGTTCTTGCCGGGATGGGTGTGACGGGTTCGCCGGAGATGGTGCGGGATGCTGTGTCGTTTGCTCCAAAGGCCCCTGCCGCGGGCGAAGGCCACGGGGGTTTTGGTGAGGGTCCGGGTGGTGTGGGGACTCCTGAGTTCAATGAGGTGTTGCGTTCGAAGGGTTTTGCTGAGTTGAATTCCCGGGGTGAGGGCCCGCATG
>NZ_JBHVAL010000031.1:0-26079 GCF_042667405.1 Paenarthrobacter sp. NPDC057355 | reverse complement strand
CCCTCACAACCCCCCCCCTTCAACCCAGCCCTCAGTCGACCAAAGGAAAAGCCCGACGTCGGCACCCAGGCTGGGTGCCGACGTCGGGCTTTCTGGCCAGCCGGACGCGAGCGAGCATCGGGCGCAAACGCACGGAACCTGATAGAGGGTCGCGAAAGAACCAGCGGGACGTGAGCGAGCGTGCGCCCCAACCCGCGGGACGTGAGCGAGCGTGCGCCCCAACCCGCGGGACGTGAGCGAGGGTCACGCCCAAGCCGGGGGGACGTGAGAGAGGGTCACACCCAAGCACGGGGGATGTGAGAGAGGGTGCTACAGGACCTTGCGGATGGTCTCTTCGAAGCTCACTACGTGGTGCAGGGCGAGCTCTGCGGCGAGCTCTTCGTCGCCGTCGGCTATGGCGGTGAGCAGCTCGGCATGCTCGGAGATGTGCCCTGAAACGGAGGGCATCTTTTCCAGCATGTGGCACCAAATGCGGGTGGCGAGGTTGTCGTACCGGATGAGTACGTCTTCCAGGTGCGCATTGGCCGAGGCTTTGTAGATCAGCCGGTGCACCTGGATGTCGTAGCGCATAAGTTCCGCGGAGGACGCATCCTGACCCTCGAGGTCACGGATGGCGGCAGCGACGTCACGCAGCTCGGACCGCATGGCTGGACTGGCCATCCGCGCAGCCTTGCGTGATGCGAGAGGTTCCAGGAGTTCGCGGATTTCGGAAACCTCAGCGAGCTGGGTGATGTCCACGCCGGTAGCGAAGGTTCCGCGGCGGGGGTAGGAGACCACGAGGTGGTCGCTCTCCAGGCGCTTGATTGCCTCGCGCACGGGGGTGCGACCAATACCGAGTTCGGCCGCGATCTGACCGTCGTTGATGGGGTCGCCGGGCTTGATGTCCAGCATGATGAGCCTGTCGCGGAGGAGCAGGTAGGCGTTATCCGCCAGGGACGTACCCTGCGGGACTGTTTCCAAAGCTTCCAGTGCTGTGCTCATCGCCTTCTCCCAACGCCGTATCCCCCCAGTCTGCACGAGGACTTTCAGCAGATCTGTTGACGACTATGTGATCTCCAACATACCATGGCAACAGTTCTAATATATTAGTTGACTAACAGTCAGCCACCACCCGTACTTCTAAGGAGAACACCATGGTTGCACCGCTGATCCGCCCGCTCGCCCAGGCGGACCCGGAGGTTGATCAGGCGATCGCCCAGGAACTTATCCGCCAGCAGTCCACGCTGGAAATGATCGCCTCGGAGAACTTCGCCCCTACGGCCGTTATGGAGGCCCAGGGCTCGGTGCTCACCAACAAGTACGCCGAAGGCTACCCGGGCAAGCGCTACTACGGCGGCTGCGAACACGTGGATGTGATCGAACAGCTTGCCATCGACCGTTTGAAGGCCCTCTTCGGCGCGGAATTCGCCAACGTCCAGCCCCACTCCGGCGCCCAGGCCAACGCGGCTGCCATGCACGCGCTGATCACCCCCGGCGACACCATCATGGGCCTGAACCTGGCCCACGGCGGCCACCTCACCCACGGAATGCGGATCAACTTCTCCGGCAAGCTCTACAACGTGGTTCCGTACGGCGTCCGTGAGGACACCCACACGGTGGACATGGCCGAGGTGGAGCGCCTGGCCATCGAGAACAAGCCCCAGCTGATCGTTGCCGGCTGGTCCGCCTACTCCCGCCAACTGGACTTCGCGGAGTTCCGCCGGATCGCCGACTCCGTGGGCGCCTACCTGATGGTGGACATGGCACACTTCGCCGGCTTGGTGGCAGCAGGACTCCACCCGAGCCCGGTCCCCCACGCCCACATCGTCACCAGCACCACTCACAAGACCCTCGGCGGCCCCCGCGGCGGCGTCATCCTCACCAACGACGCCGACATCGCCAAGAAGGTCAACTCCGCCGTCTTCCCCGGCCAGCAGGGCGGACCACTGGAACACGTCATCGCCGCCAAGGCCGTGGCCTTCAAATTTGCTGCAGAGCCCGAGTTCAAGGAGCGCCAGGAGCGCGTCCTTGAAGGCTCCAAGATCATTGCTGACCGTCTCCTTAAGGAAGACGTCGCAGCGGCCGGCATCTCCGTCGTCAGCGGCGGTACCGACGTCCACCTGGTCCTCGTCGACCTGCGTAACTCCGAACTCAACGGCCAGCAAGGTGAAGACGCGCTGCACCACATCGGCATCACCGTCAACCGCAACGCCGTGCCGTTCGACCCCCGCCCGCCGATGGTCTCCTCCGGCCTCCGCGTCGGCACACCCGCCCTGGCCGCCCGCGGTTTCGGCGCCGAGGAATTCACCGAAGTCGCAGACATCATTGCGACGGCGTTGATCGCCTCTGCTGCCAGCGGCACCCTGGGTGACCAGACCGCCGTCGAACTCCGCGGCCGCGTTACCGCACTCGCGGATAAGTTCCCGCTTTACCCCCACCTCGGCAATGGCGCCGGATCCGTACTCGAAGCAGAAATGATTGGAGCAGCCCAGTGAGTGTCGACCACCTCCCCGAACACCCTGACTTCCTCTGGCGCAACCCGGAACCCAAAAAGTCGTACGACGCAGTGATTGTCGGCGGCGGCGGGCACGGCCTGGCCACCGCCTACTTCCTGGCCAAGAATCACGGCATGACCAACATCGCCATCCTGGAAAAGGGCTGGCTGGCCGGTGGCAACATGGCCCGCAACACCACGATCATCCGTTCCAACTACCTCTGGGACGAGAGCGCCGCCATCTACGAGCACGCGCTCAAGCTCTGGGAAATCCTTCCCGAGGAACTCGAGTACGACTTCCTGTTCAGCCAGCGCGGCGTCATGAACCTGGCGCACACCCTGGGTGACGTCCGCGAAAGCATGCGCCGCGTTGGCGCCAACCGCCTCAACGGTGTGGACGCCGAATGGCTGGAGCCGGACCAGGTCAAGGAACTTTGCCCCATCCTGAACACCAGCGACAACATCCGCTACCCGGTCATGGGCGCCACGTACCAGCCACGCGCTGGCATCGCCAAGCACGACCACGTCGCCTGGGCTTTCGCCCGCAAGTGCGACGAGCTGGGTGTAGACATCATCCAGAACTGTGAAGTCACCGGCTTCATCAAGGACGGCGACCGTGTCACAGGAGTGAAGACCACCCGCGGCACCATCAACACCGAAAAGGTTGGCCTCTGCGCCGCCGGCCACAGCTCGGTACTGGCGGAAATGGCCGGTTTCCGCCTCCCGATCCAGTCCCACCCGCTGCAGGCACTCGTCTCCGAGCTGCACGAACCCGTCCACCCGACGGTGGTCATGTCCAACCACGTGCACGTGTATGTCTCGCAGGCGCACAAGGGCGAACTGGTGATGGGTGCCGGCGTCGACTCCTACAACGGTTACGGCCAGCGCGGTTCCTTCCACGTGATCGAGGAGCAGATGGCAGCAGCCGTGGAGCTCTTCCCGATCTTCGCCCGGGCACACGTGCTCCGCACTTGGGGAGGAATCGTGGACACCACGCTGGACGCTTCCCCGATCGTCGGCGTGACCCCGGTGGAGAACATGTTCGTCAACTGTGGTTGGGGAACCGGCGGCTTCAAGGGCACTCCTGCAGCCGGCCTGACCTTCGCCCACACCATCGCCACCGGGGCACCGCACAAGCTCAACGCCCCCTTCGCACTGGAACGCTTCGAAACCGGCGCCCTGATCGACGAACACGGCGCCGCAGCCGTAGCCCACTAGCCAGGACAGGACAGGAAAGACATGCTCCTCATTTCATGCCCCAACTGCGGGCCACGCGACGAAACCGAATTCCACTACGGCGGACAGGCACACGTCCCCTACCCGGAAAACCCGAACGACCTCACGGACCGCGAATGGGCTGAATACCTGTTCTACCGCGAGAACACCAAGGGCACCTTCGCCGAGCGCTGGGTCCACAGCACCGGTTGCCGCCAGTGGTTCAACATGCTCCGCGACACCGTGAGCTACGACATCCACTCCATTTACGCCATGGGTTCACCTCGGCCGGATATCAAGGCGACAGACCAAGGTGCAGCAGGCCAGGCCGGCACCCCTGGACTCGCACCCGGCGCCCCCACCACAACCACCTCCCCGGAAGGAGCCCAGAAGTGAGCAGCCAGAACGCCCGCCTCGCTGCAGGCGGCCGCATTGATCGCAGCATCTCGTGGCGCTTCACGGTGGACGGCCAGGAATTCACCGGCCACCCGGGAGACACCATTGCGTCGGCGCTGCTGGCCAACGGCCACATCAACGCCGGCAACTCACTCTACGAGGACCGCCCCCGCGGCATCATGGCCGCAGGCGTGGAAGAGTCCAACGCCCTGGTCAAGATCGCGCCCCGCTTCCCGGGCCACGTCGCCGAGTCGATGCTCCCGGCCAGCGCAGTTTCGCTGGTTGATGGCATGGACATTGAACTCCTGTCCGGCCTGGGCAAGCTGGACCCCAACGAGGACAAGGCAGAGTACGACAAGAAGTACGTCCACACCGATGTCCTGGTTGTTGGCGGTGGCATCGCCGGCTTGGCGGCAGCACGCGAAGCAGTCCGCACCGGAGCCCGTGTCATCCTGATCGACGACCAGCCCGAACTCGGCGGCTCGCTGCTTTCCGGTTCCACGGCCCGCGGCCTCCAGGAAACCATCGAAGGCAAGCCCGCCCTTGAATGGGTGGCAGACGTGGAGGCAGAGCTGGTTTCCGCCGCTGAATGCACGGTCCTGAACCGGACCACCGCTTTCGGTTCCTACGACTCCAACTACGTCATCGCGGCACAGAACCGCACGGACCACTTGAGCGTCCCCGCAGCGCCGGGCGTCTCCCGCCAGCGTATTTGGCACATCCGTGCTGCACAGGTTGTCCTGGCTCCCGGCGCCCACGAGCGTCCGTTGGTTTTCGAGAACAACGACCGCCCGGGCATCATGCTCGCCTCGGCCGCCCGCACCTACCTGAACCGCTACGCCGTGGCCGCCGGTTCGCGGGTGGTCATCAGCACCACCAACGATTCCGCTTACGCACTTGCCGCGGACCTGAAGGCAGCAGGCGTGGCGGTCGCCGCCGTCGTCGATGCCCGTCCGCAGATCAGCGCGAAGGCCGCAGCCGCCGTCGAAAGCGGTATCCGGGTCCTCATCGGCAGCGCCGTAGCCGACACCAGCGCAGATGAGTCGGGTCGCCTGAACGGCGTCACCGTCCGCAGCATCAACGACGACGGCGAACTCACCTCGGGCGTCGAACAGCTGGCAGCCGACCTGCTCGCCGTTTCCGGTGGCTGGAGCCCCGTGGTCCACCTCCACAGCCAGCGCCAGGGCAAGCTGCGTTGGGATGATGAACTCGCTGCGTTCATCCCGTCCAGCGTTGTCCGCGACCAGCAGGTGGTGGGCGCAGGCCGTGGCAGCTACGAGCTGCAGGATTGCCTGGCTGAGGGTATCTCCGCCGGCGCGGCCGCTTCGATCGCTGCCGGTTTCGAGTCCGCAACCACCCCGTCCGGGCTGAAGGCTCCAGTGGCAAGCGCCCCGACCCGCCAGCTGTGGCTGGTGCCGGGCCAGACCGGCGAGCCGGGCGAGTGGCACAACCACTTCGTAGACTTCCAGCGCGACCAGTCCGTGGCAGACGTCCTCCGCTCCACTGGTGCCGGCATGCGATCGGTGGAGCACGTCAAGCGGTACACCTCCATCAGCACCGCCAACGACCAGGGCAAGACCTCCGGCGTCAACGCAATCGGCGTCATCGCCGCTGCACTCAAGCACGGCGGCGCGGACGCTGTTCCGGGCATCGGCGAGATCGGCACCACCGCGTACCGTGCACCGTTCACCCCGGTGGCCTTCGCAGCCCTGGCCGGACGCCAGCGTGGCGAGCTCTTCGACCCCGCCCGCGTCACGTCCATCCACCCGTGGCACGTTGCCCAGGGTGCGCTGTTCGAAGACGTTGGACAGTGGAAGCGCCCCTGGTACTACCCGCAGGACGGTGAGGACATGGACACCGCGGTACTCCGCGAGTGCGCCGCAGTCCGCGATTCCGTCGGCTTCATGGACGCCACCACCCTCGGCAAGATCGAGATCCGTGGCAAGGACTCCGGTGAATTCCTGAACCGCGTCTACACCAACGCTTTCAAGAAGCTCGCTCCGGGTTCTGCCCGCTACGGCGTCATGTGCACGCTGGACGGCATGATCTTCGACGACGGCGTGACCCTGCGCCTGGACGAGGACACCTACTTCATGACCACCACCACCGGTGGCGCAGCCAAGGTACTGGACTGGCTGGAAGAGTGGCACCAGACGGAGTGGCCGGAACTCGATGTTGTCTTCACCTCCGTGACGGAGCAGTGGAGCACCATCGCCGTCGTCGGTCCCAAGTCCCGTGCAGTCCTCGCAAAGGTAGCCCCGCAGCTCGCAGAAAACGGTGGGCTGGAAGCCGAGAACTTCCCGTTCATGACGTTCCGCGAAACCACGCTGGCCTCCGGAGTTCAGGCCCGCGTCTGCCGGATCTCCTTCTCCGGTGAGCTGGCCTACGAAATCAACGTCCCGTCCTGGTACGGACTGAACACCTGGGAAGCCGTCGCTGCCGCGGGTGCCGAGTTCAACATCACCCCGTACGGCACGGAAACCATGCACGTGCTCCGCGCCGAGAAGGGCTACCCGATCGTCGGGCAGGACACCGACGGCACGGTCACCCCGCAGGACGCCGGCATGGACTGGATTGTTTCCAAGGCCAAGGACTTCATCGGCAAGCGTTCCTACCTCCGGGAAGACGCCAGCCGCGAGGACCGCAAGCACCTGGTGAGCGTCCTTCCGGTGGACCACTCGCTGAGGCTTCCCGAAGGAACGCAGCTGGTGGACAAGGGCATCGAGGTCAACCCGGCTAACGGCCCGGTTCCCATGGAAGGCTTCGTGACCTCGAGCTACCACAGTGCCGCATTGGGCCGGTCCTTCGGCCTGGCTCTGATCCAAAACGGCCGCAACCGCATCGGCGAGACCCTCCAGGCTTCTGTGGGCGACCAGCTGGTGGACGTGGTTGTGGGCGAAACCGTACTTTTTGATGCTGAAGGGACCCGCAAAGATGGCTGAAACAGCAGCACCCGCAGAAACCGTGAACAGCGTCCGGGGCGCCCGCCGCAGCCCGGCCGAGCACCTGGCTGACGCCTTCACCTCCGGTTCCATCCCAGGAACGGTCACCCTCACGGAACTCCCGTACCAGACCATGGTCGGCGTCCGCGTCGACACGGCGTCCGACGCCGGTGCCCGGGTTGCGTCCGTGACCGGCGGCTTGCCTGCCGCCAGCGGTGAGGTGACGGCTTCGGGTTCCGTCAGCACCTTGTGGCTGGGCCCCACCGAATTCCTGGTGGTGGCTCCCGAGGAGTTCCACGACTCGCTCGGTGGCTCCCTGGTGGGCGATTTGACCACTGCCCTGGGCAGCGACTCCGGCCAGGTAGTGGACCTGTCCGCCAACCGCACCACGTTTGAGCTCTCCGGCAGCCACGCACGTGCAGTGCTGGAGAAGACGTGCTCCCTGGACCTCCACCCCCGCGTCTTCAAAGCCGGGACCGCCCTTTCCACGGAACTCGCCCACATCCCGGTTGTCCTCTGGAAGACCTCGGACGAGACCTACCGGATTCTTCCCCGGGCCTCGTTTGCCGACTTCCTGGGCCGTTGGATCCTGGACGCCATGCGGGAGTACGCATCCCCTGAGGTCCCGTAATGGCACTGAGTGTGCTTGACCTGTTTTCCGTGGGCATCGGGCCGTCATCGTCACACACGGTGGGCCCGATGCGCGCGGCAAAGCAGTTCACGGATGGTCTTGAATCGTCCGGCCAGCTTCCGGCCACGGTGCGCGTCCAGGCTGAGCTTTTCGGCTCCCTGGGCGCCACCGGCCGGGGCCACGGCTCGGACAAAGCCGTGGTGCTGGGGCTGCAGGGGCACTCCCCCGAGACCGTGGACACCCGCACCGCGGATGACCAGGTTGCGGCAGCCGCCCTCGACGCCGAACTGCGGCTGGGCGGCGACCACCGCGTGGACTTCAACTGGGATGAGGACGTCGTCCTCCACCGCCGCAAGTCCCTTCCTGCCCACCCCAACGGCATGACTTTCCGCGCCTTGGACCACACCGGGACGGTACTGCGGGAACGCAGCTACTACTCCATCGGTGGCGGCTTCGTGGTGGACGGAGATGCCTCCGGGGCCGACAAGGTCGTCGCGGACGACACCGTCCTGCCCTACCCCTTCTCCACCGCAGATGAGCTGTTGGCCATCTGCGAACGTGAAGGCAAGTCGATCTCCGACATCATGCTGGCCAACGAACTGGTATGGCGTTCCGAGGAAGAACTGCGGGAGCGGCTCCTGGGTATCTGGGCCGTCATGCGCGAATGCGTGGACAACGGCTGCTCAGCCGAGGGCATCCTGCCGGGAGGCTTGAAGGTCAGGCGACGGGCGCCGTCGTTGTTCAAGAAGCTCTCCGAGACCGACGCCGACCTGAACGGCGCAAACTCAGCCGACCCGCTGCTGGCCATGGAGTGGGTGAACCTCTTCGCGCTGGCCGTGAACGAGGAAAACGCCGCCGGCGGACGGATCGTCACGGCGCCCACCAATGGGGCAGCGGGCATCGTTCCGGCCGTGCTGCACTATTACACCAAGTTTGTTCCGGGAGCCAACGACGACGGCGTCGTGCGCTTCCTGCTGGCGGCGGCCGCCGTCGGAATCCTGTTCAAAATCAACGCATCCATCTCCGGTGCCGAGGTCGGCTGCCAAGGTGAGGTGGGTTCTGCCTGCTCCATGGCTGCTGCCGGGCTCTGCGAAGTCCTGGGCGGGACGCCCGAACAAGTGGAGAACGCCGCAGAAGTGGGGATTGAGCACAACCTGGGCCTGACGTGTGATCCGGTGGGCGGGCTGGTGCAGATTCCCTGCATCGAACGCAACGCGATCGCCAGCGTCAAGGCCATCAACGCCGCGCGCCTTGCCCTGCACGGCGATGGCAGCCACAAGGTCTCCCTGGACAAGGCGATCAAGACCATGCGCGAGACCGGCGCCGACATGAAATCCAAGTACAAAGAGACCTCCCGTGGAGGCCTCGCCGTCAACGTAGTGGAGTGCTGAGCATGACTGCCATCCAAACTGAAACGCCCGCTGTTTCTTCCGTGACCACGGTGGAACACGTGTTGACTTTGGACTGCCCCGAGGGCCCGGGAATCGTGCACGCGGTCTCCGGCTTCCTCTTGGAACACGGCTGCGACATCATCGACAACAAGCAGTTCGGAGACCGCGCCGAAGGCCACTTCTTCATGCGGGTGCACTTCGCATCGGACGGGGACGAGTCCACGCTGGAGACCCTGCGTGCCGCGTTCTGCCCCGTCGGCGAGAAGTACGGCATGAACTGGCAGCTCGAGCGCCAGGGATCCAAGCGCCGTGTGCTGATCATGGTGTCCAAGTTCGGGCACTGCCTGAACGATCTCCTGTTCCGGGCACGGATCGGTGAACTGCCTATCGACGTGGTGGGCGTGGTGTCCAACCACACCGAGCACCAGGGTTTGGCCGAATGGCACGGCATCCCGTTCTTCCATGTGCCCGTCACGGCAGCCACCAAGCCTGCCGCCGAGGCGCGGCTGCTGGAGATCATCGACGAGCTGGACGTTGAGCTCGTCGTGCTGGCCCGCTACATGCAGGTCCTCAGCGATGACCTGGCCCGCAAGCTCGATGGCCGCGCGATCAACATCCACCACTCGTTCCTGCCGAGCTTCAAGGGTGCCAAGCCCTACCACCAGGCCTACGCGCGTGGCGTGAAAACCGTCGGTGCCACAGCCCACTACGTCAACGGCGAACTGGACGAAGGACCCATCATCGCCCAGCAGGTTGTGGAAGTGGACCACACGTTCGGGCCGGACGATCTCGTAGCCGCCGGCCGGGACACCGAATGCAAGGCCCTCAGCAACGCCGTCCGTTGGCACTGCGAAGGGCGGATCATCCTCAATGGGAACAGGACGATCGTGCTGAAGTAGGTCCTTGCTTGACCCACGCCGAGATGGCATTTGATGACAATCCTGCCCCGCGGGATTGTCATTAAGTGCCATCTCGCGGGTGGTTAAAGCCGCGCCAGCCGCGTTGCCACGTGCAACGCAGCGAGCCTGCCTGTTCCACGCGGGTCTCCCCCGCAGAGTTCGAAGATCCGTTGCAGCCGGTGATGCAGGGTCTGCCGTTCCACATGCAATTCGCGTGCCGCCTGGGCAGCGTTGCATCCGGTGTCCAGCCAAACTGCCAACGTCCTCATCAGCTCGGACTTCTTCAGGCGGTCATGTTCGACGACGACGCCCAGCTGCCGCTGCACAAAGCCCTCGCGGGCGGCCGGGTCCAGCGAACCGGCCGCGAGGAGTTCCACCGCGAGGGTGTCCGCATCCACCACACCGTTTCCCGCTACCCCTTCCGGCACTGGGAGTTCAAGAGCCCTGCGGGCCTCAGCCAGGGACCACGATGCCTCCTGGATCCCCCTGCCCAGTGGACCAACAGCCATCGCAGACCCCGCGGGCACTTCCAATGCCTGCAATGCCTGCACCAGGACCTGACGCTGGGAGTTCCCGCCGACCACGGACGCCAACGCAATCAGCTCAGCATTGTTGGCGTAGCTGGCACTGTGGGGGACACACTCCCGGAGCAGCGCATCCACGGCAGGACGCAGATGCCCAGCGCCTGCGGACCGGATCACCACGGCCGCAACGTCCCCATCGACGGCGAACCCCGACGCCGGCCCCAGCTGTTGCAACTGCCACTGCTGGCTTCCGGAATTGATGGCCCGCATAAGCTCAATGCCGGCCAATTCCTTCAGGCCCGGCGGCATGCGTTGGAGCAGGGCCAGCCCGAGGATATCCACGGACCTTTCGCCGGCCACGCGCGCCATCCCGGGGTCGCCGCCGTCGGGCACATGCAGGTCGAGCCTTGCGGCAAGCACGCCGCGCACCGGCACGTCCACCGAGGTGAGGTTGCCGGCGTCGTCGAAGGAACCGGCAGCCCCAAGCGTAAGGCCCGACGGCGACACCAGCCTGGCGCTGGCGCCTGTCCTTTCCGCCAGGACAGTCAGGAGCTGGTCGAGACCGCCGCCATGGGCGAGTTCGGCCGCCATGGCGTGGCTAGCCTGATCACCCCGTTGGAGTTGTTCCACGGATTCGCTGACGAGAAGGGAATTGATTTCCTGCATCACGGCAACAAACGGGACTACCCTGCGAAGTTCGATCAGCGGCAGCCCTGCTGCCCGGGCATCGTCAAGCATGACGGCGGGAACCTCGGGCAGTGCCGGGCCGGTTTCGAGTGCCAGCGCAGCAATCCCACGCCCGGCCAATCCCCGCACGTATTCAGCCTGCCGTTCTTCTCCCGCGCCGGCGAGCGCCTGGCCGCCGCTGAGGAGCAGTTCACCGCCGCTGAGCAGAGGCGCGATATCCAGGACTTCGCTCGAGTGGACCCACCTGACGGGCCTGTCGAGTGCCCCGGGGACCTGGTTGAGAAGGCGCGGATCGGCGGCTTTGAGGCTTTCGTACTCCAAAGCGGCCCGCAGGAGGATTGACATGACACTCCGTATGGTCTTTGCTGTTTTGTTTAGACACATCGTATCTTGTTGCTGTGATCTGACCCACATACGCTGAAAGGGTCCCTTTCACACACGGAGGCTCTCCCCATGCAAGACAACCTCTCCCCCGCGTCTTCCACTCCATCCGCAGCGGGCTCAACGCAGTCAGGTCCGGCAACGGCGCCGGGCCACGACAGCGAAGCCTGGCTCCAGCCAATCCCTGAATCCGATCGCACCCGCAAAGTTTCCGGACAATTCTGGATCTGGGCCGGCGCCAACCTCGCTCCCATCAACTGGGTCCTTGGTGCACTAGGCATCCACCTGGGCCTAGGTTTCGCCGACACAGTGATCGTGCTGGTGCTGGGAAACCTGATCGGCATGCTCCTGTTCGGCTGCTTCGTCCTGCTGGGCCAGAAGACCGGCGCTACAGGCATGGTCCTGGCCCGTGCCGCCTTTGGTCGCCGCGGCAACTACCTTCCCGCGGCCATTCAGGCCCTCCTGGTGATCGGCTGGTGCGCGGTGAACACGTGGATCATCCTTGACCTGGTCATGGCGCTCTTCGGAACCCTCGGCTGGGTGGACCCCGAGGCAAAGAACTACGCCTGGAAGATCGGCGTTGCCACGGCCATCATGGCTGCGCAGGTCGCCATTGCCTGGTTCGGCTACAAAGCCATCGCGGCCTTTGAGAAGTGGACGGTTCCGCCTACCATCATCATCCTGGCCGTCATGTCGGCCGTTGCCTGGTTCGGCATGAAGATCGACTGGGGCTATGCCGGCCCGGCCGGCAACATCCTGGAAGGATCCGAGAGGATCGCCGCCATGAGCGCCGTCATGACCGCCATCGGCATTGGCTGGGGCATCACCTGGTTCACCTACGCCGCCGACTACTCACGCTTTGTCAGCACCTCGGTCCCCAAGCGCAAGGTCTACCTTGCTTCGGTGCTGGGCCAGTTCATTCCTGTCGTGTGGTTGGGCGTCCTTGGGGCGAGCCTGGCAACCAACAGCGGCGAAATCGATCCCGGCAAGCTCATCGTGCAGAACTTCGGTGTCCTGGCGCTGCCCGTGCTGCTCATGGTGCTGCACGGTCCCATCGCCACGAACATCCTCAACATCTACACCTTTTCTGTGGCCACTCAGGCCTTGGACATCAAGATCAGCCGCCGCAAGCTCAACCTTTTCGTCGGCGTCCTCTCGCTGATCGCCGTCGTGTTCTTCATCTTCCAGGAGGACTTCGCTGCGGTTCTCGACGCCTGGCTGATCGGCCTGGTGGCGTGGGTTGCCGCTTGGGGCGGGGTCATGCTGGTGCACTACTTCTGGCTTGACCGCCGCTGGCCGGCCCAGGTGGACCGCCTGTTCGACCCCGTCGGCACGCATCGCTTGCCCGTGGTCAACTGGGCTGGCATCGTCTCGCTCCTGGCGGGCATCTTCTCCACCTGGCTGTTCATGTACGGCCTGGTACCCGCCATGCAAGGCCCCATCGCCGTGGCCTTGGGCGGCTGGGACCTTTCCTGGCTGGCGGGCGGACTCACCAGCGCGGCCGTCTACGCCATCCTTGGCCCGCAGGCGCACAAAAAGTACCTCCTTGCCAGCTCGAATCACGTATCAGCCACCCACCCTGCCCCCGCCCCGGCTGTCGAAAGGACCACAGCATGAACCGGCCCGCCTTCGCTGATTCCCTCCACCCCATGACGTGGCCTTCCGGATACAAGGCAGCGGCATCCTTCACCTTCGACGTCGACGCCGAGTCCTGCACCATCGCACACGACCCCTCCAGCACCCGGCGCATGTCCCTCATGAGCCACCAGTCCTATGGTCCAAAGATCGCAGTTCCCCGCTTGCTGCAGATCCTGGACCGCCAGGACATCAAGGGAACGTTCTTCATCCCGGGCTTCACGGCGGAAAGCTACCCGGACGTGGTCCGCAGGATCGCCGACGGCGGCCACGAAATCGCCCACCACGGCTACCTCCACGAGCCCATGCAGGGCATCGACGCCGCCACGGAGGCCAGCTACCTGGACCGGGGCCTCGAAGCATTGGCAAACGTCGCCGGCGTCCGTCCCGTTGGTTACCGCGCACCGTGGTGGGAGTTGAACTGGCAGTCACCGGCGCTCCTTGCGGACCGCGGCTTCCTCTACGATTCAAGCCTGCTCGACGGCGATGCCCCCTACCGCCTGTCCGTCGCCGAGGGCGATCCCCGCGACATCGTGGAGATCCCCGTGGATTGGGCTCTGGATGACTGGGAGCAATACGGTTTCTATCCGGGCGTCACGGGCAGCGGCGTTATCGAGAGCCCCGCCAAGGCGCTGGAGATGTGGACCCTCGAAGCGCAGGCCCACCACTCCCAGGGCAGCTGCTTTGTCCTGACTAACCACCCGTTCATTTCCGGGAGGCCATCGCGGGCCGTGGCACTGGAGCAGCTGATTGAGCGGGTCAAGGATCTGGATGGCATGTGGGTGACCACCCTTGCCGGGATCGCGCAGCACACCAAAGACAACGTGCACGAGATCCACACGCACGCACGGATCGACGTCCCGCTCTTCCCCGGCGCGGGAGCAACGTTCCGCCCGGCCAAGGTGCAGGTGCCTGCTCTCCGCTAACCCCTCCGCCGAGATGGCATTTGATGACAGTCCGAGGGCGCCGGATTGTCATTAATTGCCATCTCGGCGAGCTGTCAGGGGCCGCCGTAGACCGCCTCGACCCAGACACCAATGATCCAGGTGCTGGCCGCCGCGCAAGCCAGTCCAAATTCCACCAGGATCCCGATCCCGGTTGCCTTGAGCGCCGCCCCGCTTGAGCGCAGGGCGGCCTTGAAGTTCCGGGTTCGCTGAATCTCACTCAGCAGAAGCCCCAGGGCGAACCCCACAAAGAGCCCCACCACTGGGATGACGAACATTCCCACCACGCCCAGGACAATCCCGATCAGCACGGACCTGTTGGGGATTCCGTGCTGCTTCATCTTGCGTCCGGTCAAGACTGCACTGGCAGCCATGCCGGCCACCACAAACACCATGCCCACCGCGAAGATCACCCAGCCCATGGGCCCGGCACCGCCCCAGATGGCCCACACCAGCAGGCTCGCGCCGATCAGGATGCTCCCCGGCAAGACGGGAATGATGGTTCCGACCACGCCCACGGCGATGGCCAGGCCGCACAGGATGGTCACGATGAGTTCGGCGTTCATGGCCCCCAGTCTAGGGGTGCCTTGGAAACCAAGAACGACGGCGACGCTCCCCAGCACGGGAGGCGTCGCCGTCGTCGGTCTTGCGTCAGTAGCCGCTACTCGGTGACTGCAGCAGCAACAGCCGCGGTGACCGCAGGTGCCACGCGGGCGTCGAGCGGGCTCGGCACGATGTAGTCGGCAGAGAGGTCCTCGGCGGCCAGCTCAGCGATGGCGTTGGCAGCGGCGATCTTCATGGCCGGCGTGATCCGGCGTGCCTTGGCATCGAGTGCGCCGCGGAAGATGCCGGGGAAGGCCAGGACGTTGTTGATCTGGTTCGGGAAGTCGCTGCGGCCTGTGGCAACAACAGCTGCGTACTGCTGTGCAACCTCGGGCAGGACCTCCGGGTCCGGGTTGGACAGGGCGAACACGATCGACTGGTCGTTCATGAGCTTCAGGTGTTCTTCGTCCAGCTTGGAGGAGGAGACGCCAACGAACACATCGGCGCCCGTCAGTCCCTCGCCCGGGCCACCGGTGACGCCGCGCGGGTTGGTGCGCTGGGCCATGCGGGCCTTGACGCTGGTGGGATCGGCGGCGAGGTCGGCGCGCTCGGCGTTGACCACACCCTTGGAGTCAAGCAGGATCACGTCCTCGATGCCGACAGCCAGGAGGATCTCGGCGATGGCGATACCTGCGGCACCGGCACCGGAGACAACAACCTTCAGCCCCTTGAGCTCGCGCTTGGTCACCTTGGCTGCGTTGGTCAGGGCAGCGAGAACCACGACGGCGGTGCCGTGCTGGTCATCGTGCATGACGGGGCAGTCAAGGGCTTCGATGAGGCGCTCTTCGAGTTCGAAGCAGCGGGGCGCGGAGATGTCCTCGAGGTTCACTGCGCCAAAGCTCGGGCGGAGGCGGACCAGGGTCTCGATGATCTCGTCCACATCCGTGGTGTTCAGGACCAGCGGAATGGAGTCGAGGTCTCCGAAGGACTTGAACAGAGCCGACTTGCCCTCCATGACGGGAAGGGACGCGCTGGGGCCGATGTTGCCGAGGCCCAGCACAGCAGTGCCGTCGCTGACCACGACAACCAGGCGCTCGGCCCAGGTGTGGGTGCGGGCAAGCTTGGGGTCGGCGTGGATTGCGCGGCTCACCTGGGCGACACCCGGGGTGTACGCGATGGAGAGGTCACGCTTGTTGTTCAGCGGAACGGTGCTGGAAATGGTCAGCTTGCCGCCTTCGTGGGCTGCGAAGATCTCTTCTTCGCTCAGTACCAGGGCGTCGTTGTCAGTTGCAATTGTCTCGATGGACACGTCTTTGTCTCCTCAGGCTAGCCGTGGACCCACGGCATGGTTCGGGCAGGAACAGAACTGCTGTGCGGACCAAGGGTGGCTGGTCCGGCGTTGCTTCTGCAGATAGGGGGCTGCTAGCCGCTTCGGTAGTTCCAGCCTAGGGAGGGCTGAGAGGTACAAGATTCAATACCTAGAGAGACGATTCGAGAGTAAAACGTTCAACCACATCGAATTGTGAGCTAGGTCATACCAGAAACCGTGTTTTTGGCCGCGTGCGGTCTAGACCACCTAACGATTGTTGCGCTATTCGCCGGTCATGAGGGAGCAGGCCCTCTTCAAGTCCTTCTCGGCTTCGAACAAGGACAGCCTCCGGCAGCGGACCGCCTGGACCAACCCGCTGACCAGGTGCAGAAGAATCCTGGCCTTTACGGCGTCCTTGCCGGTGTCGTTACTCAGTGAACCCACCACTTCCTGCGACAGGGCATCCACCTCACGCAGGAGCTGGGCCGTGTCGTCATCCTTGCCCGCGGGGCGGATCAAGCAGTGCTCTACGCCCGGTTGCATCACCCGAAGGTGGAAAATCTCCATCATCAAACCTGCGAGCGCATGCCCCTTGCCCTGGCGCTGATGGACGCCGTCCCGCAACTCTCGGAGCTGCTGCCTGTAGACGGCGAGCATCAGATGGGCCGTGGAGGGGAAGTAGCGGTACAGAGTCCCCAGCGGGACATCGGCGCGGGCAGCAACATCGGAAAGGCTCAACGTGTCGAACTGCCGCTGGGCGAAGCCCTCAGCCGTCTTCAGGATGCGGGCATAGCGGAGCTGCTGCCGCGGGGTGGTGGGCGCGGCAGCCATACGGGGAAGCCCCGTGGTCAGGTCAAGGGAGTACGGTTCCAGTGAGTTGGTTACGGGCATTTCCGGCGATCTCTTGGCAGGCTGACAAGGAGGCGGCCGGCCGGCGTGAAAGACCCGCGGCTGGCCGATCGCATCAATGATACGGGAGCAACATGACCGTTCCCTGAGAGCCCCTGCGGAGGCCCGGAAGCAGCCGGTCCCGTAAATAGCGCCCCTCCCGCATACACTTTCATGCAGGTCCAGACCCACAGGAGGAACGTATGGGGACATTACGACGCCGGATGGCCGCAGCGCTGCTGACCGCCGCCGTGGCGGCCATGGCACTTAGCCCTTTGCCGGCGTCGGCGGCTCCCAGCAACGGGCCCGATCCGCTACTCAACGGGCAACCATTCGTGGGCAAACAGCTGACCGCGGAGATCGGCCCGTACACCTTCTACGGTTGTGGGAGCGGCAAAGGCCCCGACTACTCGATCTACTGGACCCGGGACGGCTTCCTCGTTGCCGGCGAAACAACGCGGAGCTACAGCCTGGAAGGGGACGATACCGGATCGCGGATGGCCGTACACGTCACGGCAAGCAAGACCGCGTGCGGCGGCGAATCCCTGCACAGCACCGAGACCCGGCCGGTTGGTGCCGTTAACCGCGCGGCAGGATTCACCGGCCGCAGCTTCGAACTCCTGACACGGGCAAACGACGGGTCACTTCTTCTGTACGGCCGTACAGGCGCAGCGTGGGACGCGCCCCGGACCGTGGGCTACGGCTTCAACATCTTCAACACAGTCTTCTCCCCCGGAGATTTCGACGGAGACGGCAAGAGCGACATGATGGTCCGCGATTCCGCCGGGGGCCTCTACCTCTTCAGCGGTGACGGGGCGGGTGGATGGAAGCCCGCGCGAGCCATCGGCAACGGCTGGAACATTTTTGACGCCATTATCGGCCCCGGCGACTTCAACGGCGACGGCAACAACGACATCCTCGCCCGGGAACCTGGCGGCACCCTCTATCTATACCCCGGCAACGGTGCCGGAGGCTGGTTGCCGCGGACCGCCGTCGGGACCGGTTGGAACGTGATGAACGCCTTGGTGACTCCCGGCGACTTCAACGGCGACGGCAACGTGGACCTGCTGGCCCGCGACAGCAACGGTTACCTGTTCGTTTACACGGGCAACGGCGCAGGCGGCTGGTCGCGGTCCTGGATGATCGGCGTCGGCTGGAACGCACTCAAGTACGTGGGCGCTGCCGGCGACTTCAACGGCGACGGCTTCCCCGATGTCTACGGAGTGGACCAACAGGGCCGCCTGCTGGCGTACTACAGCGACGGTCGGGCCGGCTGGAAGGGCTCAGAAGCAGTTGGCGCCGGCTTCGGGTGGTTCACAGCAATCTTCTAGAAAACCCCGGACACCGCTGTACCATTAACTCCATAAAAGTCTGGGGAGGACACAATGTACGCTCCATCACGCCTGGGGTCTGGCGTGCGTCGAGCGGTTGCCGCAACAGTGGCTGCGATGGTCGCGGCTGTGTTTGCGGGGCCCGCGCCCGCCATGGCCACCATGGATCCGGAACCGCCAGTCATCACCGGTGCTCCGTTTGTCGGATCCACACTCACTGTCACCTGGGATCCCTACGCTTATAAAGGGTGCGGCGCCGGAGCCGGCCCCGACACCCGGATCTATTGGACCAGGGACGGCGAAGTCGCTACCGACCATCCCACTTGGCCCGATTACGTCCTGGGCGAGGAAGACCGCGGCAAGACCATCGCCGCGCACCTCGTGGCTGCCTACCCGTGTGAAGACATGGAAGTAGCCAGCCTGGAGACCGCGCCGATCTCCGACTCCAACCGGCCCAACGGTTTTACAAGCCGCGGAGCCTTCGAACTGCTTGCACGCCGATCCGACGGCGCCCTCCTCATGTACCCGCGGACCAACAATGCCTGGGAACCCGCCCGAACCGTCGGTGTCGGATGGAACATTTTCCCGACCGTTCTGGCACCGGGCGATTTCGACGGCGACGGCAACAACGATGTTTTGGGCCGCGATTCGTCGGGTGGCCTCTACCTCTACAGCGGCAACGGTGCAGGCGGTTGGAACGGTCCGCGCAAAGTGGGGACGGGATGGAATATCTTCACTTCGCTGCTGGCCCCGGGTGACTTCAACAGCGACGGCACCAACGACATCATGGCCCGCGACGCCAACGGAGTCCTTTACCTCTACCCCGGCGACGGGCGCGGCGGTTGGCTGCCGCGGACCGTGATTGGCCAAGGCTGGAATGCCCTGGATGCGATCATCACGCCCGGCGACTTCGACGGCGACACCAACGTGGACATCCTGGGCCGCGACTCCGCCGGCAACCTGAGGCTTTACAGCGGGAACGGTTCGGGTGGCTGGAATGGCATGGCCGTCGTCGGCCAGGGCTGGGGCGGCATGGGCAAGATCGGCAGCGCAGGCGACATCAACAGTGACGGAAGGCCGGACGTTTTTGCCGTTGACGGCGCCGGGCAGTTGCGCGCCTACTACGGCAACGGTTCCGCTGGCTGGGCCGGAAGTGCCGTGGTCGGCTGGGGCTGGGGCGGGTTCACGGACCTGTTCTAGTTTTGGGTATGTTGAGGGCCCCGTACGGAGACATCCGGACGGGGCCCTTCGCCATAAATGGGCACCCTCTATGCCCGGACTCCTGCAGGCGGTAGTGTCATCCCAATTGATCTCTTCCGGCAATCTCCGTGCCGCCTTATTTCTTGGGGGAATCCTTGGGTCTCAACCCTGTCCTGCGCGCGCCCGCGCGCCGCAGTCCTCGACGACTGCTCACACTTCTCACGACTCCGCTGGTTGCCGCAGGCTTGTTGGCCTCGGCGTTGCCGGCTACCGCGGCTACTGAAGCACCGGTGAATTCCGGAGTCAGCTCCACCGTCGCAGCGAAGGCCGGCCTTGAAACGATTAATGCCATGCCTATCGAAGCAACACCCCGGTCAAAGGGCTTCGACGGCGACGGCACGTTCGACCTGTTCGCCCGCGACAACGCCGGCCGCCTGCTCCTCTACCCCACGGATGGACGAGGCAACTGGCAGGCGCCGCGAGTAATCGGCAATGGATGGCACATCTACAATCTTCTGGTTTCGCCCGGAGATTTCGACGGCGACGGCACAGTCGACGTCATGGGCCGCGATGGTTACGGACGGCTTTTCCTTTACCAAGGCAATGGTGCCGGCGCTTGGAAGCAGGCCTTCCAGATCGGCCAAGGCTGGCAGGGTTTCGTCAACCTCATCGCCCCCGGCGACCTGAACGGCGATGGTACCAACGACATCCTTGCCCAGGATGCAGCCGGCAACGTGACCCTCTACCCAGGAAACGGGCGGGGCGGTTGGCTCGCACCAAGCAAGGTCTCCTCGGCCTGGCAGGGCCTGGATGCCGCGGGGGCCGGACACTTCTTCGGCGACGCCTACCCCGTAGTTCTCAGCCGCGCCTGGTGGGGCGATCTTCAGGTCCGTGTGGGTACCCGCACAGGAAGCTTCATGGACGGCGGGATTCCCGGAGGGTATGCGGGGACCATCGGCAGAGGCTGGGAAACCCTTTCCCGCTTTGGGATCGCCGGAGACTTTAATGGAGACGGATATACCGACGTTTACGGAATCCGTCCCAACGGCTCGCTGACCATGTACTTAGGCGATACCTCTCTCGTGAACGCCCTTGGCCCACTCGCTGGCTTCAAATGGAAAGGGCAGCCGGTAGTGGGCAGCGGCTGGAACGTCATGAACTACGTCTTCTAGGCCTACTCGACGCTCTTGATCTTGACCACGAACACGGCACCCAGGAGCCCAATGACTGCGGCGGCTACGTACAGCGAGACGTAGCCGCCATGCCACTCCTTAACGAAAAGGTAAGCAATCCCTGGCGCCCAAACCTGCGGCAGCGAGTTGGCGATGTTGATGACACCCAGGTCCCGGCCCCGATCCAAAGCCGCGGGCAGGACCTGGCTAATGAGAGCGAAATCCACTGCCAGATAAGCACCAAAACCGATTCCGAGGACGATCGCTCCAGACAAGGCGCCAATCCATGTCGGTGCAAACGCAAGGATCAGCGACGCGGCGGCGATGATCGCGGATGACGCTATGACCAAAGGCTTCCGTTTTCCCATCCGGTCACTGAGCCGACCGCCCAGGACGCTGGTGATAACGACCATGACAGCGTAAAGCCCCGTCAAAACGAGCACTCCGTTCTCAGGATCGATATTTTGAGTTTCTTTGAGATGCACAGCATCGGTAAGGAAGAAGAGCAAGTAGATCGTCACCATGTGGTTGCCAGTGCTGACCAGCAGCCGCGTGAGCCAGGCCCACGCAAAGTCGGGGTAACGTTTCGGCGAAACCCAGAAACCCTTGAGGAACTGCCACAGGCTGAACGGCGGCCGCTCCTGCCGGGGAAGGGGCTGGTCATCGCTCTTAAAGAGATAAAGCACGACGCCGGCGAGCAGCGCCGCGGCGCACACCCAGTACCCTGCGGCGAAGTCACCGGCCACGACGGCGGCGATCACCGCGCCAACGAGGATACCTACCGTCTGGCCCATGGCCGCCAGGCCACCAACAGTTCCGCGCTGCGGCACTGGAACCCGGTCAGGTACGGCGGCGGTGATGGCCGAATACATGGCATTGGCACCCGCCTGCACAAGGCACCAGAGAACAGTCATCACAGCGACGTTGGGGGCACCTGCCAAGGCAACCAAGGCAACAGCGCCGAGGATTGCTCCCATGAGCACCCAGGGAACCCGGCGGCCGTAACGGGACGTGGTCCGGTCGCTGAAGGCGCCAAACAAGGGGTTCGCCACCATGGAGACAGCAGCGCCGCATCCGGTGACCAAGGCAAGGATCGCTTCCTTCTGGCCCTCGTCGAAGTGGGCCGCCTGCTGGCCCAGGAGGACCTGGAGGGGACCGAAGAACGCGGCGTTAATGCCCAGGTTGACCAGCACCACTCCGGTGATCCACACAGGCCTGACACGGACCACGGGATCGGCCAGTGCCGTCCCGCCGGCACGGACAACGGCAGGATCCGGCACCGGCCCCGGAAGGTCGGACAAGCTCATGGCGGTTTCCCCCTCATTTTGTGTGTGGACTCAGCCTAACGCGGCGGAGTGACAGCTGAACCACCGTCGCGTCGTTTATCCACATAGCTCGAAACACGCGCTGCCCGGGCAACCCCAACGCGTTACTGTGGCCTCAAACCACTTGGAAGGAGCACTATGAGCGAGCAGATAAATACAGCCGATCTCTACGACGAGCGCGGCGAGGAATTGGAGTCTCTGGCACTGCAGTTCCAGAATCTTGGGGCCCACACCCACTTCAGCGGCCCCGCGCGGACAATCCGATGCCTCGAGGACAACGCATTGGTGAAATCCATCCTCGCCACCCCCGGCGAAGGCGCAGTCTTGGTGGTTGACGGACAGGGTTCCCTCAGGACTGCACTCATGGGGGACATGATTGCTGACAGTGCCGTGGAAAACGGCTGGGCAGGAGTGATCATCAACGGCGCCATCCGGGACCGCGAAGCTATTGCCCGGCTGCCCCTGGGAGTCAAAGCCCTCGGGAGCAACCCGAGGAAGAGCGCCAAGACCGGAGCGGGCGAGGTCGACGTCGAACTCGTGATCGATGATGTCCGCATCCGACCAGGCGTAATGATCTACAGCGATCCGGACGGCATCCTGCTGGAGCGCTGACACTGCCGGGGCGTCTTGGAGGATCCGGGAGAAGAAATAATTTCCCGCCGGGAATGAACTGGGCGTTAGGATAGTTACTGAAAGCAACTATCCTGCTTAATCCCACTTTTCTGCCATCTCTGGAGAAGATATGTCCAATTCCACGCCCATTCGGGCCGCTGGTGAGGTCCTGACCCATCGTCAGACACTTACCGTCATGGTGGGACTCATGCTCGGCATGTTCCTGTCCTCGCTGGACCAGACCATCGTGTCCACGTCCATCTACACCATCGCCAACGACCTCGACGGCCTGTCCCTTCAGGCGTGGGCCACCACGGCGTACCTCATCACCTCCACGGTCAGCACCCCCTTGTACGGCAAGCTCAGCGATATCTTTGGTCGACGCCCGCTATACCTCGCTGCCATCCTGATCTTCCTGGCCGGCTCGCTGTACGCGGGATCCGTGCACTCCATGACAGAACTTGCCATCGCACGCGGCATCCAGGGCCTGGGTGCCGGTGGCCTCCTCGCGCTGGCCCTGACCATCATCGGTGACATCGTCGCCCTGAAGGACCGGGCCAAGTACCAGGGCTACTTCATGTCGGTGTTCGGCATCTCGTCTGTCTTGGGCCCGGTCATTGGCGGCGCCTTCGCAGGTTCGTCGAACATCCTGGGCTTCGACGGCTGGCGTTGGGTCTTCTTCATCAACCTTCCCATCGGCCTCGCCGCTCTTGTGGTGGTCTTCATGTACCTCCATCTGCCCGCCAGGCATGTGAAGCAGAAGATCGATTACTGGGGCGCGGCCGCCATTACGTTGGCCATTGTTCCGCTGCTTCTTGTGGCCGAACAGGGTCGCACGTGGGGTTGGTCCTCAGCAGGATCGTGGCTCTGCTACGGCCTGGGCGTCATCGGCATCGTGGCCTTCCTCCTGGCAGAACGGCGTGCAGGAGACTACGCGCTGATTCCGTTGCGCCTCTTCAAGAACGCCACGTTTGGCCTGTCATCGCTGCTGAACTTCATCATCGGCATTGGCATGTTCGGAGCCATCGCCATGCTTCCCATGTATCTGCAGCTGGTGAAAGGGCTCACGCCCACGGAGGCCGGCCTGATGATGATCACGTTCACCGTGGGCATCCTCTTCGGTTCCATCTCCGCCGGACGCACGATCTCATCGTCGGGCGTCTACCGGATCTTCCCGATCCTGGGCACAGCCACACTGGCCGCCGCCGCGACGGTGATGGGACTCCTGCTGGGAGTCGACACCGGGCTCTGGGTTCCCGGCCTGATCGCCGTGTTCTTCGGCGTCGGACTCGGTTTCTGCATGCAGCCGCTGACCCTCGCCATGCAGGTGTCCGTTCCGCCAAAGGACATGGGCGTCGGCACCTCCACGGCAGCATTCTTCCGCTCCATGGGCGGTGCCGTGGGAACGGCAGTGTTCATCTCCATGCTGTTCAGCACGGCAGCTGACAAGATTGCCGACGGAATGAAGAATGCTGCCGCGAGCCCGGACTACCAGGCCGTCATGCGAGACCCCGCCGTCGCTTCCGACCCCGCGAACGCCAAATTGTTCGACTTCTTCAAGAACGGTGCCAACAACGATTCGTTGAACGACACCAGCTGGTTGCACTCGGCCAACAGCACGCTCACCCGGCCGATCACTGAAGGCTTCGCACAGGCAATCGATGTAGTGATGCTGACCGCCGCTGGCCTGATGATCATCGCGTTCCTGATCAGCTTCGCGCTGCCGAACAAGAAGCTCACGGATCCCAAGGCTGCTGCCAAGGATTCAGTTCCGGCGCACTAGCCGAAGCGCCTGCTCCACATCGCCACGCAGGTCCCGGTCGGTGACATCGGCGGGTAGATCGTAGCCGGCAGCCATCATACTTCGCAGTGTGGGGCTGGCGAACTCGTCAGGCTGCCGCCCCTGCAACCGCAGCGCCCGCGCGGCACAGACCAGTTCGACGGCGGTGACAGTCGCCAATGCCTGCACGGTTGACTGCAGTTGAGCGGCCGCCACACTGGCAAAGCTGGCGTCTTCTTCCGCGCCCAAAGACAACACCACCGTCTGTGTGCTGACAGGTGCATTCGCCCGGATCCGCCCCACAGCGGCAGCTGCAACGTACTCCAGCATCATGACGCCGGACTGGCCCGAACCATCCTCAGCGAGGAAAGGGTGCAGGCCGGTGTAGGACGGGTCGCACAGAAGATCAATCCTTCGCAGATGCGTAGCGCAGGCTGCGGCGATGGCCAGTTGCAAGGTATCAACCCGACGCGCAAGGTTGGTCACCTGAAAAAGCCCGTGGTGAGCCACGTCGTTGGAACCATCGGTCAACGAGCCATGGATTAAGGGGTTCTCGTTGCCTGCTGTGACGAGTCGGCGCAGCAGGCTACCCAACGCCTCCAGCTCCTCCTTTTGGGACCCGAAGATCTGGGGCAGAGTCCGCAGGCAATAGGGATCCTGGATCCGTGCCGGCTGACCGCTTCCCTGGACCAGCCCATGGAAGAGGTTCGCCGCCTCTGCCACAGCCGGGGTGTCCGCGGCAGCAGCAACGGCCGGGCTCAGGGCCTCCACGTTGCCGGACATCGCCACGAAGGACAGGGCCGCCACGGCAGCAGCGCTGTCCAGGAGCCTCGATAGATCTTCGTGGGCCAGAACCGCTTGCGCGATCGTCAAAGCGCTGGAGCTGATGAAGGGAAGGGCATCGGCAGTCGCCCAGCTCTCCACGAAGCGCCGCGTCTCTCCCCCTCCCAGGGGCCGACGTTCCCCGAGCATCGTCAGAGCTGTTCCGGAGAGGGCTTGGAGATCAGCCGTACCAATGCCTCCAAACTCCCGGACTTCCGGGACAACGTCCGCGTTGATCAGCTCGGCAAGTGCCTCGGCAATGGCGGGGTCGATGCCGGATGCACCGGCTGCCAGTTGCGAAAGCCTTACTACCAGCATCGCCCGAATGGTCCGGCGGTCCAGCGGCCTCCCGGCATCTACCGCGTGACTTCGCAGGAGTTGGAGGCCATGGGTATCCCCGCCGTCGGTTGCTGCAAGGGACACGGAACGGTTCGCCCCAACTCCCGTTGAGCGACCATAGACCGGGCGCTTCAGCGAGGTGGCAACCGCGGACTCCTGGGATGCTGTCATCCGTTCCTTGGCAGCGGCCGTCAGAGTGACGGATGCACCATCGGCGACCGCCACGATGTCGGGCAACGCCAGACTCTTGCCATCGATCTCGATCATGGGCAGATCCTTTCATCCGGTGTCGAATTGCTGTGCTTGGACAGCAGTAGTGGTTGCCAGGCAGAGCATGGCAACCACTACTTTGCTTTAGTCCGTTTCCGGCGCGAACCGCACGGGGTTCCAGGCGTCCGGGGAAGGCTGGGCAGGAAGCTGCAGGCCCCTTCGAATCCCGGCCCGGGCCCCAGGCTCACGCGGCTCCGGATCTGCACACTCCTTGTTGGCCCTGAAAGCTGCAGTCACAGTCATTTGCTGGCTTCCTCGGCTTCTTGCGCACTTTCCATGGGGATGCGGACGCCGCGTTCGTGGGCGACGTCGATGGCGCGTTCGTAGCCGGCGTCGGCGTGGCGGATCACGCCCATGCCGGGGTCGTTGG
>NZ_JBHVAL010000030.1:0-26304 GCF_042667405.1 Paenarthrobacter sp. NPDC057355 | reverse complement strand
GTCCCCACACCACCCGGACCCTCAACGAGCGGACCCTTACCACCGCCCCCCCGAACCTCAGGAGCAAACCGCACAGCATCCCGCACCATCTCCGGCGAACCAGACACACCCATCCCGGCAAGAACCTGCATATCCTCCACCGACAACGACTCAAAAAACACGCTCTCCGAAGTACTGCTCTTCTCCAACTCCAGACGGGTCTTCACCTCCTCCTCAAACGCCTTCACCTCCTCCTCAGACATCGGCTTTGATTTCTCGGGGTCAGGAATACAAAGCGCATGCGCACCGGCGCCGCACACTGGAACCTCGATCGTCGCCGCAGGGCGGAGCTTCGAAGACCGGTGCGGGTTCGCCAGATCTTCCCGCGTCAACACACCAGCGGCGGGGTTACGGGTAAAGGTCTCCGCGATCCGGGTTTTTCCGCCAGGGCTTGAATGGCGTGCGCCCAAATACCCTTTTCGGATCAGCGTCTCCAACTCTGTACCAATCTTCGCCTCCGTCGGGTTCTCTATCGCCCACTTCGACATCAACGTGGCCCGCTTCAGCATCGTGGGCGTTACCTTATCGCCGGCGGAAACGATCCGGTTCAGTGACTTTTCGGCGCCCTTGATCCGCCAGGGATTGGACTTGATAGACAAATCCTGAGGAGGGAGCGGGGACAGCTTCGGGTTAGCTTTCAAATGCTCCATCAGCAGCGTCGTCTCGGTCTCCCCGCCCATCGTCAAGATCTCCGAGACGTCCAGCGGATCTTTCTTAGGTACCACGCGGCCGACCGTGCCCTCAGGCGTTCCGCCCTCGAAGATGTTGTAGGGCGTGTCCATCTGCACGGAGTCAGGAATTGTGGCGGCTTTGTAGTCGGCACAGTGAATGAGCTCATGCCCCAGCACCCCGGCGGGATCGAGCCCGAACACGGCACCTGTGTCTACGTCGTACATGCCCTGAACGATCTCCGGGTCGACCTTAAGGTATGACGCTGCCCCGGTCCCTTCATCCCAAAGCACAGTCGCTTCCGCGGACTTGCCGGGGGTGGGGAAGATGACTACCCCGATATCCGGGTTCGCTGTTCCGGGGGTGAAGCTTCGGCCCTTGGTGTGATCCAGCCACTGGCTCCCCTTCACGTTGCCCTCTACGTGCAGTCCCCCTGCAACCTCCATGGAGGTCCTGCCTGGCTTGGTGGACCACAACCGGTCCAGGTCCTTGGTGATCAGGTCAACATTGCGCTGCCACTCTGCTTCACTATGGGAGGGCCCCCAATTCTTCCCAGCCTCCAGCCAGATTCCTTCTGGGGAAGCATGGTTGGCGATCCAGATCCCGGGGTAGACCTCTACCGCGTCAAACTGGGGTGCATCCGTGGGGCTCTGCCATTCCACAAAGGGGAACCCGAGCCGGTGCACACTGTTTGGGTCAGTGACCCTTGGCGGGGTCGTTGCTACCACCTTCGGGGGGGCGGCGTTCGCGGCCGGCCCGGACGCTACATCAACGACAACGAACAACGTCAACGTCACCGCCACAGCCAACACCACGCCCAGCAGCCGGGCCCACAGCCCGGAAGTACCACAGCCCGGCACCATCGGCCCCTGATCGGCACCAACACCGGCCCTACTGGACCACAAACCCAAAACCATCAGCGCACCTTCCACGCAAAAAGAGGGGAAGCGGTAGCGAAGGACGCACCGCGGAACAAGGCACCTACACGCACGAGCGCCGGCACGTAATGAATACAACCAAACCCCATTTCCGTGACGAATCTCATCATCAAGGGGGTGGCGCGATCGGCGTGGCGTTTCGTTGTTTTGGTCCTGGTGGAGTATGCGCATTGGCCGGCGTGGGTGATGGCGCTTGGATAGACGTCGGCGTCGCTCTGGTGGTGGGCGCGTCTGAAATGATGGATTTACTGACGGCCGACATGGAGCGGGCCGTGTTGTCGGCATGTCCGGTCCTGGTAGACCCGGCGCTGATACGGTGTGGATTCAAACGGACGTCCTGCAAGCCCCTGCCGGCACGCTACGTGTGCGACGCATTCTGGCTATGCTGCACCGGAGCCTCGCCAAGAGCCGCCAGCATGCCACACGGGACCAGCCCGCTACCATGGGCCCCGTTAGGCTGATGGCATGAGCGGGCTATTCGATGTAACCGGGAACAACCCACAAGGTGAGCTCGGCAATGGTGCGATCTTTGAAGAATCAGAGGATTTCAATACCTGGGATCTTTTGGATGCTGTCGAGTATTTTGATGAGATGCGCGATCATCTCAACGACCGCACCAGGTATCGTCCGCCCCTGATGAGGGACCAGCTCCTGGAACTACACCAACTTGCCATGGACGCCTACCCGGACGGCAACAAAGAGACGCTGGCCAAACTCTATGACAGGGCCGAGAACCTCGAATCGATCGCTTTCGACCTCATGATGCAAGCCGAAAAGATTCACATCATCTTGGAAAAACTCACCCGCACCGAACCCGAAAACCTCAGAGGCTACTGATAAACCTCCCAGAGATTGGGGCTGGTAAGCGGACGATAAGGGTACCAAACCGGGTCGGCGGTGGACGGGTGCCTTTGTTCAGAGGACTTTCGGTAGGTCTTCAGGGCTGCGCCCTCCCCGAATCCTCATCTCGCGGGGTGAGGCGCGTCACTTTCAGGTTGGGGTGGGGTTACTTTCGGGTTCGGCGCTGGTTAAGGGTGTGCTGGGGTTTTGAGGAGGTGGCGCAAAGATTTCCAAGGGGTCCTTAGTGCTTCCTTCCTCGACTTTCGCGGCTGACTTGTCCCGACAGGATAGGTGGGTGGCCGCAATCCCATGGGGCACTGGTAGGGGTTCGCCGCCCGGGGTTTGCCCTGCCCTTTTGTGGGGCGTTCCGGGTGGGGGATTTTCTCTACCGGTGTCGGACACTTGTGACGTGGCGGGCCCACTGGAACGCCGCGTTTTGGTTTGACCGAGGAAGCGAAACGATTATGGGCAGCACCGGTCGCGCGTCACCCCCCTTCCTCGGCCACACCTGCTTCCCAGGGGTGGAGCAGAATCCTCCTGGGGAGGGGACATTGCCGCTGGAGGCCCTGGCGGGTCATACCCAAGCGGTTGATCTGCTTTACTGGGCGTACCGGGAGGCTGGCCGGGTTTTGGCCCGGGTGCTGAGGCAGAACGAGCGGGACGCTGAGGACATTTTCCAGGAAGCGTTCACCCGCACCATCAACCCCGGCGACGGAGCCCCCCGGGTACTTCACGGCCGAGCTGAACACGGCGATCCGGGGCATCTCCGGGACCTGGCAGGAAACCATGCCGGCCGCGTTCGTGCGCGCAGCCCGGCCAAGGGGCCTGAAGGCATCGCCGTGCCCGGCCCTGCCAGCATCCGGTAGCACGGTCGTGAATGAGTTTCCCGGTTACACCTGCCTGGAGGATGTCCTTACCGCTTTGCATACCCTTCCCTGGAGTTGGCAACGGTTCTGGGTGAGGAACTCGGTGACATCGCGGCGCGAATGGGAGTCACTTCGGAGGTTGTGGAGTTCCTGATCGTCTGGGCACACGAGGGCCTCTGCGAGGCCTTCCAAGAACTCCGCTACAGCGCCCAGCGCTAATACGGATCGGCGGTCCTGAAATCTCCTGCTGCCCGTTCATGCTTCTCCGTGCGCCGGACACGGGAAAGCGGCCGTCGGTATGGTTCCTAAAGTTGCAGGGTGGGGCGGGTCATTCGTTCTCTGTCCCAGAGCAGTTCCCATACGGGTCCGTCTTCGACGCGGAACCTCAACACTGTTTGAAGATCAAACGCTTCCGTGGCTCCCATTGGCCCGTTAATGGCTGTCATGTCCCCGTCCATCCATTTCAGTTCTTTCGCAGCCGGAAAGACGGGGTCGGCGAAAGGTGTCAACACGAGGTTGTCCTCGATGTCGGGGATGTTCATCACCATCGCTGGCCATTGCCCGTGAGGAGTGGCAACATCGGGCAGGAGGACCTGGACATCAGTCAGGCGTTTGTTTGTGCGGTTCAAGATGAAGAACCGTGCCTGGTACTTCCAGCCGAAACCCGGAACCTCGTTCGATGGGACGAACCGGGCCCCCAATAGCTCCAAGGACACCAATGCCGCGTCGGCCTCCATGGAGGCCTCAACTGCGTCAATGCTGTGCTCCAGCTGGGATTGGCCCCACAAAACGTCACAATCCCTGTCCGCAACATGCCCTTGTTCGTCGGACTGGTGCTGGTCCTGGCGGCCTGCGTGGACTGCCTGTCGCCCCTGGTCGTCCTTGCCCCGGGCCAGTTGCCTTAGCCATGGGTAGGAAGCGAGCCCGGCAAGAACCATAGAAACACAGGTAATGCCCAACAAGAGGCTCTCGCGATAGGACCACCCCACCGCGTACCGCCAACAGTTCCCTAGGGGAATGGTTTGGCACTTATACGACATGTGGTTCACCGCGTCCTTGATCTTGACTCCTATACCGAACTACGAAGAGCTGGGGGCCGCGGGGCATGCCCTCGCGGCAGCATCCGACCGACACGGGGGAGAAGCGTAGAACCGCGAAGTGCCGCGTTCCCCCGCTGACCAGCTGCCCAAACGTTGCCCCGACAAGCTAGTCCCGACCCAAGCTTTACGCAAGTCATACGCGGCTCTTACTAAAGGCGTGACGGGAACGCAGTGCACCCAGCCATCGTTTGGTCATGCTGTCGAGTGCCTACTCTTGTTTGACAACATGGCCCTGGTTCTTTTCGGGTCCGCTGTGGGGCGGATCGTGTTCGGTGTCAATGGGGGCGCCGAGCAACAAGGGGGATTGATGGCTGGAAGATTCGCGTTTCTTTAGGAACAGGGTTCCTGTTCCACCTCACCGGTGCTGAGGGCACAATAATTGCTGTTTCGCCGCCCTTTGCGACCGTCCAGGACGCCGTGGCCGGGATAGAAGCCGTACGCGAGAACGCTGCAACAGGACAAATCACCATCCATCCTGGGACCAAACCGCTGCTTGGCCGCGAGTTCTGAGTAGCACGAGCCTTGGGAGGGGTGCCCGTCTGTCCCTACCCAAGCTGCGGGTGGGCTCGTGGTAAGCCTTGCATGCCAGGGCGTGGGGTTGGGTGATCCAGCCGTTGGCGACGTGTAGCTTCTTGCGGAGAGTGATCACGTTTCTGGTCTGATCCCCCGGGGCTGCGTCAGGTACGTGACGCTGGCTTCTCTGAGCCCCGTTCGGAGGGTATGGCAGAATGTTTCCCGGCGCCCCTGCCTGTTCTGGCCGGGGTTGCTGGCATGTGTACCGGGTTGAGTGCCGGTAGACAATGCGGCCGGTCACCCCAATCTGGCCGGCCGCAGCGCCAAAGTACACCCGACAGGCCTGCCGGGCCACGCACGGACCGGTGCCGTCCCTGGAAGTTGCCAGCCGAAGCCTCTGCGGCCGGTATTCCCTGCCGAAGGGGAGCTGGGGTGGTGGCTGTGGACCGCCGCTGTTGGTGTTCCCCGGGGGCAGAGGGCACTATGGTGAACTGCTCCGCGGTGGCTTGAAGTGGTCTTGAATTGTGTCAACGGATGCGGGGAAGTGGGAAGCCCGGGCCGAGGATGTGAACGGGAAGGGAATCCGGTTGAGGTGAGTCAACAGACCGAGGCAATAGGCAGTCGGAGCTGTACGCGCAGGGATGGGTTTGCAGTGACGGGGTGCCGGTGCAGCGAAGAGTGCCGGGCCGGGGCCAACGCCGCTGCCTGGGCGCGGCGGCAAGCCCGGGCCCGTGCCGGTGTCCCGGGGCGAGTCCCGGCTGTACAGGTCGCCCGGCATATCAAAGAACTTTTCCGGACGCACCGGCACACAACTGCGGCGGATATCGCTGCCGCGGCTGGTCTTTCCCGCCGCACTGTGGAGATGATCCTGAGGGACGCCGGGTCCACTGGCCGTACGGTTAACTTGGGCACGGCAGAGAAGATTCTTCGGGTCCGGCGCGTTTCGACGTACACAACGGGGTTGCTGGTCCCTGGCGACGGGGTCAGGAGACGGGTTGAGGCGCTCATGCGCCTTGGGCACCCGTTCAAGGATATCGCCCAGGCCGCTGGGGTACATAAATCCACTCTGAGCAGGGCCAATACGGTCGGGGCCATGGTCCGTTCCGAAACGCTGGTGGCCGTGGACTTCGTGTACCAGCGGTTGAAGAACCAGCTTGGACCCAACGAAACTCTTCGGGCCCGAACGCAACGACAAGGGTGGCCGCTACCTATTCAATGGGCCAACACGAACATCGATGACCCCGCTAGTGCCCCCAGTAGCCTTGAACGAACACCGGACCCTGTTGACTAGAAGCCAGGGTGTTGGTCCCGGTGCGCAAACCGGCTAGGATGCGGACGTCAGCGCCGGGGCAGCCCGACGCCCTGCGTCGGCTTCCAACCCGGGCTTCATTGGAGGGACCTGGGCGGATCATTCCGGCGTCCCAGCTCGGATACTTGGAGGTTCCGGGGCGTTGTCGTTGGCTAGGGGCGAAGAGAGGGGGGACACCTCTGCGGCGGTTATGACCTGTATTTTCAGGGTGGCAGGAGTCGGGGTAATCCCGCCTATCGGGGTCTTGGTCACGGTTTCCCGTTGTGGGTGCCGCGAGGCGAAGACCGCGCAGATGAGGAGTGCGAAGGGTCCGGCTACCGCCAGCCCGCTGAGGACAGGGCTTGGGCTGGCACTTGGGTCGGATATTACGACGAGAACTGCAGTACCTACCCACCAGGTCAGGATCTGAATGGCGAGAGCCTGGAACCTGCCCGATCCGGTCATGGAGCGGATCCAGCTGAGGTAGGACCAGCAGGCCACACCGACGGTAGTCAGAATGACAATAAACACGGATACAACAGACATGACGGGTCCCCGAAGTGATGTGAACAATACTCAGGTGATCACAGCTGTCTAGAGCATTCGTGACGCGGGGTCCTGTCCTTACCCCAAGATTTTCAATCGACGGGTGGGAGAGTAGTGGCAAAGCCGAAGTATGGTGCGGGAAGTCTTTTTGCGGTGCCCTTGAATGACGGCGGCTACGGCTTGGGGCTCGTCGCTCGCATGAGTTCTAAAGGCACTCTGCTCGGCTACTTCTTTGCCCAGAGATGGGTGCAGGTCCCGCTGCTGTCAGACGTGAAGAACCTGTCTCCGAACGACTCCGTTCTCATCGGAAGGTTCGGCTACCTCGGCCTGAAGCAAGGTCAGTGGGAGGTACTTGGCCCCATGGCGGGCTGGGTGCCGGAAGAGTGGCCCATGCCCGTCTTCGCACGGACGGAACCGATCACTGGCCGGTCAATTCAGGTGCGTTACGATGACCCCGACCCCAGTCGGCGCTTGGGCGAAGAGGCCGTCCCTGGTGGTGCCAATGAGGGAAAGCCCGAAGCGGACTTATGGGTGCTGGATACGTAGAGAACGTTCTTACGGACCTACTCGCACAGCCCTATGTTTGACTCATACTTCTACCGGTCAACCAGGCACTCAACATGACCTTGAGATTGTCCATGGCTGGGGGCTATTCGGGTTATCCACGGCTGAATTATTGGGAGCCATTGGGTAGCTCCCCCGGCCGCCGTAGCGGTGGATAACCCATAAGAATTGTCCCCGGTTGTGGACAGCCGAAGCAGTGCCGACAACGGTTTCGCGACCTACCTGTACCTCAGGTTTGACAGCTTATAGGAGCGTCATGTGTGCGGGAAAAGCCCGGAGGATTTAGCTTTTGCCGTGCCCATGTGGTCGAGGGGCTTAGTTCTGGTGTTGGTTTTCGGAAGCGGGCTGCGGTGCGTCTGAGGGCTTGTTTTGGGCTTTGCGGCGTCGTGTTGCTGCTGCGGGTTCGAGGCCGAGTTTTTTGAGTTCCTCGGCGCTCCAGCCGTCCCTGGTTGCTTTGACGTAGGCGCGTTTGTCGTCGCGTTCGGCGTTTGCGAGTTGTTCTTTGAGGTCGATGACTTTCTGGCGTGCCTTGACGAGTTCTTCGACTGAGCGGATGCGTGAGTTCAGGAGGGCTCGTGCTTGTTCTTTGGTCTGTTCGATATTGATGGTCATGGTGTGTTTGGCGTCTTTCTTGACGGGGTGGCTTAGCGTTCGTGGTTGATGCTTTGGCTGTTTTAGTAGTGCCGGTCAGTGCGGCTGAGGGGTGGGCCGGGAAGGAGCGCTGGTAGGTCTGCAACGCTGTCTCCAGGGGAGGGTGTTGTGCGGGTTTGGGAGGAGCCTTGTTGTTGATGAGGAGGTGGGTCCGGTCCGCAGGGTTGGTGATTCCTGGTTGTTGTCGAATTCCCTCGCTGTGACGTCGTCCTGGCTGGGAACCTGGCTGACGGCGTACCTCGGGAGAGCGTTCGTTTGGGCGTGAAGTTCTGCTGGCAGTACATCCCGTATGGAATCCCGGAGGGCGGGCAGCAGCTGCGTTTGATGGGGTGCAAGTTCAGAAGTTCCGGTACGGGTGTCGGCTGTGAGCGGCACCGGGAGGTTGAGGTGAATTTCTTTGGCGTCGTTGGCCAGCATTGCCGTTGTCGCGGTTTGTTCCTGGAGATTCCGTGAGGCTGCCTTGTCGATCATCAGCATCGCTGCGTAGGGGTCGCCGTCGAGGCATTCGGTGATGTCGTTCCAGAGGTCCCAGCTGCCGGCCTGCCGGTCTGCTTGGAGTGTGATCATCAGTGTTCCGCGGTCGGTGTCGGCGGTTGGCTGGTAGGTGACGCTGTTGAGCGGCACTCCGAGTGCCTGATTGATTGTCCGACTCATTTCATACCCCTGGATAGTCGTCGTACGTGGGCCCAGTCTAGCGTCCCCACCGCTGCCGGGCCAGTAGGCAGGCGGAAGGGGACCATCATATGAAGCCCGCGGAGCAAGCTATACACTTATGTGCTGTAAGTGGGCTTGGTTTTCGACTTCGTGTTGTGGATGCGTCACACTTGGTGTGTGGTCCCGGAGATCCCGGGGCGCTGCGCTGGGCATGGAGGGGTGGTGCTGTAGTGGCTGGTGAACAGAGTTCCAGCCGTCGTCTGAACCGTCGTCGTCGTGCGAATATCGAGGGTGAAACGCGGTACGTGCGGGTGTCGATGTCTGAGCAGGAGCGGGCGCGTCTTTTCGTGCTGGAAGAGCGGACTGGGCGTAGCCCGTCGGAGATCCTGGTCAGTGCGGCCCTTTACGCCCAGTCCTCCGATTCACTCGCGGAGCGTCGGGCTCTGGCTGCTGAGTTCATGGCGGCGCGCCGCTATCTTGCTGCACTGTCGAACAACGTGAACCAGCTGGCGAAGCACGCCAACGCTGCTGATGAGTTTCCCGAGGAAGCCCGCGTGGTGCTGGGACGGGTGCGTGCGATCGCCGATCGCATGAATGGCATCATCGACGGGTTGGCCGGTTGATGATTCCTAACATCACCAAGGGCGACCGTATGGCCGGTCTGTTGGTGTACCTGGCTGGTCCGGGACGGTCCAATGAACACACTGATCCGCACTTGGTGACTGGCTCCGCGCCCATCATGGCATGGTACAACGACGATCAGCTGAACCGTGATGCGGCCCTGTCGATGGCGCACCAGCTTGATCAGGCCAAGAACGTGCTGGGGGTGGAGGTCAGGGGCGGCCATGTCTGGCATTGCTCGCTGAGTTTGCGTGGGGAGGAAGGGGACCTTAGTGACCGGAAGTGGGCCGAGATCGCCAACGAGTTCATGGACGAATTGGGTTTTACCGAGGCCAGCGGAAAGGCCCCCGTGTCGTGGGTGGCAGTCCGCCACGGGCACAGTAAGGCCGGTAACGACCACATACACATTGCTGCTTCCATGGTGCGCGAGGATGGCACTAAGTGGAGCAGCCACCTGGATTACAAACGTGCTCAGGTAGCGGCTCGTGCGCTGGAGAGGAAGCACGGCCTGGAAGAACTCTCGCCTGTCTACGCAATGCGGGGTCTGCGCCCCGGTGAGCGCGAAGCAGCTGAACGTCGGGGCATGGACGAACCCGAGCGCCGTTCGCTTGCCCGTAAGGTCAGGGCCTGCGCTACGGCTGCCCAGGATGAAGCCGAGTTTGTGCGTCGCTTCCGACGCACGGGTGCCATGATCAGACCGCGTTACGCCGCGGGCTGTGATGAGGTCGTTGTTGGTTACGCCGTTGCCGAGCGGCCATCCAAGGGAGGCCGGCCGGTATGGTTCGGTGGCGGACACCTGGCCAAGGACTTGACCCTTCCGCGACTACGCGGAGCGTGGGATGACAGCGCCGAACTTGCCAGTGGTGCCGTAGCCGAATGGGGAGCAGCTGCCCGTGGCCGGCGTCCCGTCAACATCGGCCGTGAGGCGCGCGAACCAGATCCGCAGATGTGGGAACAGTACAGCAACGAAGTGGCGCGGCTGCGGGAGAGCTTGCGCGCCGTGCCGATGGACGATCACGCGGCCTGGGCGCAGGTTGCCCGGGAAACATCCGGGGCGTTCGCGGCGTGGTCAACTGCCACGGAATCGACGCCTGGGCCCTTGGCAGCTGCGGCGGATGAATTGTCCAAGACGGCACAGCTGAGGCGCTACCCGGTCCGGCCGGTCCGCAGCGTCGGTCCTTCTGCCAGGGGCGCGTCCCTGGTTCTCATGGCGGCCACCAGGGCAGGCACCGGAACGGCCGCGCAAGCGATCATGCTGCGGCAGCTGCTGAACGTGGCTAAGGCCGTCCACGACATGCACAAGGCGTCCAACGATCTGCGCAGGGCACGGCAGATCAGTGACCTGGTAAAGACCCAGCTGAGCCAGGTAGCGGCCGGGCTGCCGAGCGTCCCAGCGACGGTGCCGGCCGTGGACAGCGAGACGGCCGAAGCTGTGCGGACAAGCGCAGCGGGCCAGAGACCGGCACGCTCCGCCGGCTCGGTGCTGCCGCCGAAGTACGAACAGGGACGCAGCCACGCAACCACCCGTGGCCGGACCACCCGCCCGGACATTGAGAGATAACACCAGGAGGGGGAACCATGAGTGAATCTGACGGCATCGATGACGCTATCGAGGGAATGTCGCGCGTCGGGCTGACTTTCGCCGGCCGGCTTGGTGAGCAGCTGGCCAGGGCGCGAGAGCAGGCTTTGCGCCGCGCCCAGGCGAGCGAGGAACAGCAGGCCCGTGAGTTGCAGGCCCGTTTCGACGCAGAGCGCGCAGCAACCCGCGCGCAGCTCGCCCCGGTGATGGACAACCGTTGGTGGGACACGGCCAGTGGCCGCGACGTCGAAAGGGTGCATGAGGCGGCCACCGCGTGGAAGGACCACGACTCGGCGGCACGCAGCGCGGCCGAGGTAATCCGGGACCAAGTGCAGCGCCGCTACGGCCTCGACGTGGACAACCTGGGCGCCGACGATGCGTCGGTGGCCGCTGCCCTGGCGAACGCCGAACGGGACCGCGAACAGGCAGAGCAGGAGCGCACACCGCCGAACGCGGCCCTGGCCACCGCACCAGGACGCAGCCCGAAGGCCCGCAAGACGCGCGGCCAACGGACAGACAATGCTCCTGCAGAAGGGTCTAAGCCGTTAGGACTTCAAAGAGAAGCGGATAGGGGCCGGCACCACTGGTGACCGGCCCCTTTTGAGTGGCTGCGTGTTACATCTGGTCCGGGACGTTCGTCGCGCTATCAGCCGTCTCCTTCTTGAGACTCCTGAACGTGGCAGCCATGCCCCGCATCGCATCCGGATCTTCGGACCAATGACGGCCGCCCCGGCTGCAGGCACGGAAAGAGGTCACATTGGACTCTTCCATGGCCTGCCGCAACTCCATCCGCGCCGCTTCCAGATCGGCCTCCTGCTCAGGCGTCAGCGGTTCGCGTGGAGTGGTTGGAACTGCAGGGGCCGCCAGTACCGTAGCTGGCGTCTGTCGCCTTCTGAGCAAGTTACGCAGCCCCATCTTCACCTCTCCCGATAGCAACAACGTCCGGCGTGGGAATCAACAAGGATGCAGTCCAGAAGTTGTTGCACTCCATGTCTACAAGGTAGCCCTTCCTGACGGAGACATGGGAGGGCCCTTGGATTTGGCAACGATGTCTTACCTATACGGTTGTATGCAGACAGTAGCGACCCAAGTCAGGAACAGTAGTGCCCAACGAAGCCCTAACCGAAGATCTCACCCGAAGTCTCTTGGACGATCTCGGTTACTTTGCGTCCCAATCTGACATTGTGGTCGAGCGGCAACAGTCCAAAGTCGTAGCCATTCGCCGGTTGCTGGCGATAGCCTCCAAGACTGGCGGCTCTGGGGCCGGGTACCCCGACTTCATTATTACTTCCCCCTCCAACCCGGACTACGTGATAGCCGTTGAGTGTAAGGCGAACCGCAACAGACACCGCAGCGCAGAAGGCGATAAGATCGCAGACTTTGCGGTTGACGGAGTCACTCACTACGCAAAATTCCTGTCACGCGAGTTCAATGTGATTGCCGTCGCCATCAGCGGTGAAACGGTGGACGAACTAAAGATCAGTACATACCTGCACGCAAAAGGCACCTCCGTAAGCCGACCGCTGGAATCCCCACAAGGTGCGGAACTCGACCACCTGCTGCCCTTCGGTGATTACATCAAGTCTGCGGAGTACTCTCCCGAGATAGAGAAGCTGCGGGAAGCTGAACTGATGGCTTTCTCCCACGAACTGCACGACTTCATGTATCAGTACGCAGAGCTAACCGAGGAACAAAAGCCGCTCCTGGTTTCGGGCACTCTCCTGGCACTCCAAGACCGAGCCTTTGCCAACAGTTACGGAGACTTTACCCCGCGCCAGCTTCGCAAACGGTGGGGCGAAGTCATCCGCGACCAGATTGAAGAAGCTGATATCCCTTTCGCTAAGAAACAAGACATGCATCAGCCATACTCTGGTGTCTCTACTGTTCCTGCCCTCGGTGAATCTACAGCCGCGTTTCCGAAGGGAATCCTGCACGAACTGATCACCAGAGTGAAAGCAAAGGTCTGGCCTTTCGTCACCGTATATGAGGCCTTCGACGTAGTTGGTAAGTTCTATGGTGAGTTCCTCAAGTACACGGGCGGCGATAAAAAGGCCCTGGGTATCGTTCTTACTCCTCGGCACATCACCGAACTCTTTGCACTCCTAGCCAATGTCCAGCCGACCGATGTCGTCGTTGACCCCTGCGCTGGAACCGGCGGTTTCTTGATTTCAGCCATGGACAGGGAACTCCGCGCGGCCACCACTGACGCAGAACGAAACCGAATCCGGCAGAACAACCTCATTGGCATCGAGAATCAGCCACATATGTACGCACTTGCAGCGTCCAACATGATCCTGCGAGGCGACGGAAAGGCGAACCTGTACCAAGGTTCTTGCTTCACGCCGGCAATCATAAATGACATCCGAAGCAAGAAGCCCACGGTGGGAATGATCAACCCGCCGTACGCGAAGAAGGACAGCGACCTACACGAGCTTGTGTTCGTAGACAACATGCTCTCCATGTTGGATGAAGGCGGCCAGGGCTTTGCCATAGTCCCTATGTCGTGCGCGACCTCGCCCAGCAAACATAAGGAAACACTTCTCAAGAAACACACACTTGAGGCGGTGATGTCCATGCCGATTGAACTCTTCTACCCTGTTGGTGTCGTGACTTGCATCATGGTCTTCACCGCGAAGAAACCGCATCGTCAGTCAGGCCGCAAGTCTTGGTTTGGGCACTGGCGGGATGACGGATTTATCAAAACGAAGCACTTGGGACGTATTGACCCTGAGGGCAAGTGGCCAACCGTTAGGGACGAATGGGTGACGGCATTCCGCAACCGCGAAGTCCTTCCGGGGCATTCTGTCATGGAGGCCGTTGATGCGGATGCCGAATGGTGCGCCGAAGCCTACATGCAGACCGACTACTCCGAACTTACACGGGCTGATTTCCAAGCAGTTGTACAAGACTTCGCACTCCATCAACTGTTGCGGAAGCTCGGAGCTTCATATCTAGAAGAGGACGTGCGGTAATGCGCGTGGACCAGCTTTTTACCATCGCTTATGGCCATTCGATGGAGTACAACCGACAAACGATCAATCTTGGCCCATCAGGCATCAACTTCGTTTCCCGGACTGACAGGAACAACGGCGTTTCAGGGCGTGTCGAGCGCGTGGAAGGAATCGAGCCGGCACCTGCTGGAACTCTGAGCGTGGCGCTTGGCGGCAGTGTGCTGGCCACCTTTGTCCAACCTGAGCCCTATTATTGCGGGCGTGACGTTTCGGTGCTGACACCCATCCAGCCAATGACGACTAAGGAACGGCTGTGGTGGGCAATGTGCATTCGAGCTAATCGATACCGATATTCTTACGGCAGGCAGGCCAACAGGACGCTCAAGTCCCTGGAACTTCCCGACGAGGTGCCCGAGTGGGTAAATGAAGACTACCCAGTCAACGTCAGTCTTTCTGTGGATACTCAGGAATGGAGAATATCCACAGTTGCCGACTGACTCGAAGCCTCACAGACGGGCTTAGTACTGCACGTCACTGGTTCCGGTAAACCCTAATTAATGATCACCTGGCCCGACGGGCCGCCTGGAGCAGTACAAAGCGCTTCTCTGCTGAAAGCGTTCGGTATTCCTCTGCATCTTGTTGTGTGGCCAGCCGTCGTGTGAGGTGGGAATGGTCCCATCGGCTTGCGGCCTTCTTCCGCTTGCTCAAGAAGTCGGCCAGTTCACTTAGGGAACGTCTGTCTGGACGAATCCAACTTCAGATCCACGCAATGAATGCCCCCATCAGAACAGCCCTTTCGGCGGTTGCTCGCAGGGCAGCGGGATGAGCTTGGAGCGGTGGCCGTCGTCCGGGCTGCAGCCCTTGAATGGTCCGTCAGCTGAGAGCAGCACGGACATGTGATGGTCCGCGTGGTCACGCCACCACACGCTCATTCCCGTGGCTCCGTCCAAGCGCAGGAACTCCCAAGCCCGCCAGAGAGCTTCCAGACGGCTGATCGCTTCGGCGTGTTTCCACCACTGCGGGCACCAGGTCACTCCGCCCTGCACGTTAATCTGCCTACGGTAGGTGGTGGCCAGCTTGCCGCTGACGAACTCTGCGACGTTCGGATAGAACAGCTCCGGCGCATCCGCGTCATCCTCAGAAGGCGAGTCGGCGTCTTCTTTGTCGGACATCCCTGGGACATTCCACAAAGGACCGCCTTCCGGCTCGTCGTCCCACTCCCCCAGGCCCTCACTCATCGGAGGCACCCGCAGCGATCCATCGGTTGCCGGCAGGGGCAGCCGGCCGGTTGGCTGGATCGTGCGCCGCAATTGAGGCCCGCACCGCTTCTGCATGCGGGCCGCTCATCCAAGGCACGGTTTCCAGCAGCGCAGCCGGGGCGCCGGAGGCAAACATGATTGCACGGCCGCGAGGGAACGAGGCCAGATCGGAAACGTCCAGGGTACGTTCCTTGCGGTCATCGTCGTGGCTGTACGACGTGCCTTGCTTGGACCGGCTTTTGGTCATGTTGGAGTACCGGTACTCCCCCACTAGCTGCGCGAGCTCGTTCAGGAACTCGGCTTCGGCCACGCCGCCGCCGTACACCTTGATGTTGGCTGCGCTCCACAGCTTGCGCATCCCATCACGGCCCCAAACCTCCACGCCCTGGGACCAGGACTGGAGTATGGTCATCAGAACGATGCCCCGAGATCCGTAGTGGCTGTAGAGGTTCGGCAGTTCGCGCCAGCGGCAGACGTTGGCCGCTTCGTCCAGGACGCCGATCATCGGCGTGGGCAGCCGGCCGCCAGGTGAGTACACGGCCAGCTCTTCGGCGGCTTCGACGGTGGCCACGGTCAGCGCTGTCACCAGCGGTCCGGCGGTGCCTTTTCCTTCCTTGGAAAGGCTGTACAGCGTGCCCTTGGACCGGACGAACTCTGCCGGGTCGAACTGCGGCCGTTCGTCGTTTTCGCCCTGGGGAGTCACCCATCGGGCGACCTGACGGTTGGTGAGGCACGCTGCCATTTGCAGCGCCGTACCGTACACGCCGCCGCGCTGCTTCTCAGGCGCGTTGACGACACCGCCAACTGCGTTGGAGGTATGGAGGAATCCGTGGGCTTTGAGAATGTCCACTGCTTCGTCGTCCGCCGGCCTGGTCAGCCAGGTATGAACCTGCGTGATCGGCCGGCCGTCCAGAGCGGCAGCGAGTAGGAGGCCTGCCAGGAGATCCTGGCCGGCAGGATCGAAATAGGCATCCGTTTTGGCATCCGGGCCACGGGAGCCGGCGGCGAAGTGGTCAGCCAAGCGGGCAGCCCGCACCTCGTCCGTGACGTAGCTGAGGGGGTTCCACCACCAGGTGGGTTCTTCGAGTGCGACTGCCTGGGGATCGAAGACCCACACCGGCCCCTCGGCTGCGCGGACGTCGCGCGTACCGTCAACGATGTCCCGCTTGTTTGAGGTCACCAGGACAGCCCCCGGGGCGGCCAGGATTGCCGGGATGGCCCGGGAAGTTGTCTTACCCGTCCGAGGCCCCCATACGTCGATGTGCATGTCTTCCCAGGAGCCGTAGACCATCTGTCCGCCCAGGACAGTTTTGCCGACCGGGACACCGGGCGAGCCTTTGACGCCCAGGCGCTCGGCCGTGGCGGTTGCCCCTCGTAGGCTCAGCGCCCGCAGATCCTTGCCTTTGGCCATGTGCTGGGCGGCGACGTCCACACGGGAACGCTTGGAACGACGGCGAAGCACGCCGCGTACCACCAGCACAGCCAGAGCCACGACTACAACGCCGCAGCCGATCAGAACGGCTGCGGCGGCCGGCGGCCAGGTGACCTTATGCGAGAAAAGACTAAAGACCAGCTCAAAGGGGTTGGCCGGCAGTTTCTGGCCGTCGCCGGCAATCATCGACCCCAGGTGAACGGCCCCGGTCACCGAGCCGACGCCCAGCACCACTACGGTGATGAAGATCCAGAGCAGGATCGTCTCGCCGCCGAGCTGGGACCGTTTGCCGGTGTTTGGTGCCCCCATTAGTTTTCCCCCTCGTCGTGCCAACGCTTGTTTGTGTCGTGCAGGGATTCCTCAACGCTTGTCAGCTTGAGGGCCACCGGGACACCCGGGCGGCCGCCGACTTTGAAGAGGAACTTTCCCAGGCCCGGGCGGACGCGCTTGCGCGAGCCGCCGACGTCCGTCCATGACCCCGGATCGGCCCAGGAGATGAGACGGGCCTGTTCAGCACGCGAGAGCGTGACGGCCTGGTTCAGCTTCTCCATTTCGGCGCCGGGCAGTGCCCCACAGACGACCATGCCGGAGCGTTCGACGAAACCGCGGGCTTTCATCCGTTCGGATTCAGTGGGCAGGGCTTCGAGGTCGCTCATGGTGTGCGTGATCATGGCCTGGCCAACGCCCTCTGTGCGGTTGAGGCGGGTTAGGGAGTCCACGCGGTCGACCATGCCTTCGCCGGAGCGGAGCGCCCTCCACAGCTCGTCCATGACGACGAAGTAGTTTCGGCGTGGTTCCAGGCCGGCGTCGGCCAGTGCATGGGCGACCTGGACGGTGGCGAAGCCGGTTGACCAGCAGGCGAGCAGGCAAGCTGCCTGGATGTCCCGCTGGGTGTCAGAGATTCCTGACAGGTCGAAGACGACCGGCTTGGTAAGGTCCATCGGTTGATCGGTGGGTTTGGAGAACATGTCCGAGAAGCGGCCCGAGCCGTCGAGGGAGTACAGAGATTGGCGGAGTTGGTCTGTCGCATCCAGGTACCGGCTCATGTCGCCACGGTCCAGGGCAATTGCCCGCAGTTCGTCGGGAGCATCCTTGATGACCTCGATCAGATCCCCGATCAGGGGTACCCGGTCCAGGCGCTCGTCCAGGATGTGCAGTGCGCGGTCGATCAGAGATTCCTCGTGCGCGCTCGGCTTGGCGTTGCACACGATCGTGATCAGCGCCGTGATCATGTTCAGGCGCCGGTTGTGCGAGTCCGCCATGAGCTGTTCGGCCAGCTTCTCGGCCTTCACAGCTGCGGCGACCAGCTGCGCGGCCGCTTCCTGGTCCGTGACACGGTGGGCGTTCGCCCGGTGTTCTTCCGCCGAGGCCAGCAACCGGACAGCCGCGCCCGTGGCTTCGCCGGGGTCCAGGACGTTCAGATGGCCACGGCCCGGCCCCAAGCTGATGATCTGGCCGTCAAGGGCGTGGATAAGGTCCACGTAATCGGGCTTCAAATCGCCCAGGATCAACGGGTTGATCCCCCGGCCAGCGAGGCCAAGAACGATGTGGCGGACCAAGGTGGACTTGCCGTAGTGCGGCAATCCGAGGACGAACATCGAGGGGTTGTTGATCATGCCGTGCATGAACCAACTGATGGGATCTCCCCCGAAAGGCGCTCCCGTGTCGGTGTGGATACCGATCGGAACACCCACGATGGGGGTTCCGGACCCGCCCACGAAGGGCCACAGCCCGCAAACCTGGACAGAAGTGCCGCGCCACTCGTCGGCGGCCGTGACGTAGACGGCTTCGCCCTGGCCGCGTCCGCGCCAGCCCCGGAGGCCAGGACGTCGGGCGACAGCGGCCGCGATCTTGGTTGTGCTGGAAGGTGTGCGCTCGTGTTTGGTTTTGCTGCCGAACATCACATGGCCTCGCGGATCTCTTCGGGCACTTTCAAGTGTTTGGGCAGGACCAGGCCAAGCGGCAGGGATGCTGCAAAGGCCGAATCCTGGGAGCCGTAGACCCGTCGCAGCAGCAGGCGGGCTGACGGGCCGAGGTTGCCCTCTACGACGGCCACGGCGTCGTCCAGGTCGGCGGAGGAAAGGACCGTGGCCGTGACGACCATGCCGAAGTTCACCAGGCCCGCTCCTTTGGCTTCTTCGGCAGCCGTGGCCGTTGCTGCGCGGGCGTCCACGAGGGCGCGCGCCGTGGGTCGGCTGGTCGATGAAGCCCGGGTGAGGGCGTTGGTCTGGTCAGACTCCACAATGGCCGCCGCACGGCCCGACTCGATGGGCCGGTACAGCATTGTGAGGCGCTTACGGGCGATCTCCCCGTGAGGGGCGACGAGGCGGGCGAGCACGGACGCCAGGACGTGGCCTCGCGGTGCTCCGGTCATCGTCCAAGACACCGAGTGCCCGGAGTCGTGTCGGTAGCTGTCCCAGCTGGCCTGATGTGCCGAGGGCCCGACCTCGCCCCAAGTCAGGTCAACGGGCGTGCCCTGGTAGTGGGCTTCATCGATGAGGCGTGCTGCGGCAGGGTCGTAAGCGACCCGCACGACCTCGCACAGCTCCTGAGCATTCAGCGGCGCGCATGCGCCCGCCCCGGTGGATTCCAGACGTTCCGTCAGCCCGGGAAGCCGGGAAGCGAGATCACGTGCGATCTCATCGGCAGTGCGGCGCTTGCCGCCGGCCCTGGCTGCTGCGCTGAACGTCAAGGCAACCCAGGCGCGAATCGTGGCCGACCCTTGCGGGTACGTCTCCAGCGCCTCCCTCAGCATTGCCTTGGCAATGGCCGGTGCATCTTCATGGATATTCGACTCGACTTCCCGGCGCAGGCGCGCCCCGGAGTCCGGCGCGGTCTCTACCGTGACCGATGCGGCCACAACGGCCGGCTCATTCGACAAGGACGCCATCCAACCGCCCCAGTTGGCCACCCAGGCATCAATCTGCTCAGGATCGACCAGAGACGCACCGTCAGGCTGCGTGCCAAATACCACCGTGTAGTGAGCGGTGGACGGAAGATGGATCAACGCGAACGGCCGGCCATAGGAGTCCGCAAACTCGTAGAGCTTTGAGCCGGCGGCGATACCGGGCAGCTGATACTCGCCCCAGGGGGTCAGACCCAACGGCCCGGAACGGTAAAGGTTCGCATTCTTCCGTCGCGCCGAGCGGAACGCCAGGCGTGCAAAGGCTCTTTCGCCTGCGGACTTGTTGTGCTTGTCCGTCACCGAGACAATGGCCAGTGCCATGCCGAGGACGAGCAAAGATACCAGGCCGGCGGACCAACCACCGACGAAGAAGCAGATCACCGTGACGATAAGGCCGATGAAAAGGCCCACTGTGGCTAGACCGCCCAGAGTGCCGATACCAGCCTTGCGCGGGCGACGCCAGTTGCCATAGGTCGGTTCCACGTATGTGTTTTCGATAGCCGCCATATCAGGCACCCCCCGTTGATTCTTCGCTTATGTTTCTGACGGACCCGGCGGCTGCCTGGCCAGCCTCAAGGCCTTTCTGTGCTGCCGTGACGCCGACGCCCACGGGGCCGGCTGCCGCTGCAGCACCACCAGCTGCGGCTCCACCGCTGCTAGCTGCGGCTCCACCGCTGCTAGCTGCAGCTGCTCCGGTTCCTGCCGGTGCGCCGCTTGCGGCGGGCGCTGTTGCGGAGGCTCCCTGGCCACCCGTCTTACCCGCCGTGCCGGACGTACCTGCTGTGCCCTGGTTCCCGGTGCCGGAAGGTCCCTGGGAGGCAAAAGACTGATTCGATGAGCTGTTCGGCGTGGTGCTGGCCGTTACGCCGCCACCCCGACCGGCGCTGCCCATGTTGATAGCGCCAGAAGCCAGGCCGCCGATAGCATCGGCTGCTAGGGCACCGCCGCCGCCGGCAACTGCCCCGACCATCGGCGTCACGAACCGCATGAGGGCTGGCATAGCGAATAGCGCAATGACCATCAGCGCCAAGCCCGTAACTGTCGTCAACAATGCAGAGCCGAAGTCTTTGCCGTCGCCACCGTTTCCGAAGATCTTTGCGCCGCTAAGGCGGAACGCTGTTGCGTAGATGATTGCTGCCGCTGGCTTGTAGAGGATGAAAGCGATTAGCCAGGCTGTGCACTTCTGGAACCAGCCTTTGCCGGCCTCGGTGTTAGTGAAGGCTGCCGCCGTGGGGAATATCCCCGTGAGGACCACGAGCAGGCCCCCACGCACGATCATGAGCACGATCTGTAGGACGGAGGCCAGAATCGCGATCAGGCCCAGGAGGATGATCATGATTGAGCCGATAGGGCTAGTGGCCGAGAGCGCCAACATCCCAGTGATGTTCTCGTTGAACGATGTTCCATTTGTGGAGTTGGTGATGATCCAGGAAGAGAACTGATCTGCCGAGACGGTCAGCAGTCCGACCGCTGCCACGCCGGCCCCGGAGACGACGATTAGCGTTGCGAGCGAATGGGCAAGATCCCGTAAGGGCGCGCCCCGGCGTTCAATGATCATTTTGGCTGCACCCACCAGTACAGACAGCACAGCAAGAGCAGCCGTCCAGAAGTAGAGGCTGTTTTGAAGGAACAACACGGGATCGCTTGCCGTGGAGCCACCTGGCACCGTCGTCAAGCTAGGCGTCCCCACATTTACCCAGAACGTCCCGAGTGTCTGAACGGTCTGTCTTACGGCCTCGGCAATCGCCTTGGCCATGTTCTTGACCGTATCGTTCGCGGCATCCTCGATTGCCGCTCCCGCATGGCATAGAGGATTGAATGCGTTCCATCCTGAGCAGTCCGCCATTACACACCGGCCCACTCGATATAACCGCTCAGGTCCGCGATCTGCCGCGCCCCGGTGTCCCCGCTGGCAGGAACGACGATCTTCCAATCCCCGCCGAACCATTGCAACGGAACGGGAATAGACACAAAGGCCCCGTTGGCTCCCTTAAATGCAAGATCAATGACGGCCCGGTCACCGTCATAGGAGCGAACCGTAAATCCCGCGAGCTGGGCAGGAACAGATGCCGGCGCGGCGGTAGGCGACGACTTCAAAACGGCGTCACGTTCCGGTCCCGGAACAGCAAGCTGTTCGTAGACCACATTTGCTTTGCCTGACCCTGAGAGCGCAGCTACGTTTACGGCTGCGTACAAGGCCCCAGTTGGTGAGTGGGCAAAGCACGACCGAAGGCCGTTCGGTTCCGTCTTTCCAGGACCGAACTGCTTAGGCGACGTCGGTGTAGCAATCTTTCCTACCAGTTCCCACTTGGTGTCGGCCGGCGTGGTGGCCGGCTTAGCCTGGTCACCGGAGGGCAAGCCGCACACGCTGGCCGCCGACGTCGCGCTGGGCTGGCTACTACCGGTACTAGGGCCGGCACTGTTCGGTTCAGCTGGCGGCGTGCCGTCACCTTTAGGAATCACGGCTAGGATGATCCCAAGCGCAACAATGATCGCCACGACAACAGCCGAGATGATGAACTTAGGCTTGGTCAACGGGCTTTGTTCTTCGTTCACTGTCGGTTCCGTCATGGCTGAAATCCTCCTTAGACCAGGGCGCCGACGACGCCACCGGCGGAAGCTGCAAGGATGCAGCCACCCAGAACCCACGCAAGGCGGCCGGCGTGCTCGCCACCCTCACCACGACGGTTGTTGACCATCATGGTTCCGGCGGTGATCAGGATTCCGGCGACGGCCAGGGCGAAAACGATCCAGGCGACCCACTTGAGGATCGTCAGGAGGCCCCCAGAACCTGGAGGGGCTGAGCCAGTGCCCGGGTTCGGGATCGTTGACATAGGGACCTGTGCCAATACATCGCTGGCGGCGTTGAAGATTTCGAAGTGCATCTTGTCCTCTTTCTAGTTAGCCGGGAGTTCGGCAGTGGTGTTTATCGCGATACGCACCTGGTCAAGCACTGTGCGAGCTTCCTTTGGAAGTTCATCGGGCAGGAGATCGTGACCGAAGCGCCAGGCCTCGATCCACGGCAAGATCCACAAATGCGGTACTCCGCCGCCGACGACCCGGGCGAACTCCCGGATCTGCTTGGGGAGGCGTCCAGGAGCATCGGCCAGAACAACAAGGCCGGCAACCTGGACTCCTGGGATACTGCCCGATGCCCACTCAGTGGCGGCCAGCTGCGCGGCCCGCAGGCCCGACATGTTGGACCGGGCCACGAGGATGACGGTGGAGCCAGCAGCCATGATGGGCCAGTGATGCTCAGCGGCCCTGGTGTTCTTGTCCAAGCGGGCGAGCGACGTTTCGCCTGCACCGCCGTGAACACCTAGCCACCAGTAGTCCGGGGCGATTCCCGAGACGTTCCAACGGGGTAATCTGCCCGAGCGGTCCGGCGGCGGAACGCTGAGCTGAGGCCTGGTGGCCCCAGTCGGTATGAAGGCTGGCGGCTCTTCAACGGCGGAAGTGGGTTCGCCCACAGTCTCAGCGCCGAAGGTCACCCACCGATTTTTAGAGATTGACATTTCACATCCCCCTGTCATGTCCGCAAAGATCGTATCTGTACCATCCGACACGAAAGGCCAAGAGTGACCCCCAACTACAAATCTAGTACCTTTAAATCACTTTTAGTACCCCCTGGTACCAATAACTGGGCTACGATGAACCTATGCGGTGGGACGGACTGAGCGTGGACCCTAAATACCTAGAAGCACTCTTCGCAAAGTACCCGGAGCGTCTTACGCCCCAGGACCTCGAAGAGATCTTCGGGCTCTCCCGAAACACGGTCTATCGATGGCTCCAGACCGGAGTGATTCCGGCCTACCAGGTTGAGAAGACATGGCTTATCGCCAGAGATCAAGTCAAGGACTGGGTGTGGGAGAACCGGAATACGCTTCGCGACGGCAAGACACCGCGAGCCGGCGAGGACCAAGCCAAGGACTAACAGCCTTAAATGTGAGGGGGGGCAGGACACATGCAATCGAAAAAGAGCGGGCCGGTACTGGTCGTCGGGGCGATTCTCGCCCCGATTGTGCTGGTTCTGTCCATCATCTTGTTCGGCGGCGGCTCCCAAGCCGCCGCCGACGTCTGTTCGCCCAGCGGCGGAAGCGTCAACGTTGACGAAAGCAAGCTGCCCAAGGTTGCCGTCGCCGGCTACCAGGGTGAGCAGCTGAAGAACGCCGCCCTGGTCATCAACGCAGGAAAGGCCCTGGGTTTGTCTGCCCGAAGCCAAACTATCGGCGTCATGACAGCCATGGGAGAGTCCGGCCTGCGCGTCCTGGACTACGGCGACGGCCCTGGTCCGGACTCCCGAGGCTTGTTCCAACAGCGCGACAACGGGGCATGGGGCTCCTATCAAGACCGAATGAACCCCACTACGTCCGCAACCAACTTCTTCAAGGCGCTGCAGAAGGTCAGCGGCTGGGAACAGTTGGAACCCACCACTGCTGCGCACAGGGTCCAGCGCAACGCTGACCCTTTCCACTACCAGTCCTATTGGCCGGCAGCAGTGGAAGTCGTGGCCGCCCTGGGCGACGTCAAGACCACCGATGCCGGCGGTGAAAGCTCCTGCGGCATCCCCGGTGAGTCCGGCAAGGGTGACGACCTGCCGTGGCGGACAGCCCAGATCTACCGGCCCTCTCCCCTGGGCATGTACAACCGCGAATGCGTTGACTTCGCCCTCTGGCGCATCAACCAGCAGCTGGGCAGCAACAGTGCGCCCTACAGGGCGCTCAACGGCACCTTCCGGCCTGATGGTGCCGTGCTCGGCTCCGCTCTGACCTGGAAGGACGGGTGGGACGCCAAAGGCTGGCCCACCGGAAAGACGCCCCGCGTCGGCGCTGTCGTCTGGTACGCCCCTGGCGCAGGTGGCGCGGACGGCACCTACGGCCACGTCGCCATCGTGAAGGCCGTCGCCGGTGACGGCAGCTACTTGGAAGAGGGCTACAACGGCAACCCCGCCCCGAACGATCACACCTACTACACACGCAAGGTCCAGAACGGCACTCCCAGCGCCTTCCTGTACCTGCCTGGCAGCAACTAACCGGAGGAACCATGAAACGCGCTCTGACGGCCCTTGCGGCCGTGCTCGTGTGCACGGCCTGCGCCCCAGTGTCGCATACAACACTCCCGGAGCGGTCGCAAAGCACCTCTGCGACCTCCCCGGCAACGCTCAGTGCCGGCGGCAAGTCCCAGGCTCCTGGAGGCACCGCCCCAGCCACCCTGGGCATTGCGTGGGACGAGCCGAGCAAGTCCGCCGCCCTGGACACCGCGAGCAAGGCCATGACGCTCTACGCCCGCCCCATAGTCAGTGACAAGGTCTGGATTCAGGAATTGGGCCAGCTTCTGACTTCCCAGGCTGTCGCCGATTACCAGTATGTTGAGCCGGCCAACATCCCCGCCAACAAGGTCACCGGGGCCGGCCAGCTCAAGATCGATGAAAGCAACGGCTTCGGCTGCCATGTCATAGTTCCGACCAATGCCGGTCACTACGACGTGCAGCTGCTCCGCAGCGCGGCGGACAAGCCCTGGCAGGTCAACCGCTTCACACCCCCGAATGGCACCAAGTAAGGACAGATGATGGAAACCCAAGCGCTCGACTTCCCTAAGATCAACGCCGTTCTGCGGACCAACGGAACCGGTGAGGTCACAATCAACGGCACGTCCCACGTGATCCAAGCCGAAGACGAGGCCGCCGTCCTAAGCCAAGCGCTGCGACTCATCACCGAGACCGCCGCCCAGATCGGACGGCCCGTGAAGGTCAGCACCACCGACCCGGACGGCCAGGGCCTCATCGTCGTCTCCCCTGAAGGCGTCATCAGCGAAGAGGCCCTGGCCAAGCCGAGCCGCCGCAGGCAGCAAGAACCGGCGCCGGCCGCCACCGAATCACAAGCACCGACCACCAAAAAGCCAGCCTCCGAGGAAGCGCTGGACATTGCTGCCCCGGTCACCTTCAGCGAAGCCGCCAACCGCGTCCAGGAACCCTCGACGGTCACGGCAGCTACACAGGACCCTGCCACGCGTAGGAGTCTCAAGGAGACTTCGTTCCTGGTCAGCGCACCCGCCCTGCAGCCCGCCACGCGCGGCTGGCGCGGCGCGCTCACCCGTCTGGGCTTCCGGATGGGACCCTCCCCGGAGGAATTGGCCGAGCGTGAGGATATCCGCACAGTGAGCCAGCACTGGCCCGGGCCCCGAACTGTGGCCGTCGTCAACCGCAAGGGCGGAGCGAACAAGACACCCACCGTCGTGATGCTCAGTGCCATCCTGGCCCGCTACAGCGGAGCAGCCACCGTGGCCTGGGACAACAACGAGTCCCAAGGAACACTGGGCTGGCGGACCGAGCAAGGCAGCCACGACAACAGCGTCCTTGACCTCATCGACTCATCGCAGACACTGCTCTCCCCCACCACCAACGCGGCCGAGATCGCACGATTCGTTCACCACCAGATCGCCGACAAGTTCGACGTTCTGCGCTCGGACGAGAACGATGAAGGTGACCACGAAGTAACGGCCGAGGAAGTGGCCATTGCCCACCAGGTGCTCACCCGCTACTACCGGCTGATCATCATGGACTCAGGCAATACAGCCCGGTCCGCGAACTGGCGTCAGATGATCCACCACACCAACCAGCTCGTGGTCCCCGTGACCGCGATCGAAGACCGGGCCGAGGCTGCGCGGCTGACCCTGCAGACGCTGGAATCCCGAGGCGGCCACGACGCGGAGCTGGCACGCAACGCCGTGGTAGTCGTCTCTGAGTCCACCGACGCCAAGCGCGGCATGAGCGGCGACGCGCTCAAACGCGCAAAGGCAGAGGCCCAACGAATCGCTGACGGATTCGCCCCGCATGTCCGCGCCGTTGTCCGCATCCCCTACGACCCCGCCCTGGTCAACGGACCCATCC
>NZ_JBHVAL010000029.1:0-27312 GCF_042667405.1 Paenarthrobacter sp. NPDC057355 | reverse complement strand
CTTATGGCCCATAAATCCCCTTGGGATGGGCCATAAGTGACCCCGCGTTGCTTATTTAAGCGGGCCAGCTCCGGTTGGTTTCCAACAGCCCGGTGAACTCCGGCCCGGGCACGGGCTTGCCGAAGTAATACCCTTGTCCGCTGGTGCAGCCGATGCTCCTGAGCAACTCTGCCTCCTGGGCTGTCTCAATTCCTTCCCAGACACCTTCGAGCCCGCACGAACGAATGACCTGCTGTATCGCCGCCAGGAACTCGAGCTGGGAAGGGTCATTTGCCAGGTCCTTCACGAACTGCCGGTCGACCTTCACCCGGTCCACCGGCAGCTTCCGCAAATAGCCCATCGAGGAATAGCCTGCGCCGAAGTCGTCGATCTCAAGGCCTACCCCCAGCCTGCTCAGGCTCATCAGGGTGTAACGGTCAAGCTCGTTGTTCCGGATGATGGCGCTTTCAGTCAGCTCCAGAACCAGTGAGTCGGGCGCCAGTCCTTCTTCCAGGAGTACATCGCGCACGTCGTCAACGAACTCCAGGCTTTGTAGGTCCGCGGCGGAGACATTGATGCGCATGGAAAAGGCCGGCTGCTGCATGGCCGGACTATGCCGCCACTGACTAAGCTGGTGCATCGCCGTGCGCAGGACCCACCTGCCCAGCTCCGCGATCAGCCCGGTAGCCTCGGCAACCGGAATGAACTGGTCCGGCATGATGAGGCCATGGACCGGGTGGTCCCATCGGACCAAGGCTTCGCAGCCCTCAATCTTCCCGGTTCCCAGCTCCACGATCGGCTGGTAGTAAAGGACCAACTGGCCCGAACGGATGCCTTCCCTGAGGTCGCCAACGATCTGGCGCTGGAGTTGGCGGAAGTGCAGGGTGACGGGATCAAACACTTTGAGTTTGTTCCGGCCCTCGCTCTTGGATTCCTCCAGGGCGAAGCCGGCCTCCTGGAGAAGGTCCTCCAGAGTATGGTGCGGTTCTGCAATGCGCAGGCCCATGCTGGCAGCGCAGTGGACACTGCTGTTGCCGAGGTCGATGTTCGGTTCCAGCGCGGCCATGATGCGGTTCCCGACGGCGGCAGCCCGGGTTTGCGGGGTGGCGGGCATCAACACAACGAAATCGTCGCCACCCAGGCGGGTGACGACGTCGTTCTCCCGGACTGCCGACCGGATGCGCATGGCGACGGTGACCAGGACCTGGTCCGCTGCCGCGTGGCCTGCCGAGTTCTTCAACGCCGTGAAGCCGTCCAGGTTCAGGAGGATGAGCGCGGGCGGGGCCGTGCCCTTGGCTGCAGCGTCGGTGGCCTCCGTGAAGGCACGCACCAGGGCGAGCCGGTTGCCCACGCCAGTCAGTGAGTCGGTGAGGGCATCGTGGCGTTGCTCGTTCCGTACGTGGTGCAGTTCCTCCATGAGCGCCTGAACCTGCCGTTCCAGGCGTTGTATTCGTGGATCGTCATCAGTGGAGACCAGCCTGCGTGGCATGGTGCTCGTCACGATTCGTCCAGGCTGCGCAGCGACATGTCAGCTACGGACTGGGGCTTGGACACGGGGTTGCGGTGCTCGTCGAGGAACAAGCGGTAGGAAGCAATGTCCAGCCGGCCGTCGGGCTTTGCCATGGTTCCCATGCGGTAGACGTGGGTGATCCAGGATCCCCCGAGGATGGCCTCGATCCAGGCGTCGCATTCGGCCAATGGAAGGTGGACGCGTGTGCCGGTGTTGCGCCGGTGGCCGGCGATGGAAAGCGTGATGCAGCTGCCCAGGAGGCCTTTGTCCGCCGTGAACCAGGCCAGTCCTTCGACGTCGGCCACGATGGTCAGGTTCGCGTTCCCATCCTCCACGGACTGGACCGGCCCCATCCGCACCGAGCGCCGGTCCGCATTCAGGGAGGTGGCCGTTCCGGCTTTGTAGGGGGCACTGGTGATGTCCCGCCTGAACTCGGACAGTTCCTGGTTGTGCTGGACCTGGATCCTGGTGGTCAGTTGGTTAACGGTCATGATCGTGCCTCATCCGCAATAGTGGCCGCCTCGAGGCGGTCGGCTCCTACAATCCTGTTTCTTCCTTGTGCCTTGGCACTGTAAAGCGCTGCGTCAGCTACCTCGATCATGAAATTCAGATCGGCTCCCGAAGAGATGCTGGATGTCACTCCGTAGCTGATGGTGGGGAACCGGACACCGTCCGGTGTGCGCATGCCAGCGATCCGGTGGCTGATTTCGACGGCGATGCTCTCGGCCCGGTCTTGGGTGGCTCCCGGCAGGAAAAGGATGAATTCCTCCCCGCCGTACCGCCCAATGAGATCTGTGGACCTTACCGATGCGGCGCAGGCGCCGGCGAAGGCTTTCAAAGCCTCGTCCCCCGCGCCATGCCCGTATTTGTCATTGACTGCCTTGAAGTGGTCAAGATCAGCCAGCACCACGGCGGCGCCGGATCCTGTGGAGTGCAGCCGGTTGAGTTCCGTGGTTGCCAGCTCAAGGAAGGTACCCCTGTTAAGCAGGCCTGTCAGGTGGTCCCGGTCAGCCCGTTCCTTCAATCCCTTGATGAGCTGGTCGCTGGTCAGGGCGGTCATACTGAACGACACCGTCACCAGCAGCACCAGGGAAATCAGTCCCGAGGGCCCGGGGCCAAAGTAAGTCCGGAAGGTGTCGCTGTCCGGCCCTTCCACCGCATAGACGGCCCAGCGGCCCAAGTAGTAGATGGCAAGGAGTCCGGAGGCCAGGGACAAAGCCTTGTGGACTTGCGAGTGGGAAGCCTTGATCAGCCAAAGGTCCCGCGCAGCCAAGGCTATTCCCGCGGTCATCATGGCCAGATACACGAATCCGCCGGACCAGACGTTGGTGGCGGGGTTTTCGAGGACGGATGCCACGGCGGTGATGGCCGGTGCTGCCACCAATTGCCATCGGGCTGTCTTGAGGTCCCGCAAGGAGCGGGCTCCAGCCCACACGCTGAAGGCTCCGGCCACCACCAGGACGTTTCCGGCAGGATTGGCCCATTGCTGGTGGGTGGTTCCGTTGAGCAGGAAAGCTGCGTTGCCGGCCATGAACTCCAACAAGGCAAGGCTCCACCATCCGGCATACGGTGAGCGGGTGCGGTGGAAGGAGGTACAGAACAACACCAAGAGGGTCACAGTGACCACGCCCAGGGCGACTCTTACCGAAAACGAATCGAGCACCGTGTCCAACCCCCTCAGCTGGTCATCCGTCGGCTTTGGATTCAGTGTGGCGCTGCTTACTCAACCTCTGTGCGGCATTTGCTCAAGATTTGCTCAAGATCAGGTGCGTGCTCACGCAACCCAGTGGCCGTCGTCGTGGTATTCCGCCTCCAGGCCATGCGGGGTCTTCTCCCATTTATGCGGACTGGTGAGCATCTGCCAGGCAGCCCGCCACGCCGCCACCGAGTGCAGCACCCAGTAGAACGGATTGAGCAACGCGAAAATCGCGATCCGCCATCCATGCCTTTGCATGGTGGTCGCCCCGGAAACGATGATCATCATGGCGTTGCCAAACAGCATGGACACCACCCCTCCCACCAGCAACCACTCCGGCAGCACCAGCCCGACGATCTCGTAGCCGATGTAGGTCACCACCGTGAAGCCCACCACCAGGGGGTAGGCAAGGAAGGCCAGGGGCGTGCCGAGGATCAGCCCCAGGAAGCCAATGGTTCCGGCCACGCCCGTGCTCTTCATGTACCGCAAGGAGTTCCTGGTGTTCACGGCAGAGGTGATCATGTAGCCCTTGATCCAACGGGTCCGCTGCTTGATCCAGGCAGGAACCTGGGAACAGGCTTCCTCCCAGGTTGTGGAGTCGATGACGCCCACGCGGTAACCGTCCACTGCGGCCCTGAGCCCGAGGTCCGCGTCCTCGGTGACGTTCCAGGGATCCCACGCCCCGACTTCCTTGAGCAGCGCGGTGACGAAGTGGTTCGAGGTGCCACCCAGGGGCAGTGGGATCCCGGAGTTATCCAGCCCGGGAAGCATGGAATCGAACCAGTGGGTGTACTCGATGGTGAACATGCGGGTGAGGACGTTCTGGTCTGCGTTGAAGTAGTTCAGCGCAGCCTGGACACAGATGAGGGGTTTGCGCTTGGGGTTCAAGTGCTGCCGCTCGAACTCGTCCTGTTTGAAGGCCGCAATAGACGCCCGCAGCTGCCCCGGATCCGGCCTGTCCTCGGCGTCGTAAATCACCACATACTCGCCCCGCGCGAACGTCAATCCGTAGTTGCACGCCCTGGGCTTGGTTTGCGGCTCACCTCTGGGAACGATGAGGATGCGCACGTATTCCGGCGGCTTTGAGGCCTTGGCCGCGGCGATCGTCTCCGCGTCGTCTTCCTCCAGCAGGACCAGGACGTCCAGCTTGGAGCGGGGGTAGTCCAGCTGCCCGAGGTTCGTCAGCAGTTTGTCGATGATGTTCGCTTCGCGGAACACGGGAACCAGGATGGTGTAGATGGGCAGCTCGGAATCGGGAATCCGTTCAGCTGCGACGGGCGGCAGGCCCCGCCGGGCACGCTCCTTGTTCCGTGCGCGGACCACTGAGGCCTCGTGCAGTTTGTCGAATGGCCGCCGAAGACTGGCCAGGGACTTGAAACCGATGCTGATCAGGAAAACGACATTCGCGGCCGTCAGCAGCACAATGACCGCCGTCAGCGGAGAGATCACGAAGCCCACCATGATCGCTGCGACAAGGACCACCGGAAGGTACCGCTGCCATGGCGTCAGCGCGATGCGCGCCGACTCCCCCGGTCTTTCCTCGGCCAGGCGCTCGGCGGATTCGTAGAGGAGGTGCCGCCGGAAGGAACGCTGGATGGACTGGTTGATGTCCCAGTCCGTGGTGGTGCGGAATTCGACGTCGGCGGCGCCGAATCTTGCCGCCGCTTCTTCGGCGATCCGCTCCGACGGTGCGACTGCCGTGGCCACGGTGAGGACGCCGTCGTCGAAACGCCATGGCAACCACTGCGGTTCCCCGAGTTCGCTGAAGATGAGCTGCTCCATCAACGCGTCGTCGGCCGGCTCGGCCACCAGATCCACCAGCGGCGCGTCCCACTGCCGCGCCAGGACTTCATAAATACGACGGCGGTCCAAACCGGCTTCCAGGATCAGGTGCCGTCCCAGCAGACCGCCTTCGCTCGCGGCACGGTCCAGCGCCCGCTGCAGTTGCTCAGGGGTCACCAGTCCGGCGGCAAGCAAGGTCTGGCCGATGGACTGCCGGTTGAGTTGTCCGTTGGCTCGGGATAGGGGCGTCATGAATCGGAGGACCTTTCATAGATCCGGTGCGTGGGCGTGGAGAACGCCACGGAGTAGCGCACGCCGAAAGACGGGTTCTTGAGGATGGCCTGGTAGACAAGGTCCGTGGGCCCGGAGTCCCTTGCCCCTGTGCCGGCCTCAACGTTGACGAAGACCCACTTGGCATACTTGGCCGGGTCATCCAGCGCCGGCGCGAAGTAGTCCCCGGAGGCCCTGTTGTAGATTTCCTTGAGCGGAATGCCCATGACCGGAAGCACCGCGTTCCCCCGTGCACTTTCGTCCATCAGAATGCCTCCCGATTGGTAGTGCTGATTCAGCCAGCGGGCAGCGGCAGTTGAGTTGGTGGTGGACTCAGCGGACATCCGCCCCTCGGCCAGGACCGCGAGCCTGCCTGTGGGATCCTGGCTCCACCACACGTTCTGGACCACCAGCGCGGCCAGCAACGCGCCGATCAACCACGGCCTGAGCCTGGCGGGACGTGCCAGTTCCTGCACCAGGAAAGCCACCAGGATGGCCACCAGGGGCAGGGCGGTCAAGGCGAAGCGGTTGTTCCACCACGTGGTGGGCAGTGAATGGTCGTTGTTGATGGCGGTTTGGCCGAGGAACAGGCTCAGCAAGGCAAAGGCGTACGCGCTGCCGGTCACCGCGACCAGGAGGGTGCTGTTCGCGAAGCCCCGCCTCAGGACCAGGATGACGGCGCCGCATGCCGCCAGCGCGAGTACCACCGCCCCGGCCGTCTCCAACAAGGACCAGTGGAAAGTGGTCAGCGTCAGTCCGAGGTTTCCCTTGGTAGGCAACAGGCCGCCGTCGGTAATGTTTTTCTGCTGCGCGTAAGCGGAGTACTGCCCGAACATGAACTCGAGCGGGTTGCCGTAGATGGCCCAGTTGTAGGAAAGCCACCAGAGCACCGCCGCAGCAGGAATCATCACGTAGCCCCCGGCCATGGTGAGGGCTTCGCGCCACTGTCCGGTGCGGCGCTTGGAGACGATCAGCACGAACAGCGTCCCCGTCATCACCAGGGCCCATCCCTCGTAGCGGGACAGCACGGCCGCCGCCGATGGGATGCCCGCGAAAACCGCCAGCTCGCCGGCACTCATACGACGACGACTGGTGGCCCAATGCGCCAGCCCTGCCATGCCACCCACAATGCACATGATCAGCACGGGCTCGGTCAGCGCCGTCGTGTAAACGTAGAGGACCGCCGGGTTGGCCAGGACCACCAGGGTGGTGGCCAGACGCCCAGCCCGGCCCAAACCGAGGCGCGCGGCAATCAAGTACAGCCCGGTGGCCGTGCCGGAGAGGGCAAGGATGCCCAGCAGCCCGGCAGCCCACCCCGAGCTGAACAACCACATGTTCAGCACGAACGGTGCCAAGAGAAGGTGCGGCATAGGCAGCCACACTGTGCCGAGCTGCTCGAAGCCGGGGGCTTTGCTGTCGAAGATGCGCCGGGCAATGGTCAGGTGGCTCTGTGCATCGGAGTAGTCCAGGCTGGTGCCGTGGCCGATGGTGTACAGGCACGCCAGGTACCCCACCACGGCGGAGGCCACGGCCACGATCCGGGTGCCGGGGACCTTCCGGCCGTTTACCGGGGCCCCCAGCCGGGCCCAGCCAGCGGTGATGCTATTTGTCATGTTCGGCTGGCCCGGTTGCCCTCACCTCAGCGTCCACGTAGGCGTGCGCTTCCTTGGCGCGGCGCCGCAGGAGAACGGTCCGCACGGCAAACGCGAGGCCCAGGACAAGCACGGCCGCGCCAATCCACCAGGCGTAGGGGCGGTAGTCGTCCGTAACAGCCTTTTGCGGAACAACCACGTTGCTTTCCAGCAAGACCGGTGTTCCCGAGGGCTGGGTGACCAGCAGGTTGCGCGACAACGACGCCCAGCCACCTTCAACGCCGCTGATGTGCGAGGTCAACGAGGCCTGCAAAGCACCCGCTGCAGGATCCCCGTCGGGTGCCCAGGCGCCGAGGAGCAGCAGATCGCGGCCGCCCTGCTCGAACGCTTCCAGCACGCCGAACGGGGCCGACGTGCCCACGCCGTATTCGACGTCGTCCGGTGCGATGGTGCGGAACTCGGCCAAGCGAAGGGGTGCGGAGAGCTTGTTGGCCACTTCACCCGTAGCACCCACCACCAGCCCGGACTCGCTGGAGCCGGCCAGGGCATCCAAACCCACCACCCGGGTGTCCAGAAGCGCGGCACTCTCCTTCTGCATCGATGCGATCAGCGAGGCCGCATTGACCGTGTTTGCCTGTGCGTTCCCGTCACCGAAAGCCACCTGAACGCTCTGTCCCAGGGCCTGGGGGAAACGGGCAAAACCGGCCTTCAGTGAACCACCCCGGACCGCGGTCAGCGTGCTGCCGGCGGTGTCCACAGTGACCTCCATCGGCATCACACCGGCAGGTCCGGCGCAATCACCTCCGGCAGGCAGCGCGGCGAGCCTGATCCTGAGACCGTTGTTCGCCTGAAGCTGCCCGGCAGGGACCTCGGCGTCCACCGAGAAGCTGTCACCGCCGTCGAGGTTCTTGGAACTGAGCAGGTAATCGTTCCAGAACACCGAAAGCTGCGCCTGGGCGTTGGCGGGAACGGCCGTGTGCGTCCCCTTGATCTGGACCTTCACCGACTGGACCGGGCCGCCGAACTGAGACTGGCTAACGCCAACGTAGGATTCAGGCGTGCCGTAGCCGGCGAGCTTGAGCGTGGTGCTGCCGAGGTCTTTGAAAGTTCGCGTCAGTCCCGGCGTCGCGGGCAAAGCGGACGTCAGCCCGGTCACGGACGACGTCACCGCGAGCGCTGTTTTATCACTGGCGAGCGCCCGTGCGGCGTTGCGGAGTTGTTCGTCATGGCCGCTGAGGATGAGCTGCGGGAGCCCGGCCACAGTGGCCAACTTGGTGTCCGTTTCACCCTGGTCGCCCACCACGCTCAGCACCCGGCTTCCCGCCGGAAGTCCCGCTGCGGTGGCGGCAAGTCCGGTTTCCGGGACCACGCTGACGGAGGCGTCCGGGTAGCGGTGCGCCATCGCGGCCGAGGCCGTCATGACCGCGGCGGAAACATCCGCACCCGGATCCGCCGGGACGGTAAGCACGACGGCGGGAACGGACGCCGGGAAGAACTCACCCACCGTGGTGGGGGCCTTCGCGGTTCCGGAGAAGTCGACGGCAAGGTTGTTGAGGGTGGCCGTCGAGTTGGAGATGACGCACATGGTTTGCGTTGCGGGTATGAACTGCAGGCCCACAGTCAGCTGCTGGTTCACAACATCTGCGTCGCTGACCGCCTGATCCAGGGCAACCGTGGCTGCAGCATTGGCCTCGAGGATGACCCGGCCGTTGACGGTTGCGCGGACCGTCCCCTCCGGCTTCCCCGAGACCACGATCGTGCCCTTGACCCGTGTGGGTTCCAGCCCCGCAGTCACCGGCACCACAACAGTTTGCTCCACCTGCCCTGCCATGGCCGAGACACTGGAGGAAGGCCGGATCACGGCTCCTTGCCCGGTGTCGGCGGCGGCCATGGGATCCGTGACGGAGGAAACCACCAAGGTTGCGGCGCACGCCAGCAGGACGGTGGCGGTGCGGGATCGGACGCGGGCTCTGGCAGGGTTTTGGGTCACGATGTCAGTCCTGGGTAACTAGCAGCGGATGAGTCACGGCCTTTTTGGGCCAACCTCATAGACACTGCCGGGCCGAACTCAAGACCCCTTGCTGCGTTTGCTCAAGATTCCGTCAAGACGCAACGCGGGGTCACTTTTGGCCCATAAAAGCCCCTGACATGGGCCTTAAGTGACCCCGCGTTGCTGTTGAATGGGTTCATGTGGATCGGGTGGATCGAATTCGACGTCCTGCTGGGCGACGTTCACAGCCTCAAGGAGAAGCGCTCGCTGGTGCGCCCCCTGGTGGCCGAACTCAAGCGCCGGTTTGAAGTATCGGCGGCCGAGACCGGCCTCCAGGACCAGCACAGGCGCGCGTTGATCGGTGCCGCGCTGGTGGCTCCGGACCACGCCCACCTTCAGCAAATGCTCGACGCCGTTGAACGGTTCGTGGCCGCCCGGCCTGAGTTTGAGCTGCTCAGCGCGCGGCAGCGGGAGCTGCACAGCGAGGACTAGTACCCAATGACGGCCCAGCGCGTGGATTCCAGGTGCGCATCAATGGCCTGATGTGCGGCCTCAATGCTGCGGCTGCGGAGGGCATCCACGATCAACTGATGCTCCCTGAGCACATCACCGGCGCGGTCGGTCTCCTGCGTCACCGCCCGGACACCTATCCTGAGTTGCCGCTGCCGCAAAGAGGCGTAGAAGTCAGCGAGGATAGGGTTGGCCCCGGACCGGACCATGAGCGTGTGGAATTCCGTGTCCAGCTCAATGAACCGGGCGGGATCTTCCTTGGCTTCCCGCTGCTGGTCAATGATGCGTTGGAAGGCGTCGAGTTGGCTCTCCGGCATGGACTCCAGCGCCAGGACCGCCCACTTTTCCACTACTGATCGCGCCTGCAGGATGGCCCTCACGTCAGGGTCCGAGATTGGCGGAACGTACGCACCCTTGTGCGGAATCCGCTTCACAAAACCTTCAGCCTCCAGCCGCAGCAGTGCCTCGCGGACAGGCGTCCTTGAGGTCCCGGTGGACTTGGCGAGAACTGCCTCGTTGAGGAAGGTTTCCTCATCCCGCGGGATCGCGGAGATATAGCTTTTCATCCACTGGTAGGCCACCTCGGGCTGCGACTGTGCAGTGGGAGTCGTCTGGATCATGGAGAGCCTTTCTCGCGATGCCCAGTATACGAGTTGCATTCAGGGACGTTGGGTATAGACAGGTTGTATACAACTAGTCTACAGTGAAATTCCAGTGATCCCCCTCACTGATTTGGAACCCCTCATCTCCGTGGGAGACCGGCCGAGCCATTCCCCAAGGGCCAGGTCCCCACCCGCAAAAGGATCCCCACATGACCGATTTGAAGAAGGCAGAACTGAGGCAGCAGAAGCACTCAAGCCTGCCCGTAGTGGCAGCTTCGAGCCTGGCCGGAACGGCCGTTGAATGGTACGACTTCTTTCTCTATGGCACTGCCGCCGCATTGGTTTTCAACAAGCTCTACTTCCCCACGGACGATCCCCTGGTCGGCACGATGCTCGCCCTGGGCACATTTGCCGCAGGCTTCCTGGCCCGCCCGCTCGGCGCCATCGTGTTGGGCCACTTGGGTGACAAGCACGGTCGCCGCGCAACACTCGTGGCAAGCCTCATGCTCATGGGTATCGCCACCGCCCTCATTGCCTTCATCCCCGCCTACGCGGCAATCGGCCTGGCAGCACCGTTGCTGCTCCTGCTGCTGCGCCTGGTCCAGGGTTTCGCACTCGGCGGAGAATGGGGCGGCGCCGTCCTCCTCGTCTCCGAACACAGCAACGACAGCTCCCGGCGGGCATTCTGGTCCTCATGGCCCAACATGGGCCCACCCCTGGGCAACCTCATGGCAGCCGGTGTCCTCGCCGTCCTGGCCGCCACCATGCCTGAAAGCGAATTCCTTGCCTGGGGCTGGCGCATAGCCTTCGGACTGTCCGCACTCCTTGTCATCATCGGACTGATCCTGCGGCTCTACGTCCAGGAAACCCCGCTGTTCAAGGAAGCACAGCGCAAGCGCGAAGCCGAGGCAGCGACAGAACGCAAAATGCCCCTGGCCATCCTGTTCCGCCGCAACTGGCGCGAAATCCTCATCGCAACCGGCAGCCGCATGGGCGAGAACGCCGGCTTTTACATCTACTCGCTGTTCATCATCACTTACGTCACCCAGATCATGGGCCAGCCTCGGCAAACGGGTTTGACCGCCGTCATGATCGGCCAGGCGGTCGCCGTCGTCGCCATTCCCATCCTGGCCCTCTACGCAGACAAGGTGGGCCGCAAGCCCATCATGATCGGAGCCTCAATCGCCACGGTGGTGTGGGCCTTTGCCTTCTTCGCCCTGCTCAACACCGGCCAGGCGTGGGGCATCATCGCCGCTGCAGTCGGTGGCCTGCTGATCTTCGCCGCCTACAGCTCAGTGATCGGCGCGTTCTTCTCCGAACTGTTCCCAACTGACGTCCGGTACAGCGGTACCTCCGTGGCCTACAACCTGGCCTCGCTGATCGCAGGATCCTTGTCCCCCATCATCGCTTTGGCCCTCTACAGCGCCTTCGGCACCGGCTACGCCATTGGTATCTACCTGGCCGCGATGGGCGTGATCTCCATGGTCTCGGTGATGTTCGCGAAGGAAACCAAGGGCCTCCGGCTCAGCGACCTTGACGAACAGCCCAGCAACACCAAGTAAGGAAACCCTCGAATGAAAATCGCACTCGTCCAGGTGGCAAGCCCGGACACCGAAAGCCGCGAGGACCGGATTGACCGGGTGGAAGCCCTCCTCCGGAACATCACCGGCGCTGAGCTGATCGTGCTCCCGGAACTGTGGAGCGCAGGCTACTTCCACTTCGACGAATACGCCGATTTGGCAGAAACGCTTTCCGGTCCCACCGTTTCCATGTGCTCGCGGGTTGCCAAGGACCTGGGTGTGCACCTGCACTTGGGCAGCATCATCGAGGCCGGGGAAAACGGACAGCTCAGCAACACCTCCATCCTGCTGGGACCGGATGGCAGCGTGGTCCACACCTATCGGAAGATCCACGTCTTTGGTTACAAGTCCAAAGAAGCGGAACTGCTCACGGCAGGAACCTCGCTGCCGGTAGTAAAACTTCCTTTCGGGGCCACGGCCGGAATCACCTGCTACGACCTCCGCTTCCCCGGGCTGTGGATGGAGCTCAGCACCCGCGGCGCGGAAATCGTGATTGTCCCGGCGGCCTGGCCCGCAGCGCGGCGCGAACATTGGCGGCTGCTCACCACAGCGAGGGCTTTGGAGCACCAGATCTTCGTGGTCGCCTGCAATGCCGCGGGTACCCAGGAAGGCGTGGAGCTGGGAGGCCACAGCCGCGTCGTCGACCCGGCCGGGAACGTGCTCGCGGAGGCTGACGCAGACGAGTCCGTGCTCCTGGTGGACATCAATCCAGCCCAAATCGGCACAGTCCGCGGGGAATTCCCGGTGATCAATGATCGCCTCGCGAGCTACCAAACCCTGACCGTTTAGGAGAACCATGGAAACAACACGGCAAGTCCCACTGACCTTCAGGGTGGTGGACACGGACACAACAATCACGCTCACGGACTTCCACGCAGTGGTGGCAGGCTACACGGGCCGAGATCCGAAAGCAGTCCAGCACCACATCGATGAACTCGCGGCCATCGGGGTTGCACCCCCTCCCGAGGTGCCAATGTTCTACCGCATGGACTCCGACCTCTTCGAGACCACGGGCGAGCACGACACCAGCACCAACCTGACCTCCGGCGAGATCGAACCCCTGTACATCCGCCACGACGGCAAGTTCTACCTGGGCATCGGCTCGGACCATACGGACCGTGACATCGAGGCCGAGGACATCGGCGATTCCAAGCGGGCTTGCCCCAAGCCTGTCGCCGGTGAGGTCATCGCCGTCGAAAATCTCGAGAACCTGGACCTGGACCAATGCACCGCACGCTCCTGGGTGGACGGCGAGCTGTACCAGGAAGGTCCGCTGAGCGGCCTGCGCAAGCCGGCCGACGTCGTCGAACGCCTTTTGGCCCGCACCGACATTGGTGAGGCCGACTTCATGTGCCTCGGCGGCACTTTGCCGCTGCTGAACGGAAAGTTCGTTGACGGAACTTCCTGGAAGTTGGAGCTCTCGTTCCCGAATGGGACCACCATTGAACATAACTACAAAATCAAGAAAGGCTCACTCTGATGAGGACCGGAAAAGAGTACCTGAAGTCCCTGAACGACGGCCGGACGGTGATCCTCGACGGCGAGGTGGTCGGCAACGTGCTGGAACACCCGGCCTTCGCCAAGGTTGCCCACACCATGTCCGAGCTGTTCGACATCGCAGCGGACCCCGCCAACGGCATGCAGTTTCATTCCGAGGAGATCGATGGGCCGGCCAACCGGACCTTCGCAGCTCCCCGCACGCAGGAGGAACTGGTCCTGCGCCGCCAGGCCATCGAAACCTGGGCCAAGCACACGCACGGCTGGGTAGGCCGCAGCCCCGACCACGTCGGTACGTTCTTTGCAGCATTCGGCTCGCACCCGGACGTGTTCGCCAATGACGAGCGTGACTTCGCCGGCAACGTGGAGCGCTACTACAAGAAGGTCCTGGCCGAGAACCTGTACCTTTCCTACGCAATCATTCCTCCGCAGGTCTCCCGCGCAACCACAGCGTCAGGGTGGGAAGGCGAATACCTGCAGGTCGGCGTCGTGCGCGAAACCGAGGAGGGCATTGTTGTCCGCGGTTCGCAGATGCTGGCCACCGGCGCGGCTATCGCCGACGAAGTCTTTGTCACCTGCATCAAGCCGCTGGGGCCGGACGACGTCGATTTCGCCGTCAGCTTCGCCATTCCGGTGGCCACCGACGGGCTGAAGCTGTACTGCCGCCGCCCGTTCGCACCGGCCGCCACCAGCGACTTCGACTACCCGCTCACCAGCCACTACGACGAGCCCGACGCCCTGGTGGTCTTCGACGACGTCCTCATCCCGTGGGACCGCGTGTTCATCAACCGGAACATCGAGACGCTCCGCCGGCAGTTCTTCGACACCGGTGCCCACGCCCTGGGCAACTGGCAGGCCCAGATCCGCTTCTCCACCAAGCTGAAGTTCATCGCTTCGGTGGCCCGCAAGGTCACGCAGGTCAACGGTACGGACAAGATCCCGGGCGTCCAGGAGAAGCTCGGCGAGCTGGCCGCGATTGTGCAGTCGGTCGAGTCGGCGGTCCTCGCCGCTGAATACACCGCAACGACGGACGACGCCGGCATGCGGGTTCCGGGAAAGCCGGCACTTTACGGGGCCATGGGCTTGCAGTCGGAGACGTACCCCCGCGTTATTTCGATCCTCCGGGACCTGGTGGGCGGCGGCGTGCTCCAGTTGCCCTCCAGCATCGCGGACATGACCAGCAACGTGACCCGGCCGGACATGGAACGCTACGTCCAGTCGCCCGGCGTCGCCAGCGAGGAACGCGTCAAGCTGTTCAAGCTCGCCTGGGACATCATCGGCTCCGAGTTCGCCGGCCGGCACCAGCAGTACGAGATGTTCTACGCCGGAGCACCGTTCGTGGTCCGTGGCGCGTACACGTACCGCAACTACGGCTACGACGCACTGGTGGCCGAGCTGGACAAGTTCCTGGGTTCGTACAGCATCAGCTCAGAATCGGAAGGAATCTAAACCATGGCAAAGCCCGAATTCGAGTTCACCCCTGTTTCCTCGGTGGAGTTCGCGCCCTGCAACCCGCACATCGAGGGCCTGTCCGAGGCCATCCTCGCCCGGGATTCCGACAACGACTCCGTCACCCGGATCCTGAAGTTCGAGCCAGGCACGGACACCTCACCCAACGGCGTCCTGACGCACGATTTCTGGGAAGAAGTGTTCATTTTCGAGGGTTCGTTCGTGGACCAGCGCCTGGGCAAGACCTTCAAGGCCGGCGACTGGGCCACACGGCCGCCGGGCATGGAGCACGGCCCGTGGGTTTCGGAAAACGGCGCCAAGATGTTCGAAGTCCGCTATTACACGGATTCAGACCGGAGCAACTGACATGAGCCTCGCACCGCTTTTCACAGTTCCCGATGCCATGGGCATGCGCCGCGCGATGGGCCGCTTCCTCACCGGCGTCGCCGTCGTGACCACCAAACACGAGGACGAGCTCTACGGGATGACCATCAGCTCGCTCACGTCCATCAGCCTGGAGCCGCCCATCCTGATGATTTCGCTGAACTTCGGCACCCGCACCGGAGATGCCTTGCTGGAGAGCGGCAAGTTCGCCGTCTCCATCCTCGGCTCCAAGCAGGAGTCCATCGCACGCCGTTTCGCGGTGCGCGGCGGGAACCGCTTCGACGAGGGAGACTTCGACGTCACCGAAAGCGGCTTGCCGGTGATCAAGGGCGCCCTCGCCCAGGCGGACTGCACGGTGGTGCAGACGTACGACGTCGGCGATCACCAGGTCTTCTTCGGACAGGTCACCACGTGCCGGGACCGGGACGGCGAGGTGCTCGCCTTCAAGGCCGGCCGCTTCGGTTCGTTCAACGACTTCGGCCACGCCGAGATCCCCTGGATGTTCTAGCCGGCTCCGTGAAAGCAACGCGGGGTCACTTATGGCCCATAAATCCCCTTGGGATGGGCCATAAGTGACCCCGCGTTGCTGTATTACGCCTCGATGGTCAGCTCGCCCATGCGGTCCCAGCCGTTGCCTTCGATCTGGCGGCTGATGATCTGGGGCGTCTCGGCGAGGGCCTGGGGCATGTCGGCCATGGCCTTCTTGAAGTGCGCGCTGTTGACGTGGGCCTCAGCGGCATCGTCCTGGAAGGCTTCCACCAAGACGAACTCGTTGGGGTTGTCCACGCTGCGGGACCAGTCGAACCACAGGTTCCCCGGCTCAGCGCGAGTGGACTCTGTGAAGTCTCCCACCAGGTCCAGCCAGCGCTCGGACCAGTCGGGCTTGACGTTGAACTTGACCACAATAAAGATCACGGTTGCTGCCTTTCGTTGCACTACGGTTCCCTACCATCCTGTCAGAAAGCTAAGGATGCTTAGTCGTGCAGGATGATCTGGTACAGGTTGTGGTCCTGCCAGGCCCCGGCGATGTTCAGGTAGTTCGGTGCCATGCCGATCTTGCGGAAGCCCGCTTTCAACAGCACCTGTTGGGAGCCAATGTTGTGCAGGAGGGTACCGGCCTCGAGCCGATGGAGCCTCAGCTCACTCCGCGCCTTCTCCACGATCAGCCTGACCGCGGCACTCGCCAGGCCGCCGCCGACGTAGTCTTTGTCAACCCAATAACCCAGCCCCCCGCTTTGGAACGGACCACGAACAATGCCTGCCAGGTTGAACCTGCCCACAATCGCATCGTCGGCCAGCAACGCCAAGGGGAACTGCTCCCCGGCCTCGTGGGCGGCCAAACGCTTGGCAATGTCTGCCGCCTGCCACTCCTCGGTGAAGTAGTCCTCGGAACGCACGGGCTCCCAGGAAGCCAGATGGTCCCGGTTGCGCACGTACGCAGCCGCGAGCGCGGCGGCGTCACCAGGACGCAGCAGCCGCATGATGACATCGTCGCGCACGAGGCAGGGTTCGAACATCAGCCCATGCTACGTCAACGCCCGACGGGGGCCCGCACCTGAGGTGCGGACCGCCGTCGGGCGTTTTAACTCGCTTGAGTTTATTCAGGGTTCCAGAATTACTTCATGGTTCCCTGGGAGACGGAACCCTGGAGCTGGCGCTGGAAGATGATGTAAACAATCAGTACCGGCACAACAGTGACTGTCACCGCCGCGAACAATGCCCCGAAGTCCACGGCGTAACCCATCTGGCCTGCGAAGGCCGCCAGGCCCTGGGACAGGACACGCGGACCGGCCGCGTTGATGGAAACCGGGATGAGGAACTGGTTCCACAGGCCCAGGAAGTTGAAAATGGCAACCGAGGCGAGACCCGGCTTGGCCATCGGCAACATGACCTGGAAGAACGTCCGCCACTCCCCTGCACCGTCCAATGCCGCGGCCTCGGTGATTTCGTGGGGCAGCGACTTGAAGAAGGAGAACAGGAAGAACACGGTGAACGGCAGGGCGAAGCCGACATACACCAGGATCAGGCCGGGCAAGGTATTCAACAGGCCCATGTTCTTCAGGACGAAGAACAACGGCACCATGGCCAGGAAGATCGGAAAGGTCAGGCCGGCGAGCATCAGGTAGTAGATCGCCCTGCTGCCAGGGAAGGTGTAGCACGCCAGGACGTAGGCACACATGGCGCCGAGGACCATCACGATCACCAGTGCGGAGCCTACAACGATCACGGAGTTCAGGAAGTAGCTTCCGATCCCGGCTTCGCTCCAGGCTTTGACGTAGTTGTCGAACCGCCACACGGATGGCAACGCGAATGGCGAGGCAAAGATCTCACTGGAGGTCTTGAACGAGGACATGAACGTCCACAGGAGCGGAAGGATCACGATCAGCGACCAAATGGTCAATGCGGCGTGCGAGACGGCGCCGACCACCTTGTCGCCGGGCGTGGTTGCCGGCGTCCTGGGCTGGAAGTGGAGGGATTTCATTTCCGGAGATGCGACCTTGGTAGTCATCAGTTGCTCACATCCTTGTCGCCGCCGGTGAGCCTGTTAACCGCGAACACCAGGCCGGAGAAGATCAGGGTGGTAATGGCCAGGACGACGCCCATGGCACTAGCCAGCCCGAACTGGCCCTTGCTGAAGGCCGTGAAGAACAATTGCTGGGCCATGACCAGCGTGGAGTTGTCCGGACCACCACCGGAGTTCAACGCCGCCATGTAGACGAAGGCATCCAAGGCCAGGATGCCCATGTAGATGTAGGCGGTCTGGATGTTGTCGCGGATCAGCGGGATGGTAATGGACACAGCCGTGCGGAAGCGGCCGGCGCCGTCAATCCTTGCGGCTTCGAAAAGTTCGGCGGGAATGCCCTTGATACCCGCCACGAACAGGACCATATAGAAGCCGACAAAGCCCCACACGATCACGAACATCGTGGCAATCATGGCCGTGTCCTTGTTGCCCAGCCAGGCGAAGTCCTTGAACTGTTCCAGGCCTATCCCCCGAAGGATGCCGTTGAGCAGGCCGCCCGAGGGATCGTAGATCTGGCCCCACATGATACCGATGGCGATGGCCGGAATCGTGTACGGGAAGAAGGAAACCACACGGTAGAAGCTTGAGTTCCGCAGCCCCTTGATCTGGCCCTTGCTGCTGCCGCCCACCGTCACCATGGTCGCGAGGACCAGGCTCAAAATGATGGTGACGATCGGCAGGACGATCACCAGGAGGATGTTATTCGACATGGCCTTCATGAAGATGTCGTCCGTGAAGATCTTCGTGTAGTTCTCGAAGCCAATGAAGTTCGGGTTGGGTGAGAAGCCTGACCAGTCGGTCAACGAGTACTGGAAGGCCTGGATGAAAGGCCAGATCACGAACAAGAGGTAGATTGCCAGCGGCAGCCCGAGGAACACCGCAAAGAAACTGACTTTGTCCCAGGTCAGCGGCTTCCGCCGCCTCTTGACCAACTGCGGTGGCGCCATCGCCGGAACGACGGCGGCCAGGCCGTCGTCGTTCCGGCTCTGCTTTGTTTTCACTACGGTCACTTCACTTCGATCTTCTTGACCGAGCTGTCGTTGCGGACCTTGTCGGTGATGTTCTGAAGGGCGGACGTCAGGGTTGCGACGTCCGACTTGCCGTCCAGGAAGGTGTTCCAGACGACCAGCTGGTCCTTGTTGGTCCCGTAGAGGTCAATGAAGTTCCAGGTGTAGACGTTGTCGCCGGCGTCACCCAGCATCTTGGTCTGCGATACCAGGGCGGTGGACCCGAAGCCATCGGCCGGGACGGTGTCCTTGACGATGGTCGGAGCCAACTTGGTCTTGGCGAAGTTGGTGGCAGCTTCCTTCGACAGCATGATGCGGAGCATTTCCTTGCCACCGGCAGCGTTCTTGCCCTGGGACGGGACGATGTAGGGCTCGCCGGCGGCGCTGTGGAGTGCGGTGTACGGCATCTTGGGGCTGGCGGTGACCGACGGGGCCGGAGCACCCATCATGTTGAAGCCTGCCTTGGTCTGGTCCTTCATCTCGTTTTCGATCCAGGAACCCGACGGGTAGAACACTGCCTCCTGGGCGTTGCTCCACTGTGCCTGGGCGGCCGTGAACTGGGTGCCCGAGCCGCCCGGCTTGAAGAACCCGGCCTTGACGATCTTGTCCAGCGCCGTGAAAACGGACTGGATGGCCGGGTGGGACCAGCAACCCTCCTTGAGGTTTTCCAGCCCGAGGCGGACTTCGTCCCCACCTTCCTTGATGGCGGAGGCGATGGCGAGTTCCTGGTAGTAGGTGGCGGCTTCTTTGCCCCACACGAACAGGTACTTGCCCTTGGCCTTCGCCTGCTCGCCGAGCGCGTACATTTCATCCCATGTCTTGGGAACGGTCCAACCGTTTTCCTTGAGCAGGGAATCGGAGTACCAGACGGCGTAGACGGTGAGCACGTAGTTCAGGGCTGCGAGCTTGCCATCGAAGGTACCCGGAGCCAGGACGCCTGTGTACAGGGTGTCCTTGATGACCTTGCCTTCGAGGTTCTTCGCCTCGACGACGGGGGTCAGGTCCTCAAGCTGGGCCAGGATGGTGCTGAAGCCGATAGCCTTGGCACCGGAGTTGTCGATCAGGTCCGGCGGGTTTCCGCCGACGAAGCGGGGCTGGAGTTCCTGGGCGATATCCGTGGACGGGGCGATCTTCGCGGTGGAACCCGAGTGCGTCTTTTCGAAGATCTTGCCGGCGAAATCCACATAGTCGATGCCGTAGCCGCCCTTGAAGATTACTGCGTCAAGAGTGGCCTTGTCCGCCATTCCGAACGGGTTGGTGTCAGAGACGGTGCCGGTGGGGCCGGTGTTAGTGCTGCCGCCTCCGGCAGCACAGGATGCAATGGTTCCCCCCATGGGCACGAGTACGGCTGCTGCGAGTGCTCCGCGCAGGAATCCACGGCGGCCGACGGACTGGTGCTGAATGGTCATTTCAATACCCCTTTTGTGACTCGTAAGGCCGACTCCGGCGGCTGGGGGCCGTCCAGTCGGACAGTCTGGGCTGACGCTCTGGCAGCACCAACCTTCGTGTGACATACTTCACCACGAATGATCGAAAATCAATATTTCTCAGCAGTTTCGATCAACATTTGTCAAAGCGTGATCTTTTCGCGGTCCCCCTGAAAGGGCCCTTCCGCAACCGGTGGCGGGCTTGCGTGCCAGCGCCCTGGAGTGCCAAGTCCCCTGTCTTTTAGCGGGATTTGAGCTGTCGTACCGCTCTGCAGATGCCAGTGTGAGGCTGCCGTTACCGTGCAGAAACACTCGTGACGCCACGCGCAAAGCAATCATCCATTGGCAGGGCTTGTCAGCCACCCTGCGGACGTGCCAACCGCGCCCACCCCAGTTGTTCCTGTTGCTTTCGGCTCAGGGTAGCCACCACCAGGTCATATGAGTCCTCCACCATGTCCCGGACCATGCCATCCGGCAGGGCACCATCCAGGCGGACGCCGTTCCAATGGGTCTTGTTCATGTGCCAGGCGCCAGTGATCTCCGGATGCGCGGCCCTGAGCTGCTCGGCAAGGGCAGGCTCGCACTTCAGGCTCACGGACCAGTTGTCCGGGTCCATGGCGGAGAGCGCGAACATCTTCGCTTCGTGCCTGGCACCACCGGATACGGCGGCGCGCACTTTGAACACGGACGTCTCGGGACCAAACGGAAAGTCCTCGAAGGCGCCCGGAAAACCAAGGCAGATTTCACGGAGCTGGGAAACGTCCATGGAGGGAGCCTACTGGCTTGTCACCGCCGCAGACACTCCTACGCCACCCCCAGAAAATCCTCGAGCAACACCACTTCCAGCCCCGCGGCCAGTTGTGCCGCCCGGAAAGCAGCGAGGTCGGCGGCGAACTCAGCCCTGAAATGCATGAGCACGATGTCGCCGGGACGGAGCGAGTTGCCCACCTGGTAGTCCATTTTTCCCGCGTTTGCCTTGGCTTCCCAGGTAATGATCGCTTTCATCCCCGCATCCGCGACCGCTTGGCGCATCACAGTGGAGTAGGCGCCGCCAGGCGGACGGAAGAGCGTGGGTCGGCGACCGAATTGCTGGAGGGCGTACTCCTGCATGCCCGCGATGTCGTTGAGCTGCTGCTGGTATCCCCACTGCCGCACCATGTTGATGTTGTGGGATGCCGTGTGGTTCTCCACCAGGCTGCCCTGAGCCTTGAATGCATTGAAGAACGCCGGGTTGTCCGCAATGGTGTCCTTGGTCAGGAACAGGGAGGCCGGGTAGTCGTACTCGGCCATGAGCTTGACCGACTCGGGGGTTTTGATGTTCCCGTCATCGATGGTCAGGAAAACCACAGGGTGCTTGGTAGGAATCTTGGTGATCACCGGCGCCAGGCCGCCGGCGATCGGTGGCAGTTGGAAATCCGGAATGAAGGTCCGCCGGATCCGCTTGGTCGCTGTGGGCGTTGGAGACGGCGTGGGCGTTGCCGAAGCGGAGGCAGTGGGTGTTGCCGCATCGCTGGGAGTGGGGTCCGCCGTCGAACTTTCCGCCCCTGCAGCCGGTGTGCAGGCAGTCAGGCCGGCCACTACGGAAGCGCCGAGGATGCTTAAGGCCGCCCGTCGGCTGGGAACGGATGAAGGCACTGAAGAATGGTCGCCACACATGGCTTTCCCCCGGGGCTAGAGAGACGAGTCAGCAGCAATCTAGCAGAAGAAAACGACCACCAATCACAGGCCGTAATGCCAGCCTTCACGTGCCGGGCACGCATTGACCACGACGTCGAGGCCGGCGTCCCGGGCGCGCTGCGTGGCGTCGTCGTCAAACACGCCAAGCTGGAGCCACACCGCCTTGGCCCCAACCGCAATGGCCTGGTCGATGACGGCACCAACGCGCTCGGAATTGACGAAGCAATCAACGACGTCGATCGGGTGCTTTTCGGCGGGAATGTCGGCCAGGCTTTTGTAGCCTTTCTCGCCGTGGACGTCCTCGCCCTTGAGGTTGACGGGGATGATCTCCATGCCCATTTTGTCCCGCACATACAGCGAAACATCATAGGCGGAGCGCCACTCGTTGTTGCTGAGGCCGACCACGGCCCACGTTCCTTTTGTCCGCATCAACCGCTCGACGACGGCGGGATCGTTGACGTGCATCATGAGCCCAGCCTACTGCCGGCGACGCGCGGGAATCACGGCTGACGCCCGTGGCAGTCCCTAACGTTCCACCGGTTTCTTTGCCTGCTTCAATTTTGCGGCCTGGGCTTTCAGCTGCCCCAAGGGAAGCTGTTCGGCGCGGGGAAGCCCCAGGGCGGGAGGGGCAGGCAGCTTCTGCAGCAAGGGTGCCGGCTTGGACGCAGTCGCACTGCGGCCGGGAACAGCAGGGACCGGGGCAGCAGCGACTGCATGGGCCGGCGCCGGTACGACGGCGGTGACCGGGTTCGGTTGAACCGGTTGCGGTGCCGCCGCGGGAACCTGCGCCGGGCGCGGCGCCGGGGCTCCGGCCGCCGCAACCGGTCCGGGCTGACCGGGCTGGCCTGGTTGGGCGGGCTGGCTTGCTTGAACAGGCTGGCCTGCATGAACAGGCTGGCCTGCCTGCAGGTCCTGCGGGATCGCAGCGGGATCTGCAGATGGGGCAGGGACAGTGCTCACTTTGGGGGCATCCGGGGCGAGCAAGACGGGAGTCTCCGCGGCCTGCTGGGAAGCGAGGCCCTCCCAGAGTCCTTGGAAAGACGGACTGCGCGTAAACCCGGAGCTCGCTGCAGCGACGCCGCTGACACCGAGTCCCATCGCCGCCACCACGGCAACGCCAACCACAGCGGTGCGGTGCTTGTGCCTCCAACGGCGCTTGGAAACGTCATCGTGCGGTCCGGCAAGCATGGCTGCCAATTCTTTACCGGGCTCGGGTGCGGCCGCATCGGCGAACTGGCCCACGGCCACAAGCGCCTGGCGAAGGTCACGGGCGTCGCCGAGATTGGCGTCGAGCAGAAGCTCGTCCACGATCTGTTCGCGTTCCAAATCCTTGAATGTCACGACGACACGTATTCCTTTACTGCCGAATGCTCACGGAGTGCTATGAGTGCCCGCCGTTGCAGCTGCTTCACTGCGCCGGCGGACTTCCCCATGATCCCGGCCACTTGCTCCACGGTCAGGCCTGCCACGATCCGCAGCGTCAACACTTCCCGCTGTTCTTCGCCCAGGAGTTCCAGAAGCGCCATCACTTCGTAGGGCGCGAACCGGAGCATGGCTTCGGCTTCTGCAGAGCTCGATTCCCGCGCATCCCGCTCGGGCTCGAACTCATGCTGATCCGGAGCCCGGCTTTCCTTCCGGTGCTCGTCCACCATGCGGGCGTGGGCTACCGAGAAGATGAAAGTCCTCAGGCCGCTGACGCCTCCGCTGATCCCATCCAACCGGGGCAGGACGGCCAGGAAAACGTCCTGCGTGGTTGCTTCCGGATCAGCGACGCCCTTGGCCGTCAAATATCCCAGGACCTGGCCCGCGTACGCCTGGTAGACAGCGCTGAACATTTCCGCGTTATTGCCTTGGAGCGCGTGAAGCGCTTCGTCGGTCAATGCGTCGGTCACAGAATTGGGACTTTCGATCGGCAGCTGGTCCAGGCTGGGAGCCAGGTCATCCGCCTTTCACAACGGGCGACCACACCAAGGGTAGCTGCTCCGCCGGGCCAGCCAAAGGAGAAACTCCCCGAGCCGCGGTAACTCCCGGACATGGAAGAGCCGAGCTGGAAGATGATGGGGGACAAATTCCAACTCGGCCCTTTCACTGACGTAATCGTCCGGGCACCCCATAGGGTTACGCAAAAGTAGAAAACTTTTTTTGCGCACCGCTTACTGCCCGTGAATCAACCACTGCGCGGTGCGGATGATTGCCTGGTCGCCTGGCGCAGTCCGCAGTCCGGCAATGCCCGAACGCGTAACAGCTGCACCCTCGAACAGGCTGACGATCGCGGCGGCGACGGCGCTGGCTTGCTGCTCCGAAAGCCCGGGCCTGCCGCGCCGGACCAGCCCCTGCACGTGCGCGGAGTACTGGGAGTAGAACCCCCGCAGGGCGCCGGCCGCTGCGTCCTCGGAGGCAGCGAGGGCCCAGATCTCGAGGTGCATCCTGACGTCTGCCATATCCGAATGTTCCTGGAGCAGGGCTGTCAGCAGGCGGTATGACTCCGCCTCTTCGAGATCACCCGAGGCTCCCGGCGAAAGGTCCACATCAGTGACATCGTTGAGTCGCTGGAGCGAACGCTCGAGTGCCCGCTCCAGGACTGCGCGAATGAGATCCGCCCGAGTGGGAAAGTAGTGCTGTAGGTGACCGATGCGTACCCCGGCGGCGGCTGCGAAATCCCGCATGGCAGCATTTGCGTTGCCTTTGGTGACCAGTACTTCTTCAGCGGCGTCCAGAAGGGCCGCCTTCCGGAGGGCGCCCTTGCTTTCGGTCATGACCTCAATATTGTCACACCGTATGACTCGAGTCGGGCGAGCTGCGCAGCTGGTTCCGGCGCCGATTCCGGGAATGACACACCCGGCAGGGCGTCATCGCGAAGTACCGTATGGAGCCCCAGGAGTCCACCCACGGCAGTAAGGTGCGCTTGGCCCAGGGGATCGGAAATGGTGGCGGTCCGGGAACCGCCTGAACCGCTTACATCCACCCGGATATGCGCTGTACCACCGGACCCGGGCGAGTAAAGGAGCGACCGCCGCAGCGGCGCCCACTTCTCTCCGCTCCCCCAGCGGAACAGCCCCACCGAGCGCGCGGCGAGCAACGCCGTCGTCGACGTATTGGAACTGAACCCGATTCTGGTGGCCACCGACCCCGCGCCCAGGGTGAGCGGCAGCGTGAACTGCTCGGGGGTGTCCAGCCGTGCGACTTTGGTGCGGTGCCCGGCGATATCCACCCAGCGGGTGTCAGTTAAAGGACGTACGACGGCGGCCTTACCGCCTTTTCGTGCTTCGAACTCCAGCCCCAGCCGGTCCATGAAGTCCACGGAGTCAACTCCGGCTTGGTCGTTGACGTCGTACCTGATGGAGATATCCACGTTGGACGCTCCGCCAAGTTCCTGGGCCAGGGCCGCGGCCACCGTGCTGGTGACGCCACCCATCCACCCTGAACTCAGGAGTACGGGGGCCGTTGGCTTCAACAAAGTGGCCAGGGTGATGGCGCGGGTCACCCTGCTGGTCCAGCGGGTGACGTCCACGTAGGGGATCCCCGCACTGACGGCGGCGCGAAGGACCCGGTCTTCGGGGTCGTTGACGGTGCTGATGACCGCCCTGACTGCGGCCTCGAACGGTTCGGGCTGGCTGAGGTCCCATTTTTCCACGGTGACGTTTTTGGCCGTTGGGTTTTCCTTTGCCAGGTGTGCTCCGCGGTCAGGGTTCCTGCCCGTCAGGAGCAGTGGCCAGTGGGCCGAAGCGTGCCGCGTGAGCGCGGTGCCCACAGTTCCGTAACCACCGACGATCAGAACAGGACCTGCGGGATCGAGAGTAAGAAGATCATTCATGACCCGATTCTAGGTCATATGACCTAAAAGTTGGAATCCCCTCCAAGTGGTGGCTTATCGGAGGGCACGTGTTTAGGCTGCTGTTATCTACCCCGAGCAACATTCACCAGTACGCAGAGGAGAGATCATGACGTTGCCCCCGACCCACGAGCCCGAGCCGTTCCCGCCGGACCCCGGTCCTGTTCCCCCGCCACCGGACCCCACCACGCCGTTTCCTCCGAGCCCCATTCCGGACCCCAACCCCACTCCGGGACCTTCGCCGGTACCCGACCCCGGCCCCGTCCCGCCAACCCCCAACCCGGACCCGACTTACTGACGGGCGGGGCCACGTCCGGCCCCGCCCAAGTCCGGAGCGGCCGCATCCAGCTAGCCGAGCGCCCTCTTAATAAGCTCCACGATCCTGGCTTCCACGTCCGGCGTGATTTCCTTAAGCGCAAAGGACGTGGGCCACATCGCTCCGTCGTCGAGCATGGCGTTCTCCTCGAAGCCGAGGGTCGCATAGCGAGACTTGAATTTGTCCGCGCTCTTGAAGAAGACAATGTTCTTGCCGTCCTTGGCGTAGGCCGGCATCCCGTACCAGGTCTTCGGTGCCAGCTCCGGAGCGTGTTCCTTAACAAGGGCGTGCAGGCGTTCAGCCATAACCTTGTCGGACTCCGGCATCTCCGCAATCTTGGCCATCACATCCGCCTCGCCGTCGGCTGCGCTTGCCTTCCTGCGCGGAGATTTCTTGAGTTCCTGCGCCCGCTCCTTCATCGCGGCGCGCTCATCCTCCGTGAAGCCCTCGTAGGACTTGCCCTTGCCCGCGGTTACTGTCCCAGCCATTGCCCGTCTCCTCAGTTGGTTTCGTTTTCCGATACCAAAACGCTACGACTGGCAGAGGCTGCGGGCTTCTCGAAAACTGCTCGATTACCCAACGACGGTACTGCGGTTGGGGCGGCTGCGGGTGAAGGGCAAGCGGGCCAACCCTTGCTCGGGGCGTTATCCCGCCAGGAGTCTTGGGTCGCGGGCCGGAGGGTTACTCGAAGGTGGTGACGTTGCTGGCGTGGACCTCACCGGTGGCTTGGTCGACGTCGAAGCGGCGCAGCGTGCCGCGGCCAACAGAATCTGCGGCCATCTGCGCCAGCCTCAATGCGTTGGCTGCACAGATGGACTCGGCACCGGTGGCGTAGCAGCGCGCCATGAAGGTCTTCGCCAGCCGAACCACCGCGACGTCGTCAAAGTAGGCCAGCAGAACATCCGGAGCCCGCTCCAGATCATTGCCCGGGGCATACAACTCGGTCAGTGCAGCGTGAACGGTACCCAGCTCAGCGGCCAACAGCCGCCCTGACCTCATTGAACTCGCGCTCGGTAAGGAGGTCCTGCGCGAACGCTCCCACCACCTGGTCCCATGTGCCCGGGATACGACCTTCGTGCGGGTACGGGGCGTCCTCGCCGTCCGTGTAGCTCAGGGACTTCAACCGTTCCAGCAGCTCCGGCCTCGGTGTGTCGTACGCAAACGCGCGAAGGAGGATCTCCTCAGGCGTTCCGCCCGAGAGGACCTCCGGGCGTCGCTCGATGGCTTTCAGCATCCGATGCACCTTTGCCTGGCTGGTCACCAGAACATCGGCGATCTCGCGCTGGTTCATGCCGCGTGACGAGGCGTTGTGAACTGCGCGCAGTTCATCAAGCAGATCTACCCGCTGGCGGGCCTGACGCTGCAGGGCACCACGATGCAGTGCTGCAAGATCACTGTCCATCACGATCACAGCTACTCCCCTTTCGACATACTCAGTCTACAGCTGTGATTCACGGTGAATCAACGCTCCCTTATATCAACACGACACTCGCTAGGGGGCTGCGGTTTTCTTGAGGTTTTCCTGAGGAAGTGTTGCGGGTTTGCAGGATTTGTTCTTGATCCAGGCCCGGCAAAGTAATTCCTGTCAGCCACACAGGCTGAAACAACAGGCCGGCCGGTCTCACGGTGGCCACAGGAAAGGAACACTGATCCCCATGGCCATCAGCCTCAAAACCACCACCGGCAAA
>NZ_JBHVAL010000028.1:0-28538 GCF_042667405.1 Paenarthrobacter sp. NPDC057355 | reverse complement strand
CACCGCGACACAATCAAAAAAAGTTCACTTATGGCCCATGTTTGGCCTTTGAAGGGGCCATAAGTGACCCCGCGTTGCCTTAAACGGAGCAGGTCCCCTTCCAATTGGAAGGGGACCTGTTCGGGTTAGTGGAAGGCGGCCGGCTTAGAGCTTGCCGAACTCTTCACGGACGGGCTTGTAGGTGTTGTTGTCCTGGTATTCGTAGATTCCGATGTACGCCTCGGTGGGGTCACCGGCGTCGGAGAACGTGACCGGACCGGACTGGCCGTCGTAGTCGATGTCCTTGCCTTCGCGGAGGAGTGTCACGCAAGCCGCGTAGTTGTTGCACTTCTCGCCACCTTCAGAGACTTCCTTCAGCTTGGCTGCGATGTCGGTACCCTTGGTGCTCTTGGCAGCCTCAGCAGCCAGTGAGATCAGGTTCACGGCGTCGTAGGACTCACCTGCGTAGCTGTAGTCCTTCAGGGCGGGATCGATGGCCAGGAGCTTCTTCTTGAAGTCGTCCTTGGCGAAGGTGCCCGGGATGGTTCCCTGTGCGCCCTTCAGCGTGCCTGCCTGGAAGTCCTTGCTGTAGTCGGAGGTGTTGCCGTCAACCATGAACAGCTGCGTGGGCTTGATGCCCTTGCCGGTGATCAGCGGAACGATGCTCTTGGCCTGGTCAAAGGTGATCAGCGCGATGGCATCCGGCTTGGCGGCCAGGACCTTGTCCACCTGGCTGCTGAACTGGGAGTCACCCTCGTTGAACAGTTCCTCTGCAACGACCTTGCCACCAGCTGCTTCGAAGGCTTCCTTCACGTTCTTCTGCAGGCCGGTTCCGTAAGCGTCGTTCAGTACGATCATGCCAACGGTCTGGGCGCCACAGGTGGCCATGTAGTTGCCGAGCACCTTGCCCTGCAGGACATCGGATGGTGCAGTACGCCAGTACAGTCCCTTGTCGTCCCAGGTAGTGAAGTCAGGGGACGTGTTCGCAGGCGAGAACTGGATGACACCGGCACCGGTGATCTGGTTGATGACCGTCTTGGAAACACCCGAGGATGCTGCGCCGATGACGGCACTGACGCCCTGTCCGAGCAGTGCCGTGGTGGACTGCGTGGCGATATCGGTCTTGGTGTCACCGGAGTCGCGGTGGACCACAGACACGGGAGCGCCCAGGACACCGCCGGCGTCATTGACTTCCTTGATGCCGAGGTTCACGCCGGCAATTTCCGGTGGGCCAAGGAACGCCAGCGACCCCGTTGTCGGCAGGAGCGATCCAATCTTCAGCGGCGTGGAAGTCGTGGTGGTCGAGGGAGGTACGGGTCCAGAGTTGGTGGCGGCCTGGCTGTTGCCGGCACCTGCCCCCGCACTGGGAGCCGGGCAGGAAATCCCCGCCGCGGCTGCGGAACTGGAGCCGGAGCCGGTCTGGCTCGGCGTGGAGGACCCGCCACAAGCCGTGGCGAGAAGAGCCACCCCAATGCCAAGCGCTGTTAGCTTGGCGGCACGGGGCGCCGCTTGGGAAAGATCAAACATTCGTTGTCTCCTCGATCGAAAGGTGCGAACTGCCTTTGATGCGATTACTCAGGTGTTCCTGATTAGGACTCAAACTAGTGCAATTGATCCTGGAACATAAGTGATTCAGGTCACATCCCTATAACACTCGTTGCCTGTGGGGAATCTACGAGCCTGCTGGGAAGATTCTCGGAGAAGTAAACGAAAAAAGGAAGGGGAGCGGATGCTCCCCTTCCTGCAGTGCCCCAGGTGGGACTCGAACCCACAACACGCAGATTTTAAGTCTGATGCCTCTGCCAATTGGGCTACTGGGGCGCCCGCACCATGGTATCCCAGCTACAGCCTTTCGAAGGGCGTCGCAAAGCGGAAGGTACCGCTGACGCCGTCGTGCCAGCCGGGCAGGGCCAGCACCTGGAAGTGGTCACCCCAGCCGGCTTCCGGCGGCTGAACGCCCAAGGAGACGGCGGGAACGTACCCGAACCGCGGGTAATATCCGGGGCTGCCCAACAAGGCGATGCCCGGTTCGCCGGCGGCAGCGGCGCGGGCGGCGGTTTCCTTCAACAGCGCCGAACCAATCCCCCTCCGCTGCAAAGCGGGAGCCACGCCGATAGGACCCAGGCCAAGGAAAGGCTCATCCCCCACCCAGCCCCGGGTACTGATGACGTGGCCTGCGATGCCTCCATCGATCTCCGCCACAATGCTGAGCTCCGGGATGTATTCCTCGCAGTCGAACAGCTCCCGGAGCAAGCCAACCTCGATCGGAGCGCCTTCCACCGCTTGACCGGTGACCGGTGAGATGGAGAAGGCCTTTGCCGTCAGCTCAAGGATTTCCGCGCGGTCCCGGGGCTGCTCGCTGCGGAGCATGGGATACGGGGACTCCGGGAGTGTCTCAAGGTCGGTTCCGCCAGCCATGGCTACAGTCTAGGGCCCCGGAACCGCCTCTTCTGCCGTCGTCACACGCGGTTAAACGCCGACGACGGCCACTCCCCTTTGGGGAGCAGCCGCCGTCGGGCTTGTACTACTTGGCGTCAGCGGTGACCGGAGTCTTGGCCTCGGCGGGCTTCTCGGCCGCCGGTGCCGGGGCCGGTGCAGCGGCCGGCTTGGGGGCCGGGGTGGCTGCGGCAACGAAGGCGCCGCGCGGGTTGTCGAGGTCGATCAGCTGTGTGGTGTCGCGGCCGGCGAAGAAGGACAGGATCCAACCGAAGACTACGCGGAACTTGCGCTCGACCGTGGGCATTGCCATGCCGTGGTAACCACGGTGTGCGAGCCAGGCGAGGCCGCCCTTGAGGCCGATGCGGCCCAGCAGGTTGATGTTGGCAACGCCCTTCCACTCGCCGAAGCCAGCGACAGCACCGAGGTTCTTGTGCTTGTAGTCGTGCAGCGGCTTGTCCCAACGCGAAGCCCAGAGGTTCTTGGCGAGCTTCTTGGCCTGGCGAAGTGCGTGCTGGGCGTTCGGGACGCACGTGCCGTCCGGCAGGCCCTTGCCCGTGAGGTCCGGAACAGCGGCGATGTCGCCGGCGGCCCAGGCGTTCTCGATGATGCCCTCGTCGCCTGCGATACGCAGGTCCGGCAGGACGCGAACGCGGCCGCGCGGTTCCAGCGGGAAGTCGGTGGAGCGGATCATCGGGTTGGCCTGCACGCCTGCAGCCCATACCAGGGTGTCAGCTTCGACTTCACCGGCAGAGGTCTTGTCCGGCAGGTTGATCAGCTTGAGGTTGCCCTCGGCGCTGTCCAGGGACGTGTTGAGGAGAACCTCGATGCCGCGGCTGCGGAGGTGCTCCACAACCCATTCGGCCTGGGAAGCGGTGACCTCGGGCATGATGCGGCCCATGGCTTCGACCAGGATGAAGCGGACCTCTTCCTGGCGGATGCGCGGGTTGTTGCGGACCGCCGCACGGGCGAGGTCTTCCATTTCGGTGAGGCATTCGATGCCGGCAAAGCCGCCTCCAACAACCACGAAGGTCAGTGCCTTGGCGCGCTCTGCGGGGTCGGTCATGGTGGAAGCGGCTTCGATGCGCTCCAGGACCTTGTTGCGCAGTGCTACGGCTTCCTCGATGGTCTTCAGGCCGATGCCCTTGTCCGCGAGGCCCTTGATGGGGAAAGTACGGGTGATGGCACCAGCTGCGATGACTACATCGAAGTACGGGATTTCGAACGGGGCGCCGCCATCGGACGGAGCAACCACTGCCGTGCGGTTGGCGTGGTCGATGCTGGTGACGCGGCCCTGGATGAGCTCAGTCTGCTTCAGGTGCTGACGGTGCGAGACAACGGCGTGGCGTGCCTCGATGTTGCCACCGGCCACCTCGGGGAGGAAGGGCTGGTAAGTCATGTAGGGCAGTGGATCCACGACGGTGACGATGCCACCTGCGTTCGCGATCTTCTTCTGCAGTTTGAGGGCTACGTACAGGCCGACGTAGCCGCCGCCGACGACGAGAACGCGCGGACGGTCAATGAGCTCTGGGGTGGTTGCCATGAATCCAGAGTACAGCACTTTGTGAAAATCTTCACTAGCTACTTCTTGGCGGGCGGATCCACCACTTCCAAGGTTCCCGTTTCTGCTTCTTCGGGCACGGCTGGAGGATTTCTGGAAACGCGCCTCAGCTGGATCGCGGCCCCGGTCACCAAAGCGATGAAAAGGGCGCCAAATCCAAGTACGACGGCGGCGGGCAGGGCTTCGTCGACTGTCGCCGGCGTCTTCGCTGCCGGCACTGTGGGATCGGCCAACGTGGGCGCGGCGCTGGTGGGGCTCGCCACCGGTGCTTGTGAAGGTTCGCTGAGGACGCCGCGCCTATGCACCCGGATCCAGTCCGCGATGGAGCCCAAGGGATTGCTGCTGGTAGTAGGGACGTCGCCCTTGAGGGCAGCCTCGGCATCGAGGATGCCGTAACCGTAGAGCGGGTCCTTGCCCGGCGCTCCGGCGTCCTTGGCAGTACTGACAATCCTGTTGATGACCTGGCTGGCACTCATCTCCGGCCATTTGGAGCGGATGAGGGCCGCCACGCCGGAGACGATCGGCGCGGCTCCGGACGTTCCAGCCCACTCGGCGTAGCCGCCTCCCGGGATGCCGCCCACGAGGTTTTCGGCCGGCGCGGCCACCCCAATGCTGATGCCCTGAGAGGAAGAATCGACGCTTGCCCGGCCTTCGCCATTGAGACCGGCAACGGTGAGGACTCCGGGAATTGTGGCAGGGGCACCAACCTGGATGTTGCCACCCACCCTGTTCCCGGCGGCAGCAACGATCACCACGTCCTTTTGCTCTGCGTAGAGGAACGCTGCGTCCCAGCTCTGCGGCCAGTCCGGCGAAGTGCTGCCGAGGGAAATGTTGATGACCTTCGCACCGTTGTCGACGGCCCAGCGAACAGCGTCGGGAATCTGTTCCTGGTCGGTCTTGCCACCCGGGTTGGGCGAGCCCAGCCACGTGGAGACCGAGAGTATCTCCGCCTCAGGCGCTACGCCGATGGTTCCGTCCGGTCCCCCTGCCGGAGGCGTGGTGGGCACAGGGGCCGGAGTGGCCGAGGCGGAAGCCGACGGCGGCGGCGTCGGAGTCGTGTGGCCGCGGCCGGCCAACATGGTGGCCACGAGTGTTCCGTGCTCGGTCTTGGCTCCAATGCTCTTCTGCCCGTTGGGCGCCCCGGCTCCGGAGACATCAGTCCCGCCAACTACGGCGCCTTTGAGGTCGGGGTGGTTTCCATCGACACCGCTGTCGATGACCGCCACCTTGACCCCTGCGCCTTTGGAAACCTGCCACGCGTTGACGACGCCGGAGTCCTTGAGCCAGAACTCTTTGTCGCGCCAGGCATCCGCAGCCGCGGCCGGCGCCGTCACAAGGGCGCCAAGCAGCGCGCCGCCAGCCATGACCGCGGCAAGCGCTGCTGAGATGGCGCGCCGGTGAAGCACCGTCATACGGCGTCCCGGATGCTGAGCGCGATGCCGTCCAGGATGTCGTGCTCACTGGAGACTGCAGTCTGGATGCTGCCATTGCTGACCGCTTCCAGACGCGCCAAAATACGACGCCACACCAACGCACCCGCGCCAATAACGTCAACCCGGCCGGGATGCATGTAGGGAAGCGCTGCACGTTCGGCCCGCGTCATCTCAAGCAAGCTGGTGCAGGCATCGCTGATGGTCACAAGGTCCAGGGAAGCACCGTGGATCCGCTCCGGCTGGTACTCGCTCAGGCCCAACGCGTGGGCAGTGATGGTGGTGATGGAACCCGCCACGCCGACAACCGCCGTCGCGCGCGCCAGCGGGACAGTTTCCGCGGCGAGGTCAAGGGCGGAATCGACGTCGGCCTCCGCCGCGGCGATCTGCGCAGCCGTTGGCGGATCATTGCGAAGGTGGCGTTCAGTCAGCCGCACGCATCCGATGTCCACGGATCTGGCGGCGATGGCGCCGGTCGAGTCGCCCAGGACAAACTCGGTGCTCCCGCCGCCGAGATCCACCACCAGGACCGCATTCTCCCCCATCGCGGGCAAGGCGCTGCTGGCCCCGGCGAAGGACAACGCGGCTTCCTCGTCACCGCTGATGACTTCGGGCTCAACACCCACAAGGTCCCGGATGCCGTCCACGAAGGCGCTGCGGTTGCGGGCATCGCGGGTTGCGGAGGTGGCCGCGAAACGGACCCGCTCCGCCCCGTGGGCCTGAATCAGCTGGGCGTAATCGGCGGCCGCCGCGAACGTCCGCTCCAGGGCCTCGGGAGCAAGCTCCCCCGTCGCATCCACGCCCTGCCCCAGCCGGACCACACGCATTTCACGCACGACGTCGACCAGCGGCCCGGGCGCCCCGCTCGCCGACGCATCGGCGATAAGCAGGCGGATGGAGTTGGTGCCGCAATCGATGGCGGCCACACGGCTCATACGGTTCCCTCGGCCGAAGACTTCGACTTCCGCACCGGCGCGGGACGACCCACGATGTCAGGAAGACCCTGCGGGCCATGGCGGCTCAAGTCCCTCGAAGGTGCCTCACCCGCGGTATCCCAAGCTCCGTCGCAATAGCAGCGGTCCTTGGTCCACCACTCGGCAATGGCCTCCAGCGCTTCGTCTCCGAGCGGGTTCACGCCGGGACCGGCTGCCAGCGAGTGGCCCACCAGGACATGCAGGCACTTCACGCGGGTGGGCATGCCACCGGCGGAAATCCCATCAATTTCAGGAACGGCACCCGTACCGGAACGGCCCGCGATGTCATTGCGGGCCTGCAGGTAGGCCTCATGGGCACCCCTGTAGGCATCAGCCAGTCCGGGGTCTGCGACCAGGCGGTCATTCATCTCGTTCATGAGCCCGCCCGCTTCAAGCCGCGACACCGCGGAAGTGATGACGGGATGTGTCAGGTAGAAGGTGGTGGGGAAAGGAGTTCCATTGCTGAGCCGGGGCGCGGTGGCCGCTACCAACGGGTTGCCGCAGACACAGCGTGCGGGGATCTCCACGACGTCCCGGACAGGCCTGCCGAGCTGGCGGCTGAGGACCTCAAGATCGTGTGCTGATGGCTGGCGGGATTCCTGCGGCACGGCTGCCGTGTTCTCTTCCACTTGCGCTGCCAACCTTCCTGCCCTTTTTGCCGTGTCCCATGCGGACACGACGGCGGTGGGCGCCGCGTCTAGTCAGTTGCCGATCGTCTGATGGACTCCCAGAGAGCATCCACCCAGGGCAGATTCTCCGGGTTTGCAGTTGATCCGGAGCCGGTGCGGCCACCCGGCGTGCCAGCAGCATCTTCTCCGCCAAACACCCAGTAACCCGTTTCACCCGGCATAACCATGTTAATGCGGTCCCGGGCCTGCTGTTTCACATAGTTGGGATCCTGCCACCGGGAGATCTGCTTGTTCAGCTCGGTCTGTTCGGCTTTACGGCTGGCAATCTCGGCTTCCAGGGCCGAGATCTCGGCACGTTTCTCAAGGAAAATCTTCACTGTGGGGGCCAGGAGGACAGTGATGGCAATCATGACTACGGCCAACGCCAGCATCCGGCCGGAAAACGCTTTGGCCGGTACTGGATCAAGCTGCCCTGAGTCCCTGTCCGCCCGATCCTTGGACGGAGTCTTGTCCGTTCGCTTCTGCGCATCACCCTTGCTGCCGCTCTTGGGCTTTGCAGAAGCCGGAGCCGACTTGAGGGCCGATGCTTTGGCGCCTGCCGCCGTCGTAGATTTTTCGGAGCCGCGCGCGCTTTCAGAGCTGCGCGTCGCGCTCAGCGAGATGACGTCCGCGTCGTCGGAGTCCGGGGACGCGGGACGGCCGGAAGCGGCGGCCCCGGCTGGCCGCGCTGCGCCTGCCGGGCGGCCAAGGGCGTCGGCCCTGGGTACTTTTGGTCGACGGGTGGCCATGACACTCCTGTAATGCCCGGTGCTTTGCCTGGCGGGTTTCAGCGCTTGCTTTCGAACCTGGCCAGCCTTAAACAGAACCGGTGGCCATGGTCTTTCCACCATAGCCACCGGTCAGCTGTTTTCGCTGAAGGCTAGCCCTTGAAACGCGGGAACGCGCTGCGGCCGGCGTAGCGTGCGGCGTCGTCGAGTTCTTCTTCGATGCGCAGCAGCTGGTTGTACTTGGCAACGCGCTCGGAGCGGGCCGGGGCACCGGTCTTGATCTGACCGGCGTTGGTGGCAACGGCGATGTCAGCAATGGTGGTGTCCTCGGTTTCGCCGGAGCGGTGCGAGGTGATGGTCGTGTAGCCGGAACGCTGGGCCAGGGAAACGGCGTCCAGGGTCTCGGTCAGCGAACCGATCTGGTTGACCTTCACCAGCAGGGAGTTCGCGGTTGCGGCGTCGATGCCCTGCTGCAGGCGAACCGGGTTGGTGACGAAGAGGTCATCGCCCACCAACTGGACCTTGTCACCGATGGTGTCGGTGAGGGTCTTCCAGCCTTCCCAGTCGTTCTCGTCCAGCGGGTCCTCGATGGAAACCAGCGGGTAGTCGGCAACGAGTTCGGCGTAGTAGGCGCTCATCTCGGTGGCGGAAAGTGCCTTGCCTTCGAACTGGTAGGCGCCGTCCTTGTAGAACTCGGAGGAGGCAACGTCCAGTGCAAGGGCGATGTCCGTGCCCGGGGTGTAGCCGGCGTTCTTGATGGCCTCAGTGATGAGGTCCAGGGCAGCGCGGTTGGACGGCAGGTTGGGGGCGAAGCCACCCTCGTCGCCGAGCCCCGTGGAGAGGCCCTTCTCCTGCAGGACGGACTTGAGGTTGTGGTAGACCTCAACGCCCCAGCGCAAGCCCTCGGAGAAGGTCTCGGCGCCGATCGGGGCGATCATGAATTCCTGGATGTCGACATCGGAGTCGGCGTGCGAGCCACCGTTGAGGATGTTCATCAGCGGAACAGGCAGCACGTGGGCGTTCGGGCCACCCAGGTACTTGTAAAGGGGCAGGTCGGCCGAGGCTGCGGCAGCGTTGGCCACGGCCAGGGAGACACCGAGGATGGCGTTGGCGCCCAGCTTGCCCTTGTTCGGGGTGCCGTCGAGGTCGATCATGGCCTGGTCGATGCTGCGCTGGTCAGTGGCGTCGAAGCCAATGAGTGCCGGGGAGATCTCGTCGATGACGGCGTCGACGGCCTTCTGGACACCCTTGCCGAGGTAACGGCCCTTGTCGCCGTCGCGGAGTTCGACAGCTTCGTGCTCGCCGGTGGAAGCACCGGAGGGAACTGCTGCGCGGCCGATCTGGCCGTCGGAGAGCAGGACCTCAACTTCTACGGTCGGGTTTCCGCGGGAATCAAGGATCTCGCGTGCGTGGATGGCATCGATAAGCGCCATGGATGTGCTCCTTATGGGCAAATTACAGGAATGAGGAGGGAAATTCTCAACGTCCTCGTCGCTACTAGCGTAGTCCAGAGTGGCTCAGGTTACGGAACGAATTCCAACCTTTCACGTCATGAAGGTCGGGCCTGGCTGTTCTGGAACGATCGAACAGCCGCCCGGAGGGCGCGCTCGGCGTCCAATCCTTGCTCCCTCGCTCCGGCGACGATCCCCAGAAGCAGCCCACCGAGCGCCTCTTCCGAGTCCGGGATTTCAGGAATTCCGACGGCGGGCACGTCGCCTTGGGTGCCGAGTCCCGCGCGTTCAGCGCGGTCAAGGGACTTCTGCGCCGCCGCCAACGCCGGGAGGTGCGGCGGAATGCCCTCGAAGGGATCCTTGCGTTCGGGTTTCTCGGCTCGTTTGGCCGCAAACCACTTGACGATGATCTCGTCGACGCTCGCCGGGAAAGTCTCCTGGAGGGAACCGTCCGCCTTGAAGACGTGCCCGTTGCGCCGGACCATCTTGGCGTTAATGTTCTGGGCCACTGCCTCAAAGTTGAAGCTGCCGCGCTCCTCGGCGAGCCGGGCGTGAAGCACTACCTGAAGCAGCACATCACCCAGCTCGCCGCGGAGCTCATCATCAACGTCGCCGGCCTCAATCGAATCCACCACTTCATAGGCTTCCTCGATCAGATACTCAACCAATGACTCGTGCGTGAGCGCGCCCATCCAGGGGCAGTGCTCACGCAGGGCCGCGATAGTCCCCAGCAGCTCCCCGACCGCTGTGGGCCCACCCAGCAGCTCGTCGAGGCCGGACTTGTCAGCCGAGGTTGGCGTAGGCATCGTTGATGTACTCAACCAAAGCTTCGCGCTCATCCAGCGGCAGGAAGGCTGCCTCAGCTGCGTTGAGCGTCAGTTCCAAGAGGTCATCGAGGTCGTAGTCGAAGGTTTCCACCAGGAGCTCGAACTCGTCCGTCAGGGTGACCCCGCTCATCAGGCGGTTATCGGTGTTGATGGTCACGTTGAAGCCGAGCTGGAAGAGCATGTCCACCGGGTGGCTTTCGATGCCGTCGCCGAAACCGGAAATGGCGCCGGTCTGCAGGTTCGAGGACGGGCAGATCTCCAGGGCGATTCCGCGGTCACGGACCCAGCCGGCAATATTGCCTATGGTCACCATGCCAACGGTGTCCTCGCCGTCGTCGTCCGCGTTGTCCTCAAACTCCACCGAAATGTCCTCGGCGATCCGCACGCCATGGCCCAGGCGGAGCGCCCGGCCGTCAACAAGCGCGGACTGGATGCTCTCCAGTCCTGCAGCCTCTCCAGCGTGGATGGTGGCGGGGAAGTTGTTTTCCGCCAGGTAAGTGAAGGCGTCCTTGAAACGGGAGGGCAGGAAGCCGTCCTCAGCACCGGCAATATCGAACCCAACGGCACCGTTGGTGCGGTGGCGGACCGCGAGTTCAGCGATTTCCTGGCCACGGTCAGCGTGGCGCATTGCGGTGATCAACTGGCCTACCTGAATCTGCTGGCCGCGCTCTTCGGCAGCGTCCATGCCCGCTTCGAGGCCCGTTTGTACCGCCTCTACGACCTCGTCCAGGGTAAGGCCCTTCTGGAGGTGCTGCTCCGGCGCCCAACGGACTTCGCCGTACACCACGCCGTCTTCTGCCAGGTCCTCAACGAATTCCTTGGCAACCCGGAACAGGCCTTCCTTGGTCTGCATCACGGCGATTGTGTGGTCGAACGTCTCGAGGTACCGGACCAGTGAACCCGAGTCGGCGGAATCACGGAACCACTGGCCCAGGGCCACGGGGTCCGTGGACGGCAGGGTGTGGCCAACAGCCTGGGCCAGTTCAATGATGGTGGCCGGGCGGAGGCCTCCATCCAAGTGGTCATGAAGGGAAACCTTGGGCAGGCTCTTCAGATCGAAGTCGAGGGCAGGGGCAGCGTCAAGTATGGGCTCAGTCACGTACTAAGACTAGGTGGACGGCCCCACCTTAGCCAGCGGGCTTGGAACGGTCGACGCCGACCACGGCCTTCTGCGACTCATCCACCGACGACGCCTCCGCGGCTGCGGCGGCTTCCTTGGAATGGTCCCTTTTCTCGAGGTATTTGTGCCACCAGCGAAGTGCGTGGTCCACGACGATGCCCAGCACCACAGCGAAGGCGACGGCGATGCCAACGCCCAGCAGCGGGTTGTGGTGCACCCATTGGCCGGCCAACAGGCCGATGCCGATGGAGTACGCCACCCACGTGATGCAGGCGAAGGCGTCCAGCCAGAAGAAGGTCCGGTGCCGGAACCCGGTTTGGCCCGCAACGTAGTTCACTGCTACGCGGCCCCAGGGAATGTAGCGGGCCGTGAAGATCAGCACAGCACCGCGCTTGTCCAGTTCATACTGGGCCCAGGCAAACATCTTCTGGACCTTGGGGCGGCGCATCCACTTCCACCGGGTCAGGCCAATCTTGCGGCCAAGCAGGTACGCCATATTGTCGCCGGCCATCGCGCCCGCCAGAGCTGTCGCGCCGAGGATCCAAAGGTTGGGTTCTCCGCTGTGAAGGGACAGCGCCGAGAGACCAACGATGGCAGTCTCGCTGGGGAGGATCGTGGCAAATCCATCAATGAAGAAGAAGACGAGAAGTACGGGATATATCCAGGGCTGCCCGGCTGCATGCTCGAGCATTTGGTTCAAAAACTCCACGCGGCGGTAGCTCCTAGATGACTATGACTTGACAGTGTGATCGAAGTCGCTCTTAGTGTCCCATGGCCGGGACGTCGTTCGCTACGCCCCAGCCGTGGGATCACGCGTTTAACGCTATCGGCCGGGCGTTCTGGAGGCGTCAACCGGCGGACTGATCTTGCGGGGCTGTCCACGTCATACCGTGGGTGGAGGCGGGGCATCCTGTTCGGGGATGTTCTTGCCGTCCAGGGGTGCCGCACCGCGCACCTTGCTGATGATTCGGTCGATGATGATGCCAAGGATCACTGCCACCACAATTGCGATCACGGCACCCAGCAGATGGTTGTGCTCGAACCACACGCCGAAGAAGTAGCCCAGCACCACGGAGTAACTGGCCCACAGAATCGCCGAGAGCGCAGTCAGAGCCACAAAGCGGCGATGGTTGAAGTGCGTGGCCCCGGCTGTGAGATTGACGGCCACCCTGCCGATGGGAATGAACCTGGCCACCATGATGAGGGAGGCCGCACGGCGGCGCAGTTCCTTGCCCGCCCAGCGGAAGGCACCCTGCATCCGTTGCCTGCGCATCCAGCGCCATCGCTGCGTTCCAATGCGGCTGCCTATGATGTAGGCGATGTTGTCCCCGGCGAAAGCCCCAAGGGCGGCCATGAAGCCCAGCAGCCAGATGTTCGGCACTCCGCTGCTGCCGGATACCGCGCTGAGGCCCACCACCACGGACTCGCTGGGAATGGGGGGAAAGAAGCCGTCAATCAGGCAGCACGCCAACACCAGGAACAGCACCCACGGCTGTCCCGCCGCGGCCAGGATGAAATCGTTGATGCCCTGCACGGTTTCCTTAAGGTAGGCGGCTCCCCCACAGGCGCCGGATGACAAATGTTCCGGGCCACCCGTTGGATGACCCGGAACAACAAAGCCTAGGCGATTCGGCTGATAATCAGCTGACTGCCCGGGCGCGACCCCTCAGGGGCGATGACCACCGCGTCGCGGAGTGCTTCCTTGGCCCGGTCGAACTTTTCCGGGGTGTCCGTAAGGAGCGTCATCAGCGGTTCCCCTGCCCGCACCAAAGCTCCTGGCTTGGCATGCATGCGGACGCCTGCCCCGGCCTGGACCTTGTCCTCCTTGCGGGCCCGGCCGGCTCCGAGGCGCCAGGCGGCGACACCCACGGACAGTGCGTCCAGTTCGACCAGGACACCGTCCGCCGGGGCATAAACCACCTCGGACTCCTTGGCCACCGGCAACGCCGCCCGGGGATCGCCGCCCTGGGCCTCGATCATCCGGTTCCACACGTCCATCGCCCGGCCGTCCTTGAGGGCGGCCGCGGGATCAGCATCGTGGATGCCGGCACCGGCCAGCATTTCCTCGGCAAGGCGGACGGTCAGTTCGACGACGTCTTCCGGACCGCCGCCCGCGAGGACCTCCACCGACTCTTCCACTTCGATCGCGTTGCCTGCGGTGAGTCCCAGTGGCGTTGACATGTCGGTGAGCAAGGCAACGGTGTGGACCCCGGCATCCTTACCCAGTGCGACCATCGTCTCGGCAAGCTCCCGGGCCTTGGCTTGGTCCTTCATGAAGGCGCCGGAACCCACTTTGACGTCCAGCACCAACGATCCCGTGCCCTCGGCGATCTTCTTGCTCATGATCGAGGACGCGATCAGCGGAATGGCCTCCACTGTCCCGGTGACATCGCGCAAGGCGTACAGCTTCTTGTCCGCAGGAGCCAGCCCCGATCCGGCAGCACAGATGACAGCCCCTACGTCCTGGAGCTGGGCCATGATCTCGTCGTTGCTGAGGTTGGCGCGCCATCCGGGGATCGCTTCCAGCTTGTCCAGCGTGCCACCGGTGTGGCCAAGGCCGCGGCCGGAGAGCTGCGGGACGGCCACCCCGAAGACAGCCACCAAAGGTGCAAGCGGCAGGGTGATCTTGTCCCCTACCCCACCGGTGGAGTGCTTGTCGCTGGTAGCCTTCCGGCCGCCGTCGGGCGTTGTCAGGGACGAGAAGTCCATCCTCTCGCCCGAGGCGATCATCGCCGAGGTCCAGCGCGAGATCTCCTGGCGGTCCATGCCGTTGAGCAGGATGGCCATATTCAAGGCCGCCATCTGCTCCTCTGCGATGACGCCGCGCGTGTAGGCATCGATGGTCCAATCGATCTGTTCCGGGGTGAGCGTGCCCTTGTCCCGTTTGATGGTGATGATCTGGACAGCGTCGAAGGCTTCAGTGCTGGTCAAGGGTCTCCTCCAGGTGTTCAGGACCAAAGGCGTCAGGAAGCACCTGGTCCATGGTTTTGATGCCTTGGGTTGTCATGAGCTGCATTCCGGGTGCCCGGAATTCGTAGAGCAGCTGGCGGCAGCGTCCGCATGGCATGAGGATATTGCCCTGGCCGTCCACGCAATAGAATGCGGCGATCCTGCCTCCGCCGCTCATGTGGAGCTGGCCCACCAAGGCACACTCGGCACACAAAGTGAGTCCGTAGCTGGCATTCTCCACATTGCAGCCGCTGACGATCCTGCCGTCCTCGGTGAGGGCCGCAGCCCCCACCGGGAACTTCGAATAGGGAGCATAGGCGTTGGCCATGGCTTGGACCGCGGCTGCTTCCAGGGCCTGCCAGTCGATGTTATCTGCCGGCATCGTCAACCCTTCACGTACGGTATGCCGCTTGCGGCCGGTGGCCGCGACTTACCCACCAGACCGGCGACGGCGAAGATGGTCACCAGGTACGGCAGCATGGCCATGAACTGGCTGGGGACCGGCGTTCCGATGATGCCCAGGATGGACTGAAGGTTGTAGGCAAAACCGAAGAGCAGCGACGCCAGGAATGCTCCGATCGGATTCCACCGGCCGAAGATCAGGGCAGCCAGGGCAATGAAGCCGCGGCCGCCGGAGATGTCCTTGGTGAAGGAGTCGATGGTGACCAGAGTGAACACCGCGCCGCCGATACCGGCAATCGCACCGCCCAGGGTGACGTTCCAGAAACGGGTTGCGTTGACGTTGATGCCCAAGGTATCTGCAGCCTGAGGGTGCTCGCCGACAGCGCGGACACGCAGGCCCCAGCGGGTCTTGAACAAGCCGAACCACACCACGGCCACGGCAATGTACATGAGGTAGCCGGCGATGGACTGTTCGAACAGGATGGGCCCAATGATGGGGATGTCCGAAAGCAGCGGGATGGGCAGGATGTCCAGGCGGCCCGGGGTGTTGAACTGCTCCTTGTTGGGGACCATGAGGGTGCCGTACAGGAAGCCCGTCAGGCCGGAGACCAGGACGTTGAGCACAACGCCGACGATGATCTGGTTGACGAGATATTTGATGCTGAACACCGCAAGGACCATGGATACCACGGCACCAGCGGCCGCCGCGGCGATCAGGCCGATGTACGGGCTTCCGGTCATGGTGGCCACCAGGGCTGCCGTGAATGCGCCGCCCAGAAGCTGGCCTTCGATGGCGATGTTGACCACGCCGACGCGCTCACACAGAACACCCGAAAGCGAGCCGAAGACCAACGGAACCGCGAGGGTCACCGAACCGGCTACCAAGCCTGCAAGGGAAATGGACGGCTGGCGGGCACCGGCCACAATCCACACCAACAGGGCGAAAACGAAGACAACGGCGAACGCGATGGGCAGCCACTTCGGAGACTTTTCTCCCTGCGTCCAGAGGTAGATCGAGTAGGCGGCCATGGCCAGCAACAAGATGCCGAGCACGACGCCACCTACTTGGCCGGGAATCATCAACGCCGGGACGGCAACGGCGTCGCCGGCGTCGCTGATCTTCATCTCCGCGGTCTTGTCGGAGCCGAGGAAACCGAAGAAGACCAGTGCGATGAGGGCCAGAACGCCCAGTGAAACGGGCACTTTCAGCGATGGCCTGAACGCCGGCAGGGCCGTGGACCCCGACCTGGGGGCAGTGGTTGTCGCGCTCATTTGGCACCTCCGGTGGCATTGGCAAGGGCAGCTTCCGGGGCCGCCTTCGGTGTCTTGTCCTTCTTCTTTTTCTTGCTTTCGAGCCGGAAGATCGATCTGATCAGCGGCGGTGCGGCGATGAAGAGGACGATCAGGGACTGGACCACCAGGACAATGTCAATGGGGGTGCCGGTTTGGATCTGCATCTGCACGGCACCGGCGCGGAAGGCGCCGAACAGCAGACCTGCGAAGAACGTTCCCCACGGCGTGCTGCGGCCCAGCAAGGCAACAGTGATGGAGTCGAAGCCGATCTGCGCGGCCACACCGCCGGTAAGGACCTTTTCCGTGCCTGCGACCTGAGCGACGCCGCCGAAGGCGGCCAGGGCTCCGGCCAGCGCCATCACGAGGATGGTGGCGCGCGGGACCTTGACGCCGGCCGTACGGGCAGCGACCGGGTTGGCGCCAACGGCACGGAATTCAAAGCCGATGGTGGACCGGTTCAACAACCACCACACGCCGTAGGTCAGCAGGATGGCTACCAGGAAGCCAAGGTGGAGCCGGGACCCAGGAATGAGCACCGGGTAGGTGGCGGATTCATCCAGGCGCGGCGAAATGGGACTGTTGTCCCCCGGCCGCCGGAACGCTGCGGTGTTCAGGAGGAAGTCCAGCAGGAACAAGGCAACGTAGTTCAGCATGATGGTCACAATGACTTCGTGCGCGCCGGTACGGGCCTTGAGGACACCGACGATCGCGCCCCATGCAGCGCCACCTAGGACACCCATAACGATCACCAGGAGCAAGTGCAGGCCGAAAGGCAGGTGCCAGGTGAACCCCACATAGGCTGCAAGGGTGGCACTGATGATGATCTGCCCTTGCGCACCGATGTTGAACAGGCCCGCACGGAAGGCCAGGGCAACGCCCAAGCCGGCACAGATCAGGGGCGTGGCTACCGTCATCGTTTCGAGGAGGGGCTTGAAGCCTTGCCGCGGGCTGAAAACCGAGCCCTGGAAGAGCGCCACGTAGCTGTCAGTCATTGCTGCCCACAACGCGGTCAGGAAGTCGCTGGGGCGGGCGAACAGATAGCCCGCGGTCTTGGCTACCTGGGAATCGGTGCTGGCAATCAGCAGTCCACCGAGGAACAGCGCCACAATGACGGCCAATACAGACACGAAGCCATTGCCCATGACAATGCGCCGCAACAGGCTGCCCTGTTGGTGCCCCGGGTCCCCGCTCTGGGATGAAACCGGGACAATGGAGGGCTCAAGCGTCCCGCCGGCAGTGTCCAGGGCAACGTCTGCTGCCCGAACTTCCGCCGTGGACTCTTCAGGGGATTGGTCCTTGGTGGACCCGTCGCTGCTAGTGGTCATCGGAGCCTCCTTCCGGGCCGACGCCGGCCATCATCAAGCCAAGCGTGTCGCGGGGGGTTCCCGCCGGGACGATTCCCACGAGTTTGCCCTTGTAGAGCACGGCTATCCTGTCTGCGAGTTCGATGACTTCATCAAGCTCCGTGGAAACGATCATGACCGGCGTTCCAACGTCCCGCTCGGCAACAATGCGCTTGTGCAGGAATTCGATGGAACCCACGTCCACGCCACGGGTTGGCTGGCTTGCGATAAACAGCCGGAGCGGCCGGGAGAGCTCCCGGGCCATGACCACCTTTTGCTGGTTGCCGCCGGACAAGGTTCCCGCGGCCGAACCGGCTGAGGGTGTCCGGATGTCGAATTCCTCGATCTTGGCTTTGGCGTGTTCGGCCACCTTGGCGGGCTTCATGCTGATGCCGCTGGCAAACGGAGCCTGGTCGTACAGATCAAGCACCAGGTTCTCGGCGACGGAGAAAGGCCCCACCAAGCCGTCGACTGTGCGGTCTTCGGGAACAAAGCCGACGCCGGAACGCAGGACGTCCTTGACGGGGAGGCCCAGGAGTTGCTTCCCGTCAAGGACCACTGAACCTGTTACGTGTTCCTGGACACCGAGGATGGCTTCGGTCAGTTCGGTTTGGCCATTGCCCTGGACCCCTGCGATCGCCAGGATCTCTCCCTGTGCAATGTCGAAGCTGATCCCGTCCACCACGTTGGTCCCGTTGGCGGCACGGACGGTGAGGTTTTCGACGACGAATGTGGTTTCCTTGGGCTGCGCAGCGGCCTTGTTGAGGCTCAGGCTGACCGGGCGGCCAACCATCATGGAGGCGAGCTCGGTGGGAGATGCCGTGGGAGGCGCATCACCAACGACTTTCCCGCGGCGGACCACGGTGATCACGTCGGAGACAGCTTTCACTTCCCGGAGCTTGTGGGAGATGAAGACGATGGACGTCCCGCCGGCTTTGAGCTGGCGCATGATGTCCAGGAGTTCGTCGGTTTCCTGCGGGGTGAGCACGGCCGTGGGCTCGTCCAGGATGAGGACCCTGGCTTCCCGGACCAAGGCCTTGATGATTTCCACGCGCTGTTGGACGCCCACCGGGAGGTCTTCCACCAAGGCGTCGGGATCGACGTCGAAGCCGTACTTGTCGGAAATTTCCCGGATCTTTTTCCGGGTCTCGTCGATGCTGAGGACGCCGCCAAACGACGTCGGTTCGGCACCGAGCGCTACGTTTTCGGCCACCGTGAAAACGGGGACCAGCATGAAGTGCTGGTGCACCATGCCGATACCGGCCGCCATTGCGTCACCGGGGCCACGGAAGTTAACCGGCTTGTCATCCACCAGGATCTGGCCGGCGGTGGGCTCATACAGCCCGTAAAGCACATTCATGAGCGTTGATTTGCCGGCGCCGTTTTCGCCCAGGAGGCAATGGATCTGGCCGGATTCGACCACGAGGTCGATGTCTTGGTTGGCATAGAAGGTCCCGAACGCTTTCGAGATCCCCTTCAATTCGAGTTTCACAACTCCCACCGTTCTTTGAGTCCGAGGGACGGCTGAACAGCTCCAAAGCCACGAGCTTTGGGATCAGCCTAGTCAGGGCAAAAACGCGCCGCCAGTACCGGGGCACGGTACTGGCGGCGCGTCCAGGAATTGCTTACTTCTTGGGGCTTGCCTTCGATTCGACGACGAGCTTGCCGGAGATGATGTCTGCCTTCAGAGCGTCGAGCTCGGATTTGGTTTCAGACGAAACAGCGGAATCAAGGTCGTGGAACGGAGCGATGGCCACGCCATCGTTCTTCAACGTACCCACGTAGGCTTCGTTGGTGAACTTGCCGTCCTTGTCGTCCTTCACCACGGTTTCAACGGCCTCGCCCATCTGCTTGACCACGGAGGTCAGCATGAGGTCCTTGTACTCGGGAGCCGTGAGGTAGCCATCGGAGTCGACCCAGATGAGCTTGACGTCCTTGCCGGCGGCCTTGGCTTCCTTGAGCGCAGCGCCTGCACCCTTGCCAACCGGACCTGCCACAGGCATGACGATGTCCGCGCCCTGGTCCAGCAGGTTGATGGTGACCTGCTTGCCGGTGTCCTGCTTCTCGAAGTCACCGGTGAACGAGCCGTCCTGGGTGTTCTTGTCCCAGCCGACAACCTGGACGTTCTTGCCCTTGGCCTTGTTGTAGGCCTGGACGCCGTCGTAGAAGCCGTCCATGAAGATCGTTACGGTCGGGATCTTGATACCACCGAAGGTTCCCACCTTGCCGGTTTTGGATGTTGCCGCTGCGGCGTAGCCGGCCAGGTAGGCGGCCTGCGCGGTGTCGTAGACCACCGGCTTGACGTTGGCTACAGGGGTGTCATAGGCAAAGTCGATGATTGCGAAGTGCTTGTCAGTGTTCTTCTCCGCGGCCGCCTTGGTGGCATCGCCCAGGAGGAAGCCCACAGTGACTGTCAGGTTGCAGCCGGCGGAGACCATGCCGTTGAGGTTCGTCTCGAAGTCGCTGTTGGCCTTGGACTCTGCCGACTTGACCTGGATTCCGAGATCCGTTTCGGCCTTCTTCAGTCCTTCATACGAGGACTGGTTGAACGACTGGTCATCGAATCCGCCGGAGTCGGAGACGATGCATCCGAGGAAATCGCTCTTGGTAGCGGCGCCGGATCCGGCGTCGGGGGCCTGGCCACAGCCGGTCAGCAGGAGCGCTGCTGCGCCGACGGTTGCAACACCGGCCATTGAACCGCGCTTCAGGGTGGCACGCAGTGGTTTCTTCAATTTTCCTCCAGGAAGAAAGTGATTGGCGCTACGACGGATGGTCAATGAGTGTCCGTTTCCAAAAACTTCGGGGCAGAAATTCTGTTTTCACTGAGGCTTCGCAGCACTGCGCCGAAGCGCACTAATAGCAACAACCCTAGTGGCCTGGAACACACTCGAGTAGCACAAAGCCGCCCTCCCGGACAGATTGTTGACTTTTTGTTACCAAGCAGTAGCCGGGTGCGCAAGTCACACCCGGCTACCGGCCCCTACAGGCGGACGAGCATCTTTCCGGTGTTGGCTCCGTCCAGCAGATCAATGAAGGCCTGCGGGGCGTTTTCCAGTCCGTCAACGATCGTCTCGTCGTAGCTGATGGTGCCGTCGGCGAGCCATCCGGCCATCTTTTGGGCAAACTCGGCGGCGTGTTGGCGCTGGCCGCCTACGAGGAAGCCGCGAAGGGTCAGCTGCTTGCCGATCGCGACGGCCAGGTTCCGGGGCGCGGCCGGCGGTTCGGTGGAGTTGTACTGTACTATGGCGCCACACATCGCCACCCGGCCACCGACGGTGAGGGTGGCCAGCGCGGCCTCAAGGTGTTCCCCGCCGACGTTGTCGAAGTACACGTCGATGCCGCGCTCCCCCGCAGCTTCCTGGAGCTGCTCAAGGACGGGACCGTCGTTGTAGTTGAATGCGGCATCAAATCCGAGTTCCAGAAGGCGGTCGACTTTCTCCGCCGAACCCGCGCTGCCGATGACTTTGGAGGCACCCATGGCCTTGGCGATCTGGCCCACCATGGAACCGACAGCTCCGGCGGCGCCGGAGACGAAGACGACATCGCCTTCCTTGAACTCGGCCACCTTCAGCAGGCCGGCGTAGGCGGTCAGGCCGGTCATGCCCAGCGCACCAAGGAAGGCCGAGGTCGGAGCAAGCCCACCCGGCACCGGTGTGGTCGCTGCGGCGTCCACTACCGCGTGTTCACGCCACCCCAGCTGATGCACGACGACGTCACCCACCTTGTGCGCGTCCGAACGGGACGCGATCACCTCACCTACTGCACCGCCGTCGAGCGCTGCATCCAGGCGGAACGGAGCCGAGTACGACTTGACGTCGTTCATGCGGCCGCGCATATAGGGGTCCACGGACATGAACTGGTTCTTCACCAGGACCTGGCCCTCGGCGAGCTCGGGAAGAGTTGCCTGCGCCAATCGGAAGTTCTCCGGGGCGGGACGGCCAACCGGACGTGAAGCGAGCTGGATTTCGCGGGTTTCCACCGGCGTGCTGACGGCGGCGCTCATGCTGCGAACTCCACGAGCTTGAGGTCGACGGCCATGTTGCCGCGGGTGGCGTTGGAGTAGGGGCAAACCTGGTGTGCCTTGGCCATCAGGGCCTCCGCGGTCCCGCGGTCCAGGGCAGGCAAAGCGATCTCAAGTTCAGCGGCAAGGCCATAGCCTTCGCTATCCGTCAGTGCACCGAAGTGGATCTTGGCTGCAACAGCCGAGTCGGTCAGGTCCACGCGCTCCTTGCGACCCACCATGCGCAGTGCCGAGTGGAAGCATGCGGCGTACCCTGCCGCGAAAAGCTGCTCGGGGTTGGTTCCCTGGCCGTTGCCACCCAGTTCAACCGGGCTGGCCAGGGCCACATCCAGTTTGCCGTCCTTGGTGCGGGCGTTGCCGTCGCGGCCTTCGCCGGAGGCCAGTGCCTCGGCTGTGTAGAGAGTCTTCATGGTGTTTCCGTTTCTCTTCGGGAATTCGATGGCGTGAAAAAATTTCAGAGTGAGCTGTTCAACGCGGCGGTGAGCTTGCCGAGGGTTGCGTGCAGTTGCTTGATCTCGGCGGCGTCGAGCCCTGCGGCGTCGGCCAGGCGCTGCGGCACTGCCTGGGCCCGGGCACTGAGGGCCGTTCCGGCGTCGGTCAGTACGACGTCCACGCGACGTTCGTCGTCGGCGGAGCGCTTCCGCTCGACGAGCCCCAGGCCCTCAAGGCGTTTCAGCAGGGGAGACAACGTTCCGGAATCGAGGCCGAGTTCAGCGCCAAGCTCACGGACACTTCGCGGCTCCTGCTCCCACAACACCAGCATCACCAGGTACTGCGGGTAGGTCAGCCCAAGGTCGTCCAGCACGGGGCGGTAGACCGCCGTCGCAGCCTTGGATGCCGAGTACAGCGCAAAGCAAACCTGATGGCGGAGGCGGGGTGCATCACTCATGGATAAAACGATAGTGCACAATTCAATTGTGCACAACTCATTCTGGCCCAAAAGCACCCAACTAGGTAACAGCACATGCTCCACTGAGCGCTCAATAGAGCATGTGCTGTTACCCAGTTGGGTTACTGTTCGAGGTCCCGGATGGTGCGAAGGGCGGCACCCGTGAGGACCCGGATGGCATACCCCAGCGCACGCTCGTCCACGATGAAGTCGCCACGGTGCAGGTCATATTCTTCGCCGCCCGGAGTGTGGGTTCCCAGGCGCATCATGGCGCCGGGGAGATCCGCCAGGAACCATGCGAAATCCTCCCCACCCATGGACTGGGGAGTCAGTACCACGGCGTTCTCCCCCAGCTCAGCGCGGGCAGAGGCCTCGATGAGCGCGGTCTCGTGCTCGGAGTTAACTACCGGAGGGACTCCACGCGTGTGCTCCAGGTGCACGTCCACCCCGTACGGTGCGGCGACCTGCTTCACGACGTCGTCCAGCAGCTCCCCCGCACCATGCCAGGCGTCGCGGTCCAGGCAGCGCATGGTGCCGGCCATGTATCCCGAACCCGGAATGGCATTCGGCGCCGAACCTGCGGAAATCTGGCCCCACACCACGGAAACTCCACTGCGTACATCCACCCTGCGGGAAAGCACTGCAGGTACATTGACTGCGATCTGCGCCAGCGCGAAAACCAGGTCTTCGGTCAGATGCGGACGGGACGTGTGCCCACCGCGTCCGGAAAGTTCGATCTTGATGGTGTCGGAGGCAGAGGTGATGGCACCGATGCGGGTACCGATCTGGCCGACGTTGATGCGCGGATCGCAGTGCAGGGCCAGGATGCGCGGAACACCCTCCAACACACCTTGTTCGATGCAGGACAACGCACCGCCAGGCATGGTTTCCTCGGCGGGCTGGAAAATGATCCGGACAGTGCCGCCCAGCGGATTGTTCTTATGCATGCGCTGGAGAACCAGGGCGATGCCCAGCATGGTGGTGGTGTGGATGTCGTGGCCACAGGCGTGGGTCACGCCATGGTTCTTGGAGGCGAACGGCAGTCCGGTTTCCTCGATGATCGGCAAGGCATCAATGTCACCACGCAGGGCCGTAGCGATGGGCCCCTCCCCCACATCAACCGTCAGGCCGGTGCCCTCCAGCCGGCGCGGCGCCAGCCCGGCCGCTTCCAGCCGTTCGACAAGCTTGTCCGTGGTCCGGAATTCCTTGAAGGACAGCTCCGGGTGCGCATGGAGGTCGCGCCGGAATTCGATGAGTCCTGGCAACAGTTCATCAACCCAGGGGCCAACGACAGGAGTGGGCTCTGTTTCAGTCGTGTAATTGCGCACGTCACAACTCTAGCCATCCACGGCACCGGAAGAACGAAAGCCACCTCTTGGTTACGCTGCGTTCAGACGCAGGACAACCAAAGAGGTGGCTCACGGTATAAGACGGCGCTACAGGACGTCCGTGTCCCCGCTGGCCTTCAGGGCGTCAACAGTGCCCTTCACCAACTGGGCATGCTCTTTGGTAGTGACAAGCAGCGCATCCGGGGTATCGACGATCACCACGTCCTTGATGCCGATGAGGGCGATGACGCGCTTGGTGTCGGACACCACCACGCCGCTGGCATTCTCCGCGAACACGCGGGCGCCCTCGCCGAGAACCGTCACTTCATCGACGTCGCCGGCGTTGTTCAGGCGACCGATCGCGGCAAAGTCGCCGACGTCGTCCCAGCGGAAAGTGCCAGGCACGACGGCGACATCGCCGGCTGCCGCTGCAGGCTCGGCGACCGCGTAGTCAATTGCAATCTTCGGCAGGGTGGGCCACACACGTGCCGTTACCTCGGCACGCTGCGGCGTGTCCCATGCCGCAGCAATTTCCTGGAGGCCGACGAAGAGCTCGGGCTGGTTGGCTTCGAGGTGCTTGAGCATCAACGCAACGGGAGCGACGAACATGCCCGCGTTCCACACGTAGTCGCCCGCCTCGACATACTTGTCGGCAACTTCCTGGCTGGGCTTCTCTACGAATTCCGCCACGGCCAGGGCGTTCGGCGCACCGTCGATGTCCAGCGCAGCGCCTGAACGGATGTAGCCAAAGCCGGTGGATGGGTGCGTGGGCTTGATGCCGATGGTGACGATCTTGCCCTTGGCGGCAGTGTAGATCGCTTCCCGGACCGTCTCCTGGAAGAGGTCGTCGGGGCTGATTACTTGGTCCGCGGCGAACGAACCCATGATGGTGTCCGGGTCGCGGCGGTAGAGGATGGCCGCGGCCAGGCCGATGGCGGCTCCGGAGTCCTTGGGCTCACTTTCAAGGACGAGCTCGTCGTCGCCCACTTCGGGCAACTGGCGGCAGACTGCCGCGCGGTGGGCCTCGCCGGTCACTACCAGCACGCGTTCGCCGGCCAGCGGCTCCAAACGGTCGTAGGTAGCCCTCAACAAGGTACTGCCGGACCCCGTGAGGTCGTGCAGGAACTTAGGCGCAGCGGCACGCGAGAGTGGCCACAGCCGGGTCCCCACACCGCCCGCCGGAATGACCGCATGGAAGCGGTTCATGGGCGATTCCGGGTATTTCGCGTCTTCTGTACTCACCGCAACACTTTATCCGACGCAACCGGGAAGCTCCGCAGAACGCCACGGATGTGGCGTTCGTCTCAGGCAGTACCCAAAATCGCCTGAATCCGGGCAGGAAACATGGAATTAACAAGCAGAGAAGCCGGGCCTAAATTGAATATGCTGTGAGCGAAGCCTAGATTTAGGCGTGAGCTACGAGTGCTCTCGCAGCAGGCGTTCCCCCCGCATGGATCCCATGCCAGCGCCGCTGTGTTGCAGGAAGGTTTAATCAGTGCCGACAAAACCAGCTGGCACCTTGTACCGCGGCCGTGAAGGCATGTGGTCCTGGGTTGGACACCGTATTACCGGTGTAGTGATCTTTTTCTTCTTGTTGGTCCATGTGCTGGACACCTCATTGGTGCGCGTGTCCCCTGAGGCCTACACGGCCGTCATTGGTGCTTACAAGAACCCCCTCATGGCCCTGGGTGAAACGGGCCTGGTCGCTGCGATCATCTTCCACGCCTTCAACGGCCTGCGTGTGATCGCGATCGACTTCTGGAAGAAGGGCGCTAAGTACCAGCGCCAGATGCTGTGGGTCGTGCTTGCACTGTGGCTGGTCACGTTCGCCGGCTTCGCCATCCGCCACCTTTCCCTCGCGCTGGGAGGCCACTAAGCCATGACAACCATCGAATCCCCCCGCACCGGGAAGATCGCCCCGAAGTACAGCCGCAATGGCTCCAGCCGCGGCAACTTCGAGATGATCGCCTGGCTCTTCATGCGCCTGTCCGGCATCGTTCTGGTGGTGCTGATCTTCGGCCACCTCTTCGTGAACCTCCTGGTGGGCGAAGGCATCCACGCCATCGACTTCGGTTTCGTCGCCGGCAAGTGGGCCGATCCCTTCTGGCAGTTCTGGGACCTGGCCATGCTGTGGCTTGCCATGCTGCACGGCACCAACGGTGTCCGTACCATCATCAACGACTACGCCGAGAAGGATTCCACGCGCTTCTGGCTCAAGATGGTCCTCTACGCGGCCACGCTGGTCATCATCATCCTCGGCACCCTGGTGATCTTCACGTTCAACCCGTGCCCCGTCGTCGACGGCGTCCAGCTTCCCGGCGGATTCTGCCCGGCACCGTAGCGGCCCGTGCCGCATCGGCGTGGCCGGCTTGCCGGTCCGCCTGAAGTAGCGGAGCAGCCTCCGCCGACCATCTGAATTTTTGAAAGAGAGAGCATCTGGTATGCAGGTCCATAAGTACGACGTCGTCATTGTCGGTGCAGGTGGCGCCGGCATGCGCGCCGCGATCGAGTCCGGTCAGCGCGCACGCACAGCGGTACTGACCAAGCTCTACCCCACCCGCTCGCACACCGGTGCGGCCCAGGGTGGCATGTGTGCAGCACTGGCCAACGTCGAGGAAGACAACTGGGAATGGCACACCTTTGACACCATCAAGGGTGGCGACTACCTGGTTGACCAGGACGCAGCCGAGGTCATGGCGAAGGAAGCCATCGACGCCGTGCTGGACCTGGAAAAGATGGGTCTGCCGTTCAACCGCACCCCCGAGGGCCGGATCGACCAGCGACGCTTCGGTGGCCACACCCGTGACCACGGCAAGGCTCCCGTCCGCCGCGCCTGCTATGCAGCAGACCGCACCGGTCACATGATCCTCCAGACCCTGTACCAAAACTGCGTCAAGCACAACGTTGAGTTCTACAACGAGTACTACGTCCTTGACCTGCTGATCGTCGAGGAAGACGCAGTACGCGAGGACGGCACGCCGTACAAGCAGAAGCGTGTTGCCGGCGTCGTCTCCTACGACCTCGCTTCCGGCGAACTGCACGTCTTCCAGGCCAAGTCCGTCGTTTTCGCTTCCGGTGGCGCCGGCAAGGTCTTCAAGACCACCTCCAACGCCCACACCCTGACCGGTGACGGCATGGGCATCGCGTTCCGCCGCGGCATCCCCCTGGAAGACATGGAGTTCTTCCAGTTCCACCCGACAGGCCTCGCCGGCCTGGGCATCCTCCTGACCGAGGGTGCGCGTGGTGAGGGTGCCATCCTGCGTAACTCCGAAGGTGAGCGCTTCATGGAGCGCTACGCCCCCACCATCAAGGACCTCGCACCCCGTGACATCGTGGCCCGCGCCATGGCGAACGAAGTGCGTGAGGGACGCGGTTGTGGCCCGAACAAGGACTACGTCCTCCTGGACCTCACCCACCTTGAGCCTGCGCACATCGAGGCCAAGCTTCCGGACATCACGGAGTTCGCCCGCACCTACCTTGGTGTGGAACCGTTCACCGATCCCGTCCCGGTGTTCCCGACGGCGCACTACGCCATGGGCGGCATTCCCACCAACATCACCACCGAGGTACTCCAGGACAACGACACGATCGTTCCCGGCCTGTATGCAGCCGGTGAAGTTGCCTGTGTCTCCGTCCACGGCTCGAACCGCCTGGGCACCAACTCGCTCCTGGACATCAACGTGTTCGGCAAGCGTGCAGGCATCGCCGCAGCGGAGTACTCCAAGACCGCCGACTTCGTCGAGCTGCCCGAGGACCCCGAGGCGATGACCCGCGGCATCCTTGATGGCCTGCTCAGCGGCAACGGCACCGAGCGCGTCGCGCAGATCCGCAAGGAACTGCAGGACACCATGGATGCCAACATGCAGGTGTTCCGCACCAAGGAGTCCCTGGAGCAGGTTCTCCGCGACATCGCATCCTTCGAGGAGCGCTACAAGCACGTTACCGTCCAGGACAAGGGCAAGCGCTTCAACCTGGACCTCCTGGAGGCCGTGGAGCTGGGCTTCCTGCTGGACATGGCCAAGGTCATGACCGTCGGTGCGCTGCACCGTGAAGAGTCCCGTGGTGGCCACTACCGCGAAGACTTCCCGGACCGCGACGACGAAAAGTTCATGAAGCACTCCATGGCTTACCTGGACACTTCCGTCACTGCCGCCTCCTCGGCGGAATCCGTTGCGGGCATCCGTCTGGAGACGAAGCCCGTGATCTTCACCCGTTACGAGCCGATGGAGCGTAAGTACTAATGACGACCGAAATGGCAGAGCCCGCATCCAAGATCGAGCTCCCGGCGAGTGTTGCCGGCGACGGTGAAATTCCCACGTTCCACATCACGCTCCGCGTGCGCCGCTACGATCCCGAAATCTCGGAAGAAGCGCGCTGGGACGACTACAAGCTGACCATGTACGGCACGGACCGTGTGCTGGACGCCCTGCACAAGGTCAAGTGGGAGATCGACGGCACGGTTTCGTTCCGCCGCTCCTGCGCCCACGGTGTCTGTGGCTCCGATGCCATGCGCATCAACGGCCGCAACCGACTCGCCTGCAAGACGCTGCTGAAGGACCTGGACACGTCCAAGCCCATCACCGTCGAGCCGATCAAGGGCCTCCCCGTGGAGAAGGACCTGATCGTGGACATGGAACCGTTCTTCCAGTCCTTCCGCGAAGTGATGCCGTTCCTGATCAACAAGGGCCACGAGCCCACCAAGGAACGCCTGCAGTCCGTCGAGGACCGTGAGCGCTTTGACGACACCACCAAGTGCATCCTCTGCGCAGCCTGCACCTCGTCCTGCCCGGTCTTCTGGACCGACGGCCAGTACTTCGGCCCGGCAGCGATCGTCAACGCACACCGCTTCATCTTCGATTCCCGTGATGACGCCGGCGACATGCGCCTTGAGATCCTCAACGACAAAGAAGGCGTGTGGCGCTGCCGCACCACCTTCAACTGCTCCGAGGCATGCCCCCGTGGCATCCAGGTGACCAAGGCAATCGCCGAGGTCAAGCAAGCCATCCTGGCCCGCAAGATCTAGTCGCCGTTCTCCCAAGAACAGCACGACGACGGCGCCCCGCACCGGGGCACGTTGGCGGCGGCGGAGGCGGTGATAAACAGCCCCCACCCCCCACCCAAACCAACGAGACCAACCAG
>NZ_JBHVAL010000027.1:0-29412 GCF_042667405.1 Paenarthrobacter sp. NPDC057355 | reverse complement strand
GTTTCTGGTCATGATCGTGTCACCGTGCCGCAGCACGAGACCGTCAACGCCGGCCACATCGAACTTCGCGGGACGGGTTCGGCCGGCGGCGGTCATCTGGTCCTGCATGACGGCGTTGATCTGCGTTGCCATCTCATTTGTGGGTGTCGCCAGGGCCACTGTCCCGCCGGTAAGAATCGTTGCAGCCGCCTGCTCGGTCATCACGGCCACGGCTTCTTCGGTGCTGGTGTGGATGCGGATATGCCCACCCTCGTAAAGCTCGGTGAAGAGGCTGGCTGGCTTGTCGCGGTCGCGCATCCGCAGTGAGAGAGACGCGTACTTGGGGTCCGTGAAGCGGTGAACGACGTCGATGTCGGCGCGATCAACAGCGATCTTCGAGGCGTGGTCCAGGACGCCGCCGCGCCCGACGGCGGGAAGTTGCGCACGGTCGCCCATGAGTACGATGCCGGCCCCGTACTGATCCGCGAGCTGGGTCAGAGCGAGAGCGGTGTCCTGGTCGATCATGCCTGCCTCGTCCACGACAACACGGGCACCGTTCTTGAGCCGGTATTCATCGCCCGGGCCCCGGTACAGTTTTCCCGTCTTGGGGTCATTCTCGCCCGGCTGCAGGCGCGTGTAGCGGCCGTTGCCATCCCATCGGAAACCGTTCGCGTGCAAGAGCTTGTGGACGCTGAACGCGGGAGCTTCAAGGGAACGTGCTGCTTCCTGCGCTCCCTTGAGGGTCGGGGCGAGGACAACGAGCTGGCGACCTTCGGCGTCGAGGATCTTCTTAGCCTCCCGCAGCATCGTTGTCTTGCCCGAACCGGCGGCACCTTCGATGACACCCAGGCCGCAGTCACTGACGACAATCTGGGCAGCGTGTTTCTGCGCCTGGCCAAGGTTCGTGTCTGCGAACACGCGAGGATCGAGCTGCATCCTTTCGGCGGCAACAACACGTGCGGTGAAGCGCGCCTTTAGTTCATCCTCGACCGCAATAACACGCTCACTTGTAATGTGCCTGACGTGATCGGGCATGTGTCCGTCACGCGGATCGCTGATTGAACGCGCACCCTGTGCAGCACGTTTCGCGGTGTCAGTAACGAAGGCATTGAGTTCTGCGCGATCGGCAATAGCACCTGCTGCTGCTACTTGGTCCGCGACGGCGGCTTGAAGCTGATGCAACGACCATGCAGAGGCCTTGCCTTCACAGAAGGCAATTGCCTCAGCTGCGATCTGCTCGCGGTCCAGGTCGGCCAAGGAACGTGTTACAGAAACTCCCCCGGTGAACCCTTCGATCGGAAGATTTGCGGCGCGCAGTTCATCGATCCATCCGGCCTGCGAGACTTCCCTGTTCCTTGCCTTCTTGCCGGGACGGTCCAGTGCCCATGCCTTGAAGTCGAACATGCGACGCTGTTCCGGTGAGGGCTCCTGACCGGGGTGGTTTTTCCTCCACTCAGCTTCTAGTGTGGCGATATTTTCTTGTACCTGCGCGCGGCGTTTCGACAGCAATTCGGCGTGCTTGGAGAGTTCAACTACCTTGCCCGTAGCGGTGTCGAAAGTGAGGCCGGCATTCGCCAGAGCGGTGCGAAGTCCTTCATGGGAACGGATTGTAGATTCACCGATTCCGCGCAGGGCTCCTTGCTGCTTCAAAGTCGGAGTGGTCCACAATCCACGCCACTTTCCCTCGGCAAAAACACGGGTGTTCCACTGCACGTGAATGTGCCGGTGAGGGTCGCCTGCTCGTGAAGTTTTGTGCACAACAGCAACGGCCTCGAACCGTTCAACTTTGACCAGCCGCTGACCTCCCAAGGGGCCAACTCGGGTTACCGCGTTCTCGGCTACGAACTCGCTCATGGCCTGCGCTGCTTCGCGCTGGGCCTCGTCCAGGGCGGCGCTAACTTCCGGATTGAGCGCGGCGGCAACTGAGAGCGACTTGTCGCAATTGACGGTCATCTCTGCAAAACGTGGGCTGGCAGGAAGGTCGCGCATTACGCCGTCGGACTGGCGCAAGCGTGCCTGACCCTTTGGCTTCCCACGCACCTCTCCGGTGTCCGGATCTACCCAATCGACCCACTGCTTGTAGCGGTCGGCGTCGAGGGAATCAACGGTGTCCAGGGCACCTTCGGGGCCGTACACGAACCGTTCGGCAAACTGGCCGTCTTCTTCGAGGTAATACTCGTCGGCGCGGTGGTGGTCAGACTCCAGGTAGGCGGTGGCAGATGAGCCTGTTCCACGGAAGAACGTTACGCCGCCATGCACCTGGGTTTCACCGCCCGCCCTATTGCGCTGCCGCCCGCTGCGGCACCTATCGCAGATAGTATACGTGCATTGCTTGTTCTGGTCCGCATACGGACCTCTCGGCGGTTCGCGCCGAGAGGTGGGGGTCAGCTTCGGAGGCTTTGCCCACCACGGCTCTTAGGGCCTCCTGAGGCCCGTTCGTGGTGTGTGCAACCGGGCTACAGGGTCCGGCTGTCCACGTGTGTGCAGGAAAAGACCGGAGGCCAATCTTTTGCTGTGCATGGGTGGGCAGGGGCTACACACGAATGCGACCGAACGTTGTACCGCGTGCTGCCTTCGACGGTGAGCGGATTGCCCATAGACTATGGACATGAGCGAAAGAATTGAACAGGCAGTCATCGCAGAACAACAGGCAAAGATTTCCCTGGGCAAAGCCCTGGAGGAAGCAGTCGAAGCCGAAGGCAAGGCGGAGGCAGCTTTCAAGGAAGCAAAGGCTGAAACCGTGAAGGCACGGCGCGCTGCACTGCGCGGCGGATGGGACGAAAAGTCCCTCCGTAGGCTCGGACTACTGAAGACCTCACGCGTCTCAAAGAAGGCGGACTCAGCTCAGGAAGAAGCAACAAGCGAAACTGAGCACGGTCATGATCGTGAGCCCCAGCATTGATCTGAGGTTCCCGCGCTAGCCGTTAGGAGGTGTGTGAGTGATGAGCGTAGTTCCCGCGTCCGTGCAAGATCGTTTCTGGGAGAAGGTAGTCAAAGGACCGGCTCCTGGGGACTGTTGGTTATGGAGCGCCGCCGTCGCTGACGACGGCTACGGCCGCTTCACTCTGAACGGAGGCGGGCAAACACAGGCGGTCCGCCCACACCGCTTCGCCTTCCACCTGGCAACCGGGATTCCATTGCACGGCTTCGGTCCGTTGATGCATGACTGCGATGTTCCGATCTGTGTGCACTACAGCGACGTTTCCGAGCTGACGCATTTGTTGGAGGGAACTGATCGAGAGAACATGCTCGATCGCCTCGCGAAGCGTCGCGATAAGAACGGCAGCGAGTTCCGCTGGCGTGGACTCGCGCGGGAACACTTTGCCGCTCGTTCCCGCGCGTTGCGGGCGAAGTAAGGCGCACGGGCAAGGCAGGCCCGGCCAGCGTGGCCGGATCCCTGCGAGTTACCCCAAATATCACACCTCGCGGCTGCGCGGGTGAGGCCAAATATCACGGCCCATCGGAGGTCTCGGGCTATCTTGTCGTACCCCTCCCCCACACTGGAATCAGCGGCCGACCGGCCGCCTTTTCTTACCGTGTCGTTTCGAACATATATTCTAGTTGTGTGGTAATGAATCCGGAGCAAGCCAAGGCGCTGCATGCGAGGTATTCAAAGCGTGCTCAGCCGTTCGGGCTCACTCTGGAAGAACTTGATTTCAAGAACTTCCCGCTGCACAACGGGTATCCGGGGATCCCGGTGCGTGCGTGGTTGCGGTTCCCAAACTGCGCCGAGCTGGTGGAGGGCGAAGTGTTTGCCTGGACGGAACGGGCAGCGGAAGTGACGTGGAAGGACGGCCCCCTGACGTACCGGACATGGGTGTGGGCCTCGGCCGTTACCCGTCGCGGAGAAGCAATGAGCAGGAATCTAGGAGAGCGCGTAACCCGTGACAGCAACAGCGAATGAAACCACCCTCAACGCCCGAGTCGATGTTCGGTTCAGCCCGACCGGCCGGCCGTTGGCCGTCAGGCATGACGGCCGACTCTGGGTCGTCACAGAAGAACCCGTTCATTGGTTCGAACGGGACTCTTGGTGGGACCGGCGGCGAACCGCGCCGGTGGGCGTAGGGAACATCGTAGACATCGAGTATTGGAGAGTTCAGGTCAGGCTTTCCTCGAATTCGGCCCTGCGGACCTTCCTCCTGCGCCTTGACCCGGCTGCCACGAGATGGCTGCTGGACTCCATCAGCTAGTACCTGCTGATTCTTCTCTCGCCCAAATCCCCGGAACTGTGTCCCGGGTGGGCCCTGCGTCAGCGGACTGCGCAGGTCAAGAGAGACCACAAGCGGGCGACTACGATGGGGTGGACGATCCGACCGCGAATTCGAGGTTCGGACCTTAGCCTTGCCCAACTTCACCCACTTTCTTAGGGACCTCATAATGAACGACACCGAGGTAACAACCACGCTTACCACCGATGGGCTACTCAATGAACTAAGCGTCGCTGCCGGGCGAGAACTAACTGTTGATGAGCTCATCGAGATCGTGAAGGAGAAGGCGCAACGTGGCGTCAACCTCTCTTTTGCCGGTAAGCAGCAGGCTCGACGAATCGCACGACTTGTACGTCCCAGAGTCCAACGCTTGAATCCTGGGTTGTCCCTTGGAACGGCTGAGCAACGGGCGAAGAATCTCATTATTGAAGGCGACAACCTTCAGGCATTGGCATCGCTGTACAAGTGGCGCGGCGGGGTTGATTTGATACTCACTGATCCTCCGTACAACACGGGAAACGACTTCCGGTACAACGATCGCTGGGATGAAGACCCCAATGATGCGGGCCTTGGTAATTGGGTGCCAACAGACGACCCGGCACGACACACCAAGTGGATGAAGTTCATGTACCCGCGACTGCAGATGATGCACTCCATGCTCAAGACGGACGGAATCCTGGCGATCTGCATAGATCATCGGGAACTGTTCCACTTGGGCCAAATGCTGGACGAGATTTTTGGAGAGTCTAATCGACTCGCCATTCTCAACTGGCAGAAGGCCTACTCCCCCAAGAGCGGCAATGATCACGTAAGCACAGCGACTGAATACGTTCTCGTCTATGCCCGAAACGAAGCACTCGCTACTACCCGGTTGCTGGATCGCACCGATGAAATGGACGCACGCTACCAAAATAAGGACGGCGATACGCGTGCCTGGACCTCGGGTGACCTGAGCGCCGTCGGTGCCGCCAGTCATCAGGGAATGGTCTTCGGAATACAGTCACCGATTACTGGCGATATCCACTATCCGCCCTCGGGACGGCACTGGGGAACGGACCGTCGAACCATAAAGAGATGGCTTGAAGAATGGGGCACTCCCTACTCCGAAGTCAATCTTCATGACGAAGAGACGCGGGCTAAGTTGTGCGGACTTCCCCAAGGTGAGGTGCGCGCAGGGGTTCGAGCGCTGGTAGTAAAAGGGTCGGTTGACGCGGCCAAGAAGAGGGCCGCAGAAATCTATGCAACTGGCCCTTGGCCCGCGGCCTACTTCCTCGGAGAGGGCGGCAGCGGAAGGCCACGTCTCAAGAGATACCTGGAGGACGTCAAAAAGGGGTTCGTTCCCATGACGTATTGGGCCGATGACGAACACGTATTTCCTGAGGTTCTTGGTTCAGTTTCGTGGGATCACGCACAAAGTGGCCACAGCCAGACAGGCATCAATGAGCTCAACGCCATCATGGGCCGTGGGCACGGTTTCGAGACTGTAAAGCCTTTGCGGTTGATGCAAAAGATCCTTCAAATCTGGTGCCCGCCTGATGGAGTAGTGCTTGACCCATTTGCCGGTTCAGGAACCACCGGCCATGCCGTCCTCGCAATGAACTCGGTGACGGGCAGCGATCGGCAATTCATCCTGATCGAGCAAGGCCGGCCCGAACGTGGCGACTCCTATGCAAAGACCCTGACCGCCCAAAGGCTTAAACGTGCAATTTCTGGAGATTGGGCGAACGGCAAGGGGCGCCCACTCGAAGGCGGATTCGCATTCAAGACGCTGACAAAGCAAGTAGACGCCAACATCGTTCTGCAGATGGAGCGCGATGAGATGGTCGATACCGTCATCGCTTCCCACCACGACTCGAACCGGCGACGAGGGAGTTCTCTCGTCACCTTCGAAGAACTTAAGTACAAGTACCTGGTCGGGAAGAACTCCCAGGGACACGGCTTCTACTTGGTGTGGGAAGGACCCGATGGAAACATCGATCTCACAGAAGAGGTCTACGAAGCCTGCGTCGCAGAAGGTCGGCGGGAAAAACTCGAACCGATTTATCACGTCTATGCAAGGTACAACCTATTCGGCACTGAGGACGTTCGGTTCTACAGGATCCCGGATCAAATCCTCATCGACTTCGGCTTAGATATGCGAACTGAAGGTTACTCGGATGTGAGCGCCTGATGGTTACTTTGTTCTCGTTCCAGCGGGCGGCCTCGACTCAAATCGCAGACCGGTTCATGGAGTATCAAGGCAATGAAGTTTCGAAGGGCACTCGGAAAAACCCTGAATGGGTGCCGTTCTTCCAATCACTTGCAGCCCTCACCGGCGCTGGAAAGACAGTCATACTTGCGGACGCCGTGGCACAGATGTCCGCCGCAACCACTGTTGCCCCAGTTATCCTGTGGCTTTCACGTGGGCGGGTTGTCGTTGCCCAGAGTTATGCCAACCTCCAGCCAGGCGGCAAATATCACCACATCCTTGGCAACGTGAATGTGCGCCCGCTAAGCGAGTACTCTGCCCACGACGTGGAAATCGCAGATGCGGCATCCTTGTTCTTCGCCACCGTTGGAACCTTCAACAGAAGGGACATGGAGCAAGGCAGTCTCACCATCTACAAATCCGACATCGACGAAACAGGTGTCTCTACATGGCAAGCTCTGAGGGAGCGTCTGGATATCAACGGTGAGAAGAGACCGTTGTTTATCGTCTACGACGAGGCTCACAACCTCTCGGAGCAGCAAACGGAACTTCTGCTGCAATTGCAGCCCGAGGCGGTCCTACTGGCCAGCGCCACAATGCAGTTGCCGCCTCTCATGGTGCAGGAAATCGACAGACTCCGAGCAGCAGGTTACAGCGACAATTGGCTCGTAACCGCTGTACGGTCTTCCGCTGTTGTAGCCGAAGGGCTAGTCAAAAACTCACTGAGCCTGGCTGGATACAAGACGCCGATGGAAGAAACCATCTCAGCCTTGCTGGCAGACATGGCCGAAGCACTACAGGATGCTGAGGAATACGGGGTTGATGTTTCCCCGAAGGCGATTTACGTCTGCAAGACGAACGTCGTAGCCGATGACGCCCTCCGAAAGGACGACCCGGCGCAGCCGTTCTCCCAGAGGCAGGCGCCCCCGATCCGCATTTGGCGCTATCTAGTTGAACAGCAGGGAATCGCCCCTGAGACGGTTGCCGTCTATGCCAACCTCGAAACGCATAAAGACTACCCACTGCCCGAAGAGTTTGTGCTCTTCAAGGGCGCAGACAGTGACTACGAAGACTTCACGAAGGGCGACTTCAAGCACATCATCTTCAACCTGACCTTGCAGGAAGGTTGGGATGATCCCCAGGCGTACTTCGCCTACATCGACAAATCAATGGAATCCAACGTTCAGGTCAGTCAAATCATCGGCAGGGTGCTCCGTCAGCCGGGTACGACCCACTATGCCCCAGAACGCCTGAACACAGCTCACTTCTATGTACGCGTAGACCGCAACGAAGTATTCAACGAGATCCTCGAAGATGTCTCAGCGCGTTTGGGCACGGATCTTCCCGACATAAAGCTAGTAGCCAGCGCTCCTCAGAATCCCCGAGCCAAACAATTGAAGCCGAAGCTCAAGCGTGAAATCCCACGAACCGCCACCAACCCGCTTGATGCCGTTAAACCCACAGAGAAGCTTCTGGCGCAAATGCTGGACTACTCCGCTGGTGGCATCAACACCTCTGGTAGCGGCAGTCGCCGGATCGTAACCCAAACGATCGGTGGCGACGCCAGTGAAGCCGATTGGCAGGAGTACGAGGAACCCAGCAAAGTCTCCGCGAGGTGGGTCTTTCACCGAGAGGTCCTTCGCTTGTTACCGAAGGCCCTCGATGTCGCCAGCACCGCAGACCATAAGTTTGATGTTCAAGTTGGCGTAGGGAGTCCGGCCTTCTTACAGATTAGAGACCTTGCTCAGAAAGTGGTCCGAACCTACATCGAGAATGTGACGCTAACCCAGCGAAAGCCAAACCCATATGTAGTGGGACCGATCCTCGTTCGGGAATCCGAACTCGAAACGTTTGCCAATGCTCTACATGCAGGCTACGAAGGTTTGAACGGGCCTGAGAAGGCCTTCGCCCAAGCACTCGATAAGACTGGACTGACGTGGGCACGCAATCAGCCGCGGACAGGCTACGGAATTCCGCTGATCTCGATCGGTGAAACGGAAAACTTTTATCCCGATTTCGTTGTCTGGACGAGCACCAAGGTTGTCTGCATCGACACCAAAGGGCACCATTTGCTTCGTGAGGACGCCGGCCGAAAGTTGCTCTCAGTTCGATCCCGGACGGACTCCCCTAGCCTGGTAATCAGGTTCGTTACACCCGGCGAATACAACCCACAATTCGAGAAGCAAAGCCCAGACGGCTTCACTTTGTGGGGACTCAAGGACGACGGTAAAGCTCGTGCACAGCACTTCGGGACGCTAGAGGAGTTGATCGGCTTTCTAACCGCAGATGAGGCAGATCCTCTCGACGATTGATACTCAGAATAGGGTTGGCGCGTCTGGATCAACGCCGGCCAGAAGGGCGGCCACTCGTTGAGGCCTGTTCCAGCCGTGGACGCGGACTTCGTCTCTCAGTGCCACGGACCGCGCAGCGAACTGTGCTCGGGCCAGCCCGCGCCAGCGGAAGGAGCTTCCGTTTGCGTCGCGGCCCTTGGCTAGCCTGTCGAGCATGTTGCTGCGGTTGGTTCCTTCCACCAGGTACGTGAGGGCGTCAGTTGTCGCGCGGACGCAGATCGGCACGTCGCAGGTGTGCATGAGCGGTCCGAAGGCGTCCAGCTTGACGTCATGCAACAAGTGGAAGGCGAAGCGATGGGGACGGACGGCTACGGTTCTTCCCTCAGTGTTGAGGGTAAATCTGCCGTAGCCATCATCGGAGACGGCAGCGCTCCATAACCAGCAATCACCTGGAGAGGGACCTTTGACCACCTTGGACCAGAAACGTTCTGCCGTGTCCATGGTCGGTTATTCGATTCGTTTCTGGAACGAGACCATGACCAGGGCGGTTGCGATGTAGTGGGTGACCTGGACGTTCTCATGGCCAATAATGCCCACAGGGCGACGTTCCACGGCAGGGATCGGGGTAACGGTGTGTGAGGACGGTTCGGCGCTCCATAGCTGGTCTCCCGCCTCTTGGAAAACTGTCACTAGGCCCTGGAGGTTCTTGTCGAGTCGTTGAGCGAGCTGCCTCACGGATTCTTCAACAGATGGCTGCGGGTCACTCACTACGTACACGGTTTCGATGCGGCTCATCGGTTCTTCTTTCTCATCAGTCGTGGGAGCCTGATCCCGAACAGGCTCCCCAGGAAGAGCAGCACTGCCCAGCTCAGGACACCAAGACCAAGCAGATAGGCACCTTCACCCAGGAAGGACACGTTTCCTTGCGCTGCCGCTCTGCCGAAGGCTTGAGCGGCCAGGATGAGGTAGATCCCGGCGCAGACCCAGGCGGAGGCTGCCAGGGTGATCCCAACGACAAACCTCTTCATGAGGACCCACCCTCGAACTTGGCCAGGGCTCGGGATACGGACATCCGGCCCACGCCGAGCGTCTTGGCTATTTGCTGGATGGTCTTGTTTTCTTCCCGCAGCAGCAATGCCGCCTCAATCCGTTCGGGGGTCATGACTGTGGGGCGGCCGCCAACCCGTCCTTGGGATCGGGCATGGGCCAGACCGGCCATAGTGTTTTCACGGATGGTATCGATGCGCAGCTGCGCGAAGACGGCAACGATGCCGTAGAACGCCCTGCCCATAGGAGTGGTGGTGTCGATGGCCGGCTCGGTCAGGGAACGGATGTTGATGTCTCGCTCACCAAGATCCGCGATGATCTGGAAGAGATGCCACTCCCCCGATACCCGGTCCAGCCGGTGGACCAGGAGTGTGTCCCCTGCCCGCATGTAGTCCAAGCATGCGACCCATTGCGGTCGGTCTCTGACGCGACTGGAGTCGCCGTGGTCGACAAACACGCGCTCCGCGCCTGCTTCCAGCAGCTCGTGTTTCTGGTAATCCGGGTTCTGGTCCCGGGTAGAAACCCGGGCATAGCCGATGGTGCTCATTGATAGCTCCTTTCGGCTCATAAACCTACCTGCCCGGTTTAGATCAATTTTGGTTTCGTGCAACGGTTTTGGGCACGGCCCCGGCGGCGTGTCGCCGCAGGGAGCACCTGTGCTCGTTAACCGCCGTTAATGAGCACGCAAAGGGGCTCGCGTGCGTGCGGTGGTTTCCTCTTGCCCTGGCTCTCGATGATGGGCCTCTGGCCGGTGCAGTCAAGGCCGCTGCGCGCCGCATGCGGTGAGCCTACGCCTCAGCCCTGACATCACCGCCCACCGGCCTTTTTTGGCCAGTATTAGGGCAAGGGGAAAGTGTGGCTTGGTTAGGGGCGTATATCCGGGAATGCTCGCATAGCGTCGATCCAGGACATGCCCAGGGTTTTTCCTATCTCGGGCCAGTCGTGGCCCTTGTAACGCGCCAGGCGTACGGCTGCGGCCAGTTCTCGCCGTGCTTGTGCTTGCCTGTCTGCTTTGTCCTTCACCAGCTGTAGCGGGTCGTCCATGTGGAAACCCAGGCCGAACATGTGTTCATCGTCGCGGTCCTCGAAAGCATCCCCAAGATGGCGGTAGCTGGTGACCAACTCCGACATTTGCTCCGGGCTCAGATTGTCGAAGTCGTTAGTGTCCTCCGGGCCTGTGTACGGGTGGTCTCTCATGACATCAGTATCGAAATCTCGTGAGTTACAGACTTACAGGTTTACAGACTTACGGATGTACGAAGTTCATCTTCGGTTGAGCCACGGAGTTCGTCCTGCCGCGCAAGGAGAAGGTCCACCGCTACGCGAATGAGGGTGTTATCCGTGATCCTCTCCCCCGCGCCGGGCTTCCGTGCGCGTTTGATCTTCCTCGCCAGCGCGTCCAGTGCGTCCAGCTGATCTTGGCGCAGCCGCGCTTCCTTACGCTCAAAGTCTGCGAAACGTGGCCTGCTTGGCTGGTCCGTGACGACCGCCTCGACGGCGGCGGAGGCCGGTGCTGCCTTTGCCGGCGCTTCCTCGTGTCGTCCCGTCGACTCCCTGGACGCCTGTTTAGTGGCGACTGGTTCTTGGGCCGCTGGTTTCTGGTCAGCGGTTCCCTGCGGGAGGATGTTCGCGAGCCTTCGCCGCTTTGTCTCTGTCATTTCTTCTCCTTCGTCGCTGCGGTGTTGGCCCATACCGAGATGAGTTCCAGAGACAGGCTCCGGAAGTCTGCTTCTGCTTTTTCTGTGGATCGGGTGCGCTCGTATGTCCCGACGACCGCGCCCGTGGCGGGAGCGCGCTCGTGGTCTTTGTAGGAACGGATGTGGGTCTTGGCTACTTTGAGTCCTGCACCTTCCAGGGCGGCTCGGGCGTCGTCCACGTCGCCAGGGGCGCGTGAGTCTGCCCGTGAGATGACGATCCTGTAATCCACCCCGGACGGCCCCACCAGGGCTTGGTAGGTGTTCATGAGCGGTTTGAGGGCCAGCGCCGCCGGTTCGGTGGGCAGTATGGCGAAGTCCGCGTGAGCCATGACCGCTTTGAGCAGTGGCAGGTTGTCGATGTTGCCGGGGGTGTCAACGAAGATCATGTCGTAGGGGGCTTCGCGCAGCCGTCCCAGGATTTCGGGGTCACGCTCCGTGACCACTTCAAAGGGCAAAGGAGCGCCTGCGTCTTCGGCCAGGTCAGCCCATTCGCTTGCTGTCTCCTGGGGGTCAACATCCACGACAAGCACGCGGGAATGCTGGGCCGCAATGGCGGCGAGATTCATGACGGTAGTGGACTTGGACGCTCCACCTTTTTGATTCACAACTGGGATCACTCGCATTGAGTTTCCTATCTGTAAGTTACGTACATCGTAACTCCGAAACTTACGAGTTTCGGGCGTTTGGAACTTCGGAACATCGGAAGTCTGTCAACTTCGGAGTTCGGATCTTACTGAGTTACAGACTAACAGAGTCCCATACTTTGTAAACTCCAAACTCTGTAAGTACGTAAGTCTGGGGTTTTGGGTAGTCGCTCCCGATGTTCCCCTGTGGAGGCTGTGCACGGCCACCGCTCACCCAGGGCGACGTACTGGGCGGCAGGTGCTGTGGTGTGTTGTGTGCAGCCGGTCAGTTGGGTCCCGTCGTGCCCGTGTGTGCGGGAAAAGCAGCGCAGCGGTGAGAGCTTTTGCCGTGCCCAGGGGTGCGAGGGGCAAGGCACGCTGTTCTAGGTCCATCGGTGTCTGCATTAAGTGGTCGCGAACCGGTGGCGGCGGTTGTTTGCGAAGAGGGCACGAAGTTGTGCCTTGGCGCGGATCTCCATGGGGGAGGGGCCTTCGGCGATCCTGGCTGCATGCTCTGCCTGCTGCTCAAGAATCCGCCGTTGCTCGGCTGCGTGCCGACGAAGGATTTCGGCGTGCTGCTCAGCCTTGCGGGCATCGGGGGAGCGCATGGGTTCCCCGTCTACAGTCCAGGCTTCCAGGTGATGCAGCACCCATCCTCGCAGCCGCTGGGTGTGTTTGGTGACGGGTATGCCGTCGTGGGGCCAGTCGGTACCGTCGGGCTTCTTGTTGAAGGCGTTGAGCACGTCGGAGACAGTCCACCCGGACACAAGCCAGGGCCGCAGGACACTGGCAAGGTCTTTCTTCGACAACGGACGGAGAGCGAAGCAATGGGCGCGGATTTCCTCGGCGGCCGCCCAGCGCTGTCCACGGCGCTTTGTCGTTTTGTGAGGATCCCAATACACGCCTGAACGAAGATCTTCCGTGGTGGCTAGAGCGCCGCTTGCGGCGCCTGAAATAGGGTGCGTGGCGGAGCCACGGCCTTCTTGAGGTTTTTCCTCGCGTGTATGGGTTAATAAATCATTCATGTGTAACTGAACCACCCCTGAAGGGGCGGTGGGGGTGCAAATCTCCTCCACAGTCAATCCCGACGGCAGATCGGGAACACCCTTCAACGCTGACGGGATGCAGATGACATAAACGGGGAGCTCGTTGCCCTCGGCGGTCTTCTCGCGGACCTTCTCCGCTGACCGGCCCGATGCAACAGTGCCGATGTAGCCCCACTTCTCCAGGAACGTGAAGTAGTTGGCGACAGTACGCCGGCTGATGCCCAGCCACTCTACGAGGCCTGGGCGGGCGTCAGCTTCGCCGTAGGCCTTGTCTCGGCCACCCCACGGCACGCGCACAGTCATCGTGTCGTAATTGGCCATGCTGATCAGCTTCTCGAAGAACGCCAGAAGCCGACGCTGGAAGGGCTTGGTGTGCACCGCCAGACGGGCATCCTGCTGCAAGGCCGGCAGTGCCTGGTAGAGGCCATGAGCGGCGCGCATGGAGCCCTTGGGCACGGCAGCCTTCACGTGCTTCTTGCTCGTTTCTTGGAATCTACTCACCCGACAGGGCTTGTAGGTAACTACCTCTTCAGGCGATACGGCCCGAATCGTGTTCTCTGCTAATTCGCTTGCAGTGCGTGCATGCGTGGGTACCATATAGGTGTAGCTCTCTCTAAAGGGGTACTACAACGGGACCCACCCACGAAGTGGGAGGGTTTCGGTACCGTCACTGATAGGTCGCCAAACTCAGCAGTGACGGAAGGCTTCGGAAGACCCGCCTAGTGCGGGTCTTCTCCTTTTAAGCGGATGCTGACAGAGGCAACGTCCCTTCAAGTGTTTCTTGGTGAGCGGAGAGCTCCGGCAAGCCGCCGTTCTCTTCAAGCCACCCAATCAGTGCATCCATGTAGAGGTTCCTGGAGATCCTCGATTTCTTTGCCGCTTCAGTGATGGCTCTGCGGTGCTCTGGAGTCACCTGGCCTTGAAGAGGGACCTTGCTGCCCCCATGCCCGTAACGTTCCCGCTGGATACTCATGCTGATAAATCTTCCACAACACGCATTCACATTTGAGATTTCCGGGGCGTGTTGCCCACCGATCTTCCGTGACTGAGGTTGGCGTGCATCGGACATCTGGGCTACATCCCCATCACGTGGTAGCCGCCGTCTACGTGGACGACTTCGCCGGTCGTTGCAGGGAACCAGTCGGACAGCAGAGCGACAACCGCTTGGGCTACGGGTTTCAGGTTGGTCCTGTCCCATCCCAGAGGTGCGCGGCTTTCCCAGACTCCCTCCGTGCTCTCGATTCCATCAATCGCAGCAACGGTGAAGTTGTCCAGAGGGCCACAGGCCACAAGGTTGGCACGGATATTCCGTCGTCCCAAGTGGTGGGCGAGATACCTGTTAGTGGCTTCATAGGTGGCTTTTGCCACGCCAGCCCAGCCGTAAATAGGCCAGACGGGGGTTCCGTCGAGGGTGACACCCACAATGCTGGCACCGTCATTAAGAACGGGTAGACAGGCTTTGGTGACGGCTTGGAGCGATGCCCCGGAGACTTGAAGGCTGGTGGAGAGGTCGTCCCAGTCCGCGGTCATGAAGCCATCACCGACGGCTTCGGGTTTGCTGGCCGAGATGCAGTGGATAATGCCGTCCAGGTTGTCGGTGTGCTCCCTGATTTTGCTGTGCAGCGAATCAAGGTCCTTCTGGCTGGTGACGTCGAGCTCCAGGACGGGGCCAGGTGCGGGGAGCCGCTGGACAATTTTTTGCGTGATCTTGGAGCGGCGGCCGAAGCCGGTGAAAATCAACGTTGCGCCTTCTCGCTGGGCTAGCTCGGCTGCGGCGTAGGCAATGCTGCGTTCCGTGAAAATGCCTGTGACGAGTATCGTCTTTCCATCCAGAATGCCCATTTACGCCTGCCGTTCTACGGGTACCAGGCTGGTCATCAGGTATCGGCTCTCACCATCAGCCGAGTCGATGGGGGCTACTGCGACAGAGAATTGCTTCCATGTCTCGGCTGAAGTCCTCAGTCGCACGTCTGTTGATGATTCCGGGCCGATGCGGCCTGCTGCGACGGAGGCCAGGTGGTGTTCGAAGGCGAATTTATCGTCGGGGTGTGCAAGGGCTGCCAGGTTCCCTTCGAAGTCAGGGAGAAGTCCAAAATCTGCCCACTTCGCGGAGGTTCTGAACGTTACCTCCGTCTGCATATCTATCGCAGCAAAGGCCCGGTCTGCTGCCAACGCAAACAGGGCTTCGGCGACGAGTCCGCTTGAAACGGGGGAGAGGCCAGGAGTTACTACTTTGGTGGGGGAGGCCACTTCCCGGCTGAAACCCCGGAGCATGATCGCATCGGGGTAGTCCGGGTCATCGTAGGCGCGGGCCGACATAGCGATTTGCTTCTTACCTGGGTTCGCGCTGCCGTAGCCGTAGATGATTTCGTAGGACAACAGGTGGCGGCTCCGATTGTTTACGGAGATGCCGCTGTCGATCACCAGTTTGATGGTGTCTCGGTCCTTCGTTGAAATGAGCTTGGCCAGCCACTCGCCGGCCGGGCCGCGCTGGCTTTCTACGGTAGCCGGGTCGATTCCGTAGATCTTAAAGAGGTTCTCGTTCCAACGTGACGAGTCCTCACCGACGTTCTTCCCGGTGGTTTTACTGACCCGCCACTGCCAAGTACCCAGAAGAGGCTCGTCTGGCAGCGTGTGTCCGGGGTGGTCGAAAATGCCGTAGGCACCAACAACCATCTGGCCATCGGGGGATACGACCGGTTTGGCGGTCACCGCGAACTCAGCGGATCCGTATCGGACGACACCCTGGAAGCTTTCCCCGGATGAGAGGACCGCTTTGAGTTTGTCGACGAGGACAATCTTCGTACGCGCGTCGAGCCAGTTACGTGGGCTGATGCCGGGGTAGTCCTCAGTGCCTACGGCCAGGAGCGACGTTCCTTCCGGTGTTCGGTCCAGGACTACCCAACGTCCCCTTGCGTCGATTTCTTGCGGCTTAGACACGAATCGCCTTTCGTTGTGGCTGGTGAGTGGAACGGCTCAGCGAGGGCGCTAAGGGCTCGCTGAAAAAGGACTTTAGGTCTACAGCCAGCTGAATCTCCCCGTGAACGCTGGTCACAATGCCGGCTTCTTGGAGTTCGGAGAGTGCCTGGGAAACAACGGAGATGCATAGCTCAAGTCCTTCAGCGATCTCCTCGGGTCTCTGCGGAACCTGAAGACGGTTCAACGCACGGAGTATGCGGAGGGAAGGGGTGGATGCTGCGGCACATACGGCTTGAAGAGTATTGGGGTGCATGACTTTGAGCCCTAACGAGTCGAGGGTTGGAAGCCAGCACACCACTGTCCAGCAGCACACTTGAGGTATTGAGATATAGGCCCAGACTGTCATCTGAGCCACTTTGGAGCGTACCTGTAGAGTGCAATCGTGGGCAAGTTTATTAGTGAGTCGCCGGTAGCTCTCGTCATAGGAGCATCCCGTGGAATCGGACAAGCAACCGCTGAGCGCTTCCTGAAAGAGGGCTACATCGTGGCCGGCACCCACCGGGGAAGCGGCGTAACGAACGGTGTCCATGGGATCGAGTGCGATGTCACAACCCCGGGGGCGCTGAAAGCGGCCTTCAAGGACGTAGCTGCCAACTTTGGGCGGCTCGACACGGTGATCTACAACGCCGGCGTCGCGCGTCAAGATCTTCTCGTTCGAATGCGGGATGAAGACCTGCGTTCTGTCATGGAGACCAACCTGTTCGGTGCCTTTGCTGCCGTCCAGGAGGCACTGAAGTACATGGGGCGGGCAAGGACTGGATCCATTGTGCTCATCTCCTCCGAATCTTCCCGTGCCGGAATTCCCGGTTCCGCGCATTACACGTCATCCAAAGCTGCGCTTGACGGACTGGTCCGGTCGGCAATGTGGGAGGCCGGGCCGCGAGGAATCCGGATCAATGTTGTTGCGCCTGGACCCACCAAGACAGACATGTTGGCGCAGGTTGAAGACGCTGACATCGATGCGCTTATTGGAAAATCGCCCTTGAGGCGGATCGCGGACGCGGAGGAAATCGCGGACGCCATCTTCAAAATCAGCACGTTGACGTACCTGACGGGGGCGCTCATTCCTGTTACCGGCGGCGAAGGCCTCGGCTACTAAACGTCCTGATCGCCCTGTTCGGTGATTGGTTGCTGTATGTCGATACCTAGGAAGTCGTAGAGCGCTTTCGCCATGCCGCTGTACTTGTCCTGGTTGACTTCCCACCTGGTGGAACGGCCGACTCGCTCTCCCGGGGGCGGGTCCCCTATCAGGATGCCGAGCTCTTCTAGCTGGTCCAAGTTTCGCCCTACCAGGCTGCTGTCCAGCGAGAGTTGTTTGATGAGCGTCGCACGAAGTGTCGGACCGTGCGTGTAAAGGTATCCCACGATCGCGAGCCGTGCTGGGGTACTGATCACCCTCTGAGCTAGGAGGAGGTCCGGGGACCAGTTCTCCTCGGGAAGGGCGTATTTAGGCACGCTTCCCATTTTGCCTCTATCTGCCGCTGTTTTCATATTCATGCCGCCTTCATCAACTCTCACTTGTCCGCAATGAGTGCATTTAATGCCTTGCTAGATTCACTTAATGCACTCATGATGCTACATTGTAAGTACTCATGGGGGCATTAAGCGAGTTCATCCCCATCAGAGTTCGGCTGCAGTCGGCTTACACCTGGGGTGGTTGCTGACTGTTCATATTTAGGAGGGTTTGCAGATGTTGCCTCAGATTTTGAGTTTGTTCAGTCAGTTCGTGGCTGTTGGTGGCGGTTTGTGGTTGGTGTGGGGCGCCATTGTTATGGGTGGCGCTCTGCGGGACCAGAACGGTCCCCAGATCCAGACAGGGATCTGGCAGATCGTGGGCGGCGGGTTGATTCTCGCTGCTGGCCTTTTGTTCAAAAACATCGTCGTCCCGTAAGGCCCAGGAATGGGTCCGATCATCGCGTTCATGCTGGACACCATCGGTGGTGGTGGCCTTATTGGCGGCGGCCCCAATGGTGGCTCATTCTCGGCACTGGGGAAGTCACTGCCCGAGTATCACGAGTCGATGTGGCAGACGGTGGAGACGGTACACAACGTCGCCGTGAAGCCGGTGACCTCAGCGATTCTGGCGATCATGTTTGTGCTGATGCTGGTTCGGACGAGTGCACATGTTGAGGGGGACTCTCAGCTGGGGGTCCGGATTGTCACCGCAACAATGTTCAAGATAGCCATCGTCTTCGTGGTCGCGCAGAACGCCATGAATATCTTGAACGCAATCCTGTCGATCTCGACAGACATCACGAAAACGATTCTGACGAACCCGGCCGCCAGCCAGGGTGACATCGGCACAAAGATGCTTGACCGGATTAACGCAATGAATCCGATGGAGCAGATCGGCGCACTGATCCTGCTGCTGCTGCCCTTCATAGTGGCCCTGGTTGTAGCGGTGGTCCCTTTCGTACTGATCTTCGTCCGGTTTTTGCAGCTGTTCATCATGGCAGCGTTTTCATCGTTGCCCTTGGCTTTCTTCGGACATGAAGACACCAAGCAGATATCCATCGGCTACCTCAAGGCCTTCGCAGCCACAGCTTTGTCCGGCACGGTGTTGGTCCTTGCGATCAAGCTGTACGCGGCTATCGGCTTCTCTGGCCTTGGACAGTTCAACGGCGAGGTCCTGCCGTTCATCACGGGCAACTTCTGGAACATGCTGCTGGCTCCGTTGGTGCTGGTGTTCATCTTGCTTACCGCCAATGGGTTGGCAAAAAAACTTGTCGGGGACGGGTAGGTGCCGCTGTGGCTTTGGAGATGAAGGTATTCAAGGAGATCGCTGCGTACGAGCCGAAACCCATGTTCGGGTGCACCTGGCGGCAGCTGGCGGCGTTGGCCGTCATGGTCTTCATCGGTGGAGGAGTGTTCGCACTCGTGACGTTCATCCTCCTGACCGCTGGTGCGGACATGGAGGCGGCCACAAGTGCTGCGATGTGGGTTTTGTGGCCGGTACTGCTCCCGGCTGCGTTTTGGGGTTGGTGGCGGCCCAAGGGGCTGAAGCCAGAGAAATTTCTATCGTTCGCGACGCGCGAAGTGGTCATGAAAAAGGAGGTCATTTATGGAACAGCAGGTGAAGGACGCGGAAAGCAATCCGTGGTTGGTCGAGGAACCAGAGCCGAAGCGAAAGCGCGGGGCCGGCAGCTCAAAGCCCTTCGCAGGTCTGTTTCAGAACACAAATAAGGCCGACAAGGGGCCCCAGTTTTCACGGCTCGCCGGTCGTGGCAGCAACCGGACCGGTATAGACAATGCCGGGCCGGTAGGTTTCAAGGCCGCGCCCAAGCGTTCCCAGGACATTCTGGGTTACAAGGCAATGCTTCCATCCGGAGTGGCATGGCTTGGTGGTGACGAGTGGTCGCTGACGTTCCGTTTCAGCGACATCAACTATGTTGCGGCCGCAGAGTCACGGCAAGAGTCCCTGCTGGATAAGTGGGCCCGGCATCTGAATTCCTTTGGTGCCGGGGCACGCCTGCAGCTGTCAGTGATTAATCGGGTTCTGGATGATGCGGATGTCACCTCCTTGGTGCAGAAGCCGCTCACCGGTGATGCCTGGGACGAGTACCGCGCAGACTTCAACTCCATCGTGAAGGGAAAACTGGCGTCCGGTAGCGCCAATACGGTCACTGAGAAGTACGCCACCATCACCGTCCAGGAGGTGGACCGGGAGAAGGCCGAGAATACCCTCACCCGGATGTTCATTGAGTCCGAAGCCTATCTGGCAGGGCTGGACGGGTGCTCAGCTGAGCGGCTGGACCGGACTGAACGTCTGTCGGTGTTTTCCCGGCTGCTGCGTCCGTACGAGCTGTTCACTTTCACCGAGGAATCTTTTGAAGCTGCGAAGAAGGCAGCATCAACGGGAGATTACGTTGCTCCTTGGTCGGTGACAACGACAGGGAAAGACGGCCCTGTTGTGCTGCGTAACGGCACGGGGAGCACCTTTGTCTCTACATTGTGGGTTCGGGATTACCCGGTGTGGCTGACCGACCGGGTTTTCTCCGAGTTGGCTGAGGTCAAGGGGGACTTGATTGTGTCTTTCCACCTGGAGCCTTACGACCAGGCGGACGGCGCGGTGTTGGTTAACCGGCAGATCGCGGAACTCGAGATGCAGCAGCTGAACGAGGAAAGGAAAGCAGAAAAGCAGGGGCGCAGCAAAGAATCGATCCCCCACCGGTTGAAGGTAGCCCTGGGCGAGGCAACCGGGCTACGAGCCGAGTTGGGCGACACCAACCAGAAGTTGTTTTCCACGCTGCTCCTCATCGGGGTCTCCGGTCCTGATACAGAGACGGTGGACCACAATATCCGCCGTGTAGCGACCGTGCTCCGGAAACTCTCTATCCCTGCCGAAACGCTGAGCTACATGCAACGCGACGCTTTGACCTCGTTGCTGCCCACGGGCCGGCGGCTGGTGCCCATGCGGCGGACGTTGACGACTTCGGCAGCGGCGGTGCTGATTCCTTTCACCACGCAGGAACTGTGCGTGCCCGGCGGTATCTGGTACGGGGTGAACGCGCAGTCGTCCAACCCTTTGCTTGCTGACAGAACGAAGACCAAGAATGGCAATGGCTTCATTCTGGGAACTTCAGGCTCCGGTAAGGGTGTGGCTGCGAAGTCAGAGATAACGAATGTCTTCCTGTCCCGGCCGAACGATGACGTGATCATCATTGATCCCGAGCGCGAATACGAACCGCTGGTAACAGCGTTCGACGGTGAGACAGTCCGCGTGCACGCCGGTTCAGACCAGCACGTGAACTGGATGGACGTCGACCTGGATAACTTCGAGCCGGGAACCGATCCCATCATGGCTAAGTGCGCCTTCGTTCTTTCTGCCATGGAAGCCCTCGTGGGCGGCCGCGAAGGCTTGTCCGCGGGCGAGCGTGCGGCGGTGGACCGTGCTGCCCTTAGCCTGTACCGGCGCTACGCGGCCGAGCGGGAACAAGGGATGCCGATGCCGGTTCCTGAGGATCTCCGGATCGAGTTGGAACGCTCTGGTGGGGAAGACGGCGTACGCCTGGCGAAGTCTCTGGAGCTTTACACGTCCGGGTCCTTGGCTGGTTTCTCACAACCAACGAACATCAACCCGCGTAACCGGATCGTCTCGTGGGACATCTCACGGTTGGGCAACGAGATGCGCGGATTCGCGATGATGGTGATCCTTGATCAGATCTGGTCAAGGATCGTGGCGAACCGCAGCGCCGGCAAGCGGACCTGGCTCTACATTGACGAGTTCCATCTGCTGTTCAACCACCCCAAGACGGCCGAATATTTCAGGGAACTGTTCAAGCGCGCCCGGAAGTGGGGAGCTATCCCGACGGGGATCACTCAAAACATTGAAGAACTCCTGAACAACGACGATGCCCGGTTGATGCTGGCCAACTGCGATTTCCTGTTGCTGCTGGGGCAAACCGAAACCGACGCGGACACCCTGACGGAGCTGATGAATTTCTCCGAGGAGCAGCGCCGCTACTTCTTCAATGTCCAGGCCGGAAAGGGTCTGCTGCGTTCAGGCTCAGCAGTTGTCCCTTTCGACGCGCGGATACCGGACACCTCGAAACTGTTCGGGCTGTTCAACACATCCTTCGAAGACCTCGCCGCCTAAGACAGGTTCAACCGATGAAAAATTTGCGCCGCACAGATGCCGGGAAGGACGCCAGCGAGCGACTGGTCCGGCTGCGGGTCTCTACCAGGACCCAGCAATTCAGCCGGGCCGGTGCCGAACGGACGATCAGACGCCGCCAGGATGACGCTGAGCGTGGCGGCACTGAACGGCAGGTCGGGCCCCCGAAGCGCAAGGATGGAACGTCCAAAAGTCCTAACGGTTCGACACGGGTAGGCACAGTGGCCCGTCGGAGTGCAGCTGGGCTGGTTTCTTCCACCCGCCCGGAGCATGAGCGCGCAGACCCGGCTAACACCGCCGAAGCTGTTGCAGCATCCAGAACCCGTGCAGCTGCCAGCCGCGCCGTTAACGGGGCACCCGGCGCCGGGACGGTGGTGGGCACGGTTTCCTCACGGTCAGGTGTCAGTGAGAACACCGAGGCAATAGGTCAGGGTTTCGCGAAGGACGGTGCCCGACGCGGCGGGCTGCGCACGGCCAGAGTTGCCGGTAGGTTGAGCCAGCGCTCGGCTACTGCTGCCGGGCGCGGGGCGAAAAGCGCGGCCAGCACGATCACGGCCGCCACGCGGACCAGCGGGGCGGCAGCGGCACGGGCGGCCCAAAGCGCAGCGCGGGCGACTGTCCGAAGCGCCCAGGCGGTTGCCACATTGGTGCGTTCGCTGGTCGCCGTCGTTGCCGGCACTGCCACGTCCGCGCCGGTCCTGGTTGGTCTTGTTTCCGTGCTATCGGTGGTGGCTGTCGTCGCATCGATCATCGCCGCAATTTTCCCGACGGTGAACAATACCGTTTCCTGTACCGCTCCACCCAAGAATGCCGTTGGTGTCGCCTTCGGCGGGTACGGGCCGGAGCAGCTGAAAAACGCATCGGAAATCATCCGTGCGGGGAAAGATGCCAAGTTGGATACCCGTGACATCACTATCGGCGTGATGGTCGCTATGGGGGAGTCTTCACTGAGGATTCTGGCGTACGGGGATGCGGCGGGGCCGGACTCACGGGGCCTGTTCCAGCAGCGTGACTCCTGGGGGCCCTTGTCGGTACGGATGGACGCTTACGGCTCAGCAGGTCTGTTCTTCGACGCTCTCAAGCGTGTGGCGGACCGCCCTTCAAAGCAGCCGACCATTGTCGCCCACGAAACCCAGCGGAACGCTGATCCAAACCACTACACGAAGTTCTGGGATGCTGCCGTAACTGTTGTCTCCGGGGCAGGCGGGGCTATGGCTGGCTGCGATCTCGGTGGCACCGGCGCACCCGGGGATCTGGGAAAGGGCGATGACTACCCGTTCAATAACGGCGAATACAACGCGACAAACCCAGTAACCGGTTTGGCGTTCAAGAACTGCACTGATTTCGCATGGTGGCGTTTGATGCAGCAGCTTGGCATTACTGACCAGGCTCAAATGGACGCACGGCCGATCGGCCCCGGGAACGGGGCCACGTGGGCCCAAGCGTGGGAACGGGCCGGGTGGACCGTAACAAAGACCCCTCAAGTCGGGTCGATCATCTGGTACGGCATCGGCAACCCGGGCGGCCACCCGATCTACGGGCACGTTGCCGTGGTCAAGGAAATTACTGCCGACGGGAAAGTAGTCGAAGAAGGCTACAACATGGCCCCGGACAAGCTGGGGGCCTATTACACCCGCACCATCGCTGCTACCGCTCCGTCCGGATACTTGCTGATCCCTACGAAGGAGCAGTACGCCAAAGCCATTTGAACGAGGTCATCAAAGCGCACAAAGCAGCAGTCTTCAGGAAGGAACACAGAATGCTCGATAAGAAAAAACTTGCCGCACTGATAGTGGCAGGGGTCGTGGTCATCGTCGGACTGACCGTCGTTATCACCCTGGGCCTGTCCGGTGGAGCGGGAAAACAGCCTACGGCTCAACCGGTTACGGCTTCGCCCTCAGCGACAGCGACGGCAACGGCAACGGCTCCTACGGACCTGGAATTGACCACCGAAGAGACGTCCGTGTTCAAGACAGCCGGCGAAGCTGCCGCAAAGTTCGATAACAGGCCAGGATCGGCGGTGAAACCAGCTGATTACGTGAAGGCAGGTTTCACCGAATCTTTGTCGAATAGCTATAAGCCCATCTGGGCTGGCCTGTTCGCTGGCCGTGCCGATCAGAACAATGCACGCATCGAAAGCCAGGTCGGCGGCGGCCTCGGTGGGGCAGGAGTGCTCAAGCAATCACTGAAGGTTCTGGATTACTCCGGTTCCAAACCAGGCAGCTACACCATTCGAGTTGCCGTGGACGTTGCCTGGGTGCCTCAGGAAGTGAAGCCAGCACCCGGCAAACAAATGGGCGGTACAGCACAGAGCGGCCACGCGACCTGGACGCTCACATATGACCAGCTTTCACAACGAATTTTGAAGGTCGAACAACCCGCCTGGCAGGACCTGGGCGCGGAGGGATTGTTCGACGCCATGGGACTACCGGTGCCAACCAAGGGTGCCGACACAGCAGCACAAGGGGGAACAAAATGAGCGCAACAGCAACCATTGAAACTGACGGATCAGCGATCTTGACCCTGGACGGTAAAGACCACAAGATCCCCGCCACGAGTGTCATTACTACGCGGTTCCGGATCCGCGAGCTGGTGGCCGAACATGCAGCCAGGACCGGGGAACCGCAAAAGCTGACGGCCCACGATGAGAGCGGATCCTGGGACGTCGTAATCCATCCTGACGGCCGTACGGAGACGGTGAACCCCTTCGAGGTACCCGAACCAGCGCAGGACCCAGCCACCCCAGAGGGTGCTGCCGTCCCAGCGCTGGCTCCGCTGCCGTCACGTCGTGAAGCCCGGAGCTTTCTCGTGCCGAATGAGGCCCCGGAAGAGCCGCCTCAGCAGGGCTTCCGTGCGTTCCTGAGTCGGGCCGGGATCAAGATCAAGCCCAGCGCTGCCGAAACCAGCGAAAGGCAGGACAAGATGCATGTCTCCCAGCACTGGCCGGGCCTGCGCGTTGTCACTGTGGCTAATGGCAAAGGCGGCAGCGGAAAGACACCGGCCGTGGTCAACCTGGCATCCATGTTCGCCAGGCTCGGCGGTGCCGGTGTGCTGGCTGCCGACGTGAACCCTTTCCGCGGAACACTGGGCTGGCGGACACAGCAGGGACCGCATGAGGCGACGATCAAAGACCTCTTGGCCGATATTGACCACGTTCTTGGCCCGGGGGCGTTGCTCGCCGAAATGTCCAAGTACGTCCATCACCAAACGGCAGACAAGTTCGACGTCCTGAGGTCCCAGCCGCATCTTCTGGCCTCGGCACAGAGGCTCAGCCCTGAGGACCTGGACAACCTGATTGCGGTGGCCGGGAAGTACTACCGGATGCTGTTCCTGGACACGGGCAACGACGAATCCGACCCGTTGTTCGAGAGAATCATTGCCCGGACAGATCAGCTGGTTGTGGCCACCAGCACCCGGAAGGACCGCGCAGAAGGCGGCATTTTGCTTCTGGACTCGCTCCGTGATCAAGACGAACGGTCAGCACGGCTCGCCCGCGAAGCAGTGGTGCTGATCTCCGTGGCCGATAAGTCAGCCACACAGGCCGACATCAGGGAAATCACTGAGGGCTTCGCGCCGCTGTGCCGCAAGGTCGTCACCATTCCTCACGACGAAGCAATGATCGATGGCTGGCTCAAGCACGACGCCTTGGCGCCTGCTACCCGGCGGGCTTGCCTGGCCGCTGCCGCAGCTGTTGCTCAAGGCTTCTGACAGACCCGATATCAAGGAGGAAGAATCATGGCAAAGACAAAGTTTTCTGTGGATCACGAATGCGGACACACTCAGGAGCATGATCTCTCGGCTAACCCAGCCGGAAAGCGTGCAGGCCTTGCAGCCTGGCTGAAAGAGAAGCCGTGCTGGGACTGCGGAAAATCCTCGGGCATTTCAGAGGAACGAAAGGCAGAGATCCAGGCAGAAACCGACGAGACTGAGCGGACCCTGGAACTGGGGGAACTGGATGCCACAGACCGGCAGCGGCCCAAGCTGCTGCCATGGGCCAGGGAAATCAGGGCATCGAAACTGCGAGAGGCCTATGCGCTGGTTGAGTCAGGCACAGAGACGGAAGCCTGGTTCGAGAACAACATCCTTGGCCCGGCCAAGCAGATCAGTCAGTGCAGCTGGTGGGTAGACAATCGGGAAGCCTCAATCGAGGACCTGCCGGAGCTCCTCGACGATTCCGGCGAAGAAAACCCGCACACCTGGACCGGTGCCAAGGCAGCATCATGAGCGCAGTGACCCGTAACCACAAAAACCCGGCCACGCCAGGGATCATGTTCCTGGTGTTCCTCGGACTGCTGGGAGTGTTCTTCTTCGGTGCATTCCCCGCCGGCGAAGCCGCTGCCGGACACCGCTATGACTGGACCGCCGCGCAAACAACGTTGGACCGCATGGTGGCAGTGTTCCTGGGGCAGGGCCAGTGGACCGAGGCACACACCCACGCCGTTCTGGTGTGGTTCGGTTTCCCGGTAGCAGTCATCATCGTGTTGTTGTCCCTGCGGGCGATGCTTCGTCCCCGCCGTCCGGAAATCGACAAGGCTGCCCGGTTCATGGGCCGTGGACGCCAGATCGAGCCGCTGCGTAAACACTCCGTACGGAAGAAAGCCAAGCGGCTGGGAGTGAAGGGCACCACTCACCCCGGAATCCTTCTCGCCGCCCTTGTTGCCGGCGGGGAACGTCTGTACGCCTCCTTTGAGGACACCTGCGTGGACATCTGGGGCTCACGCGCCGGAAAGTCTTCCACACGAGCTATCCCCGTGATCCTGACCGCTCCGGGGGCGGTGCTGGCAACCTCGAACAAGCCGGACCTGGTCAGTGTGTGCGCGAAAGTCCGTGCCTTGGCGGGCAAAGTGTGGATTTTTGATCCTCAGGGGATCTGCGGACGAGTTGTACCGAAGGTGTTCTTCAACCCGCTGGCTTCCGTAACGGAGATCGAAGACGCCCGCGATTTGGCAAGCATTTTTGAAGAAACCACGGCCGAGAAGGATGCCAAGAAGGACGGCTTTTTCAACCCTGCCGCAAAGGACCTCATTACCGACCTTATGTTCGCGGCCGCGGTGGACGGCCGCTACCTCGATACGGTGTTCAATTGGATTTTCCGGCCCAACGATGACGAGCCCGTGCAGCTGCTCATGAAGCACGGTCATTCCTCGATCGCGGCCCGCGTCAAGGACGTCCAGGAACTGACCGAGAAGACCCGCGGCGGCGTGTACAAGCAAGCAGGACTGATGATCGGGTTCCTCGAGTCGCGGGGGTTGCTGGAATGGATCACCCCGGGCGATGGGCGAACTGAGTTCAACCCCGGCAAGTTCGTTACCAGCAAGGACACCTTGTTCCTGCTCTCCCAGGAAGGTGCAGGATCAGCCGGGCCAATCATCGCGGCCCTGACAAAGGCTGTCTTCGATGCCGGCGAACGGGAAGCCGCCCGACACAGCAGCGGCAGGTTGCCGGTACCGCTGATCGCCGTACTCGATGAAGCGGCGAACATCTGCCGAATCCGTTCACTGCCGGAGAAGTATTCGCACTATGGATCGAAAGGCATCTTGCCCATGGTGCTGTTGCAGTCCTACGAGCAGGGCGAAGAAGTCTGGGGCGAATATGGCATGGCATTGATGTGGTCCGTTGCGAACGTGCGGATCTACGGCGGCAACGCCGTCTCAAGGAAGTTTCTGGGCGACCTGGAACAGCTGGTCGGTGACTACATCTACCGTGAGGAAGAAAAGAGCTATGGGACGAACGGTGTCACCAAAAGTATCCGCAGTCACAGCGAGTCAATCCTTTCGATCGCGGACCTTGCCTCGGTGCCTGGCGACCGGATGATCATCATCGCCGGTCAGTCGCGAGCTACTCTTGCCCGAACTCTGCCTTGGCATAAGGACCGGAAACTTCGGCGTGCCGTCAAGAACGCGGACAAAGCTCCGAAAACCCGCAAGCCCAAACCGACGAATCAGGTCAGCGCAGGTGCTGTCCGTTCCTTGCAAAGAAAGGAATCCATCTGATGGATGCGCCTCTTACCGAACTGGACGAGGAACTGGCCGAATTCGTTGACACCGTTCTGACGCCGATCTTCGAGTACCGTACCGGCGGACACGCTTGGTGCGCCGAATGGTGGAAGCACACGGAGATCCTCAACCGGGTCCAGGACCTATGCGACGGCTGGAACAAGATCGGCCCTGACGAAGAGGACATCGATCTAAACACCTGGTACCGGTCCTACCTGGACCACCACATGCCAATCATCATGAACAAAGAAACCGGTCCTCTCCGAGGCTGCACTAGCTTGGCCCATGGGAGCATCCGGACAGACCAATGGAAGCACCCGGAACCGGTCTCATGATCGGCGGTATGAAAAGGAGGGATGGACTCGATTCGAGTCCATCCCTCCTTTTCATGCGCTCTATCTCGTTCAGCGCTCCAAGCCGGGGCCCTGGCCGGGGCTGGGTGTATTCGTGTGGCTTGACGTCTTCGCCCGCTTGTTCTGGGCAGCGCGGCCCGCGAAGGCACGATCCTTGGCCCGTTCCTGCTCGGGTGTCCCTGCCATCGGCGGCTTGGGCCGGTCTTGCTCAGTGCACCACTTGGGCGTGCTGTCCTTGAGAACCTCGGCTTTCTCGGCCGTTTGCTTCTCGACGGCGAGGGCCCTGGTCAGATCCTGGTTGTCTTCGGTGAGTGCCTGTGCTCGGACCTTCTGCACCAGCTGCAGCGGCGGCTCCGGATTTAGGCCTGCCTCGGGCTGGACCCCGAAGGCAGCTTCATACCGCGCTTCTGCTTCAGCGAGAGCGCGGCGGGCAGCGTTCCTGCCGAACAGGCCGACTTGATCCAGATCCCGGCGCGCAGTGCTGATCTGAGCGGCCAGCTGGGCATGGTCAACTCGCAATCCCTGCTCCGCGAGCGAGGCGACGTTGTGTTCTATCGTCTCACGGTGGGCCTTGGCCTCCCGGTGCGCGTCAACGGCCTGGCTGTTGAGTTGCTGCCACGTCTCCGGGGTGTAGCCGTGCTTGGCCTCATATGCGGCACGGCGGGACTCCCAGGCGGCGAGCTTGCGCTCGTAGGTGCGCGTCTCGGCCGCTACGCGGCGCTCTCGCAGCTGTGTATCGGCCGCGGTATCCGTTGATGCCGGGGACACCTCTGGGTCCCGCCCCTGCGCGCTCTGGACGGTTTCCGGGTTTTCCTGAATGGCCGGCGAAGAGTCCGGGCTGTTCTGGGGCTGCTCAATCCGTTGGGGGACGCTGGCCGGTACCTGCGGCATGGACAGGTCCAGTCCGTCGATCTCGCGGGCGAGGGCTTCCTGGGCGACTTCAATGCCACGGTCAGCGGTGTCACGGCCCATGATGTCCACGAACTGCGCCTGTGCGTCTTCAGTGGACGCGGCCACCAGGTGCAGGGTGTTCGCTTCCCGACCACGAGTGGCGGCAACGTAGGTGCCACCGGCGGTCGAAGAGACGTCGAGCAACCCGGCCCCCGTGGTTTCCGTAGCACCCTGAGCGCCGTATTCCGTGGACGCATAGCCGAGGTGAACATATTCGGCTACGTACTCTTTGGGCAGGCGAATCATCTCTTTGCCTTTGCCCTGGCTGACGGTGATCGACCCGTCGGCGTGCGTGGTGTGCACGGTATAAGTTTCGCGGTTGGCAATGCCAAGCATCGAGTCGTTGTTTCTGGTCATGATCGTGTCACCGTGCCGCAGCACGAGACCGTCAACGCCGGCCACATCGAACTTCGCGGGACGGGTTCGGCCGGCGGCGGTCA